>CAKSZF010000063.1 GCA_934525405.1 uncultured Faecalibacterium sp.
CGGGAGTGGCAGAGCGGCCGCAGCGTGACCGGCGAAGCCTACGAGGAAGGGATGCTGCGCCTGCGCATGGCGTATGCCATCATCTACACCCTGCCCGGCGTACCCTGCCTGTACTACGGCGACGAGATTGGGATGCAGGGCTATCGCGACCCCTTCAACCGCGCCTTCTTCTGCTGGGACAGCCACGAGGAGCGGCTGCGTCCGGTGCTGGCACAGCTGGCGCAGCTGCGCCACAGCTGCGAAGCCTTCCGCACCGGCGAGCTGCGGGTGCTGCGGGCTGAGGACGGCATCCTGCACTATCAGCGCATCGGTAAGACCGAGACTGCGGAGATCATTGTGAACCGCTCTGAGCACATCATCGTGGAGCCGCTGGCCAGCGGCAAACACACTGAGGTAAACCCCATGGGCTTTACCATCGTGGTGGAGGAAAACGGCCACAATCCCAACCACAGCTACTACGATATCCAGTGACGCCTGCGGGGCTGTAACGATTTGAATGCTCTCCGCTTGCGCTCTGAGCATCCATAGCGGGATTCTATTATTTATTTGTACGTCGGGAAGATCTGCGGGTCTTCCCGACGTACTTTTTCACGGAGAGGGGCGCAACGACTGACAGGCATTTTTTAGCCTTTCTTTTCCATTTTTGTCTATATTTTGTTTTCTGTGCAACGTTCCAGTAAAAAGCTCTTGACCTTCCCCCAAGGGGATGCCGTATAATAGCAGCATAAGGAGGTAACATACCATGCAGATCTCCCCCATTCTCTGGCTGGCTGCAGCCGTGGGCTTTCTGGCACTGGAGGCCAGTACCTTTAATATGACCTCCATCTGGTTTGCCATCGGTTCCGCCGCCGCATTGCTGTGCTGCGTGTTCACCGGGTCGTTCCGGGTGCAGGCAGTGGTCTTTCTGGTGGTAAGCATCCTGTGTCTGGCAGCCTTCCGCCCGCTGGCGGCAAAGCTGCGGCTCAAGCATACCGCCACCAACGGCGACCGCAATCTGGGACGGGAGGCCATCGTGCTTTCCCCTGTCACTGCCGAGGTTCCCGGCCGGGTACGGCTGGACGGCGTGGACTGGAATGCCCGCTGCGCCACCCCCGGCGACACCCTTGGCCCCGGTGCGCTTTGCCGCGTTACCGAGATCCACAGCACCCTGCTCATCGTAGAGCCTGTTCTGACCGAAAGCCGCAACCCCCACACAACAACCTGACAAAGGAGATGCACTATGGTTCTGTTTTTTGTCATCCTTGCGCTTGTTTTTGTTCTGGTGCTGGTCATTGTTTCCAACATCGTCATCGTGCCGCAGTCCAAGGTATATGTCATTGAGCGGCTGGGCAGCTACTCCGATACATGGACTGCCGGCCTGCACGTCAAGATTCCCTTTATTGAGCGCATTGCCAAAAAGGTAAGCCTGAAGGAGCAGGTTGCAGACTTTCCCCCTCAGCCTGTGATCACCCGCGATAACGTGACCATGCAGATCGACACGGTGGTGTTCTTTCAGGTCATGGACGCAAAGCTGTACACCTACGGTGTCAACCAGCCCATTGCCGCCATCGAGAGCCTTTCTGCCACCACCCTGCGCAACATCATCGGTGAGATGGAGCTGGACCACACCCTGACCAGCCGCGACGTCATCAACGGCAAGATCACCGCCATCCTTGACGAAGCCACCGACAAGTGGGGCATCAAGGTGAACCGCGTGGAGGTGAAGAACATCATCCCGCCGCGGGAGATTCAGGAAGCCATGGAAAAGCAGATGAAGGCTGAGCGTGAGAAGCGCGCTGTCATCCTGAAGGCAGACGGTGAAAAGCAGGCTGCCATTACCGCCGCCGAGGGCGAAAAGGAAGCCGCCATCCTGCGCGCTGATGCTGTGAAGCAGCAGCGCATTCTGGAAGCCGAGGGCGAAGCACAGGCCATTCTGGCTGTGCAGAAGGCCAACGCCGATGCCATCCGTCTGCTGAACGAGGCCATGCCCAGCGACAAGGTGCTGGCCATCCGCAGCCTTGAAGCGCTGGCGAAGGTTGCCAACGGCAAGGCCACCAAGATCATCATCCCCTCTGAGCTGCAGAATCTGGGCGGCGTTGTGCCCAGCATCAAGGAGTTGATGACCGACCCGAAGGACGCCGAGTAAGCGCCCACTTATCCAGCAGTAAGCTAAAACAGCTCCCGGTCACGTTAAACGGCGTGACCGGGAGCTGTTCTTTTGCTATTTATGCTTTATCCGGGGGATCACTTCTCCCCTTTTTCCTCGTTCTCCTGTGCCTGCTGTTCGCGGCGCAGCTCTTTGATGCGCTTTTTCTCGCTCTGGACGTGGGGCCACGGCCAGGAGAAGCCCTCGTTCTGCTTGCACCAGCGGGTAAGGGGGTAAAAGGCGAAAGCCAGACCAAAAATGTACAGCAGGGCGTACAGCAGGGCATCCAGCGTGATCAGGGCATCCAGTGCACCGATCACCGCCACAACACAGCCCGCCTTTAAAAAGAACTGGCCGTTCTGGCGGCAGTATTCCTCAAAGTTTTCGGCCTTGACCGCCCTGCGCCCCTGATCGCCCCACACGCGGGGATTTTTCATCACCGAAAAACCGTAAAAGGCCATCATCAGGCCAAGGGTAAGCTGAAAGCCAAAAAACATGAGTCACACCTCGTTTTTATCAGAATCAGTCCTCAAACAGGGGCTTCATAAAGGGCAAAAAGTCCAGCGTTGCAAAGTAATCGCGGGGGGTCTGGGCGCGGCGGATCAGCCGGTGAGAGCCGTCCTCGCACAGCAGCACCTCGGCGCAGTGCAGCTTGCCGTTGTAGTTGTAGCCCATAGCGGAGCCGTGGGCACCGGTATCGTGGATGTAAAGGATATCCCCGATGTCGATCTTGGGCAGCATCCGGTCAACGGCAAACTTGTCGTTGTTCTCGCACAGGCCGCCCACCACGTCGTACTTGTGGTCGCAGGGCTCGTTCTCCTTGCCCAGCACGGTGATGTGGTGGTAAGCGCCGTACATGGCGGGGCGCATCAGGTTTGCAGCGCAGGCGTCCAGACCGATGTACTCCTTATAGATGTGCTTTTCGTGGATGACGGTGGACACCAGTGCACCGTAGGGGCCGGTGGTAAAGCGGCCCATCTCGCTGAAGATGGCCACATCGCCCATACCTGCGGGCACAAGGATCTCCTCAAACTTTTTGCGCACGCCCTCGCCAATGGCCATGATGTCGTTCTCGGTCTGCTCCGGGCGGTACGGGATGCCCACGCCGCCGGACAGGTTGATGTAGCTGATGTGCGCACCGGTAGCCTGCTGCACCCGGACAGCCAGCCGGAACAGGATGGCTGCCAGCTCCGGGTAGTAGGCGTCCGAGATGGTGTTGGAGGCCAAGAAAGCATGGATGCCGAACTGCTTTGCGCCCTTCTGCATCAGCTTTTTGTAGCTGTCGATCATCTGCTGCTCGGTCATGCCGTACTTGGCATCGCCGGGCTTGTCCATGACCTGAAAGCCCTCTTCGCTCTCGCCCAGCTGGAAGGTTCCGCCGGGGTTATAGCGGCAGAAGATCTCCTGCGGCACACCGGCCACCCGCTCCAGAAACTCCACCATGGTGGCGTCGTCCAGATTGATGTAGGCGCCCAGCTCGTAGGCCTTCTGCATATCCTCCACAGGGGTCTGGTTGGAGGAGAACATGATGTCGTGGCCGGTAAAGCCGCAGGCCTCGCTGAGCATCAGCTCGGTCAGGGAGGAGCAGTCCACGCCGCAGCCCTCCTCCTTGAGGATCTGCAGAATGACGGGGTTCGGCAGCGCCTTGACCGCAAAGTACTCCTTGAAGCCCTTGTTCCAGCTGAAGGCCTTGTTGATGCGGCGGACATTCTCCCGGATGCCCTTTTCGTCGTAGACGTGGAACGGCGTGGGCACATCTTCGATGATCTCCTGTGCCATCGCCTCGGTCAGAAACGGTTTCTTTTCCATAATAACATCCCTCTCGTTTTGCGCAGCCCGGCATATTCCGGCCTGCGGTCTATCCCATGCGGCCCAGTGCCGCAGTTCAACCAGTTACAGTTTCAGGTTCTCCCGGGTGGGGGTAAAGGTAGGGATCATGGCCGCCAGCTGGCGCACCACGCCCTCGTCGTTGTGGGCGGCAGCGGCTTCCAGCGCCTGCAGCTGCTCGTAGAACTCGGCCAGATCAATGGTGCGGGGGCTTGCCACAAAGATCTTGTTGTGCTGGGTGCGGCGCATCTTGTCCTGCTCCTCGTCCATCATCAGCTCTTCGTAAAGCTTTTCGCCGGGGCGCAGACCCACGATCTTGATCTCCATATTCACGCCCGGCTCGTAGCCGTAAAAGCGGATGAGCTGCTTGGCAAGATCCATAATGCGCACCGGCTCGCCCATATCCAGCACATAGATATTGCCGCTTTCGGCCAGCGCACCCGCCTGCAGCACCAGCTGGGCGGCCTCCGGGATGGTCATAAAGTAGCGCACGATGTTGGGGTCGGTCAGGGTGACCGGCCCGCCCTTTTTGATCTGGGCTTCAAACAGCGGGATAACGCTGCCGTGGCTGCCCAGCACGTTGCCGAACCGCACCGCCACGCACTTCATGTCCGTGTTGCCCGCAAAGGTCTGGATGAGCATTTCGCAGATGCGCTTGGTGCAGCCCATAACGCTGGTGGGGTTCACGGCCTTATCGGTGGAAAGCTGCACAAAGCGCTCTACACCGTGCTCGCTGGCGCTGACCAGCAAGTTTTTGGTGCCCAGCACGTTGTTCTTTACCGCCTCGGCAGGGCTTACCTCCATCAGCGGAACGTGCTTGTGCGCCGCCGCATGGAACACCACCGTGGGGTGGTAGGTATCAAAAACCTCGTCCAAGCGCTTTTTATCCCGGATAGAGCCAATGAGCACCGTGACCGGGATATCGCGGCCGTACTTCTGCTGCAATTCCATCAGCAGCTCGTAGGCGCAGTTTTCGTAGATATCAAAGATGAGCAGCTTGCCGGGCTTGAAGCGCATGACCTGACGGCACAGCTCACTGCCGATGGAGCCGCCGCCGCCCGTTACCAGCACCGTTTTGCCGGTAAGGTAGCCGGAAATTTTGTCGGTATCCAGCGTGACCTCCTCGCGGGAGAGGAAGTCGGCGGGGTTCAGCTCGCGGAACACCTCCTGCTGGGGTGCTCCGCTGCCCACCAGCTGCGGGTCGCTGAGCACCTGCACCGCGCAGTGGGTGCTGACGCACAGGTCGATAACGTGGCTCAGGCGGCTGCCCTTTAAGGTTGGGATGGCAATGATGATGCTGTGGATGCCGTAGCGATTGCACAGCTCTGGAATGTCCTCCAGAGTGCCCTTGACCGGCACGCCGTGGATGGTCTGGTTCAGCTTTGCGGGGTCATCGTCCACCGCAACCACGGCGTGGCCGTATTCCTTGTTGGATTTGCACACGTTGATGGCCCACGCACCGGCTTCGCCCGCGCCCACGATCATCACCGGGCGGTTGGGGTCCTTGGCGGGTACTTTGCGCAGCCGCTCACCAAGCGGGTGGTTCAAAAACAGCCGCCATGCCAAGCGGCTGCCGCCGATGAGCAAAAGGATGAGCACGGCGGCCATGCAGTTGGCGGAATTAAACAGCACACCGTGGATAAAGCAGCGGTTTACCACATACACCACGGCGGTGGGCACAGCGATCATACCGGCAAGGCGGATCAAATCCCGCTCGCCGGCGTACTTCCACAGCACCGAGTACAGCCCGCCCGCCAGAAAGCAGACGATATACACCGCCACGATCCACGGCAGGTTTTCATACAGCAAGGCGCGGTTGTGGGGCCACCATACGGCCTCCACGGCACCGTCTGCCCGCAGCAGCAGGGCAAAATAAAAGCTGAATGCCACAATGGCCGCATCCATCAGCACCAGCAGCGCACGGCGCAGCAGCACCTGCGGGGTATTCTTAGTTTTATCTTTCACTTACGATCCTCTTTTTTCCTCTCAGCGCCAAGGGTTTGCCCTGCGCTGCTTTTTCGGCAGTGTTCCCCGGCAATGCCGGAAGGATACAACTACACGTTTGTATTATACTCACAATCCTCGCCTGTGTCCAGAAAATTTACGTTTTTATCACTTTCCCCTGTTTTTCCCGGTCTTTGCCTGCCGCAGCATCGCCCGCACTTCCTCCCAAAGTCCCAGCGGCAACGCCGCCAGTAAAAACACGATGGCCGTCACTGTGCCGCCCGCCGTCAGCACTGCAAGCTGTCCCGGCAACCCTTGAGCCGGAAAGCCCGCCAGCGCCCGGCGCACACCTCGCCCTGCCGCACCGGCGGCAGCCGCCGCCAGCAGCGGCGCACCAAGCCACCGTCGGAAAGCGTGCCCTGTACCGCTGGAAAGCAGCAGCCGCCCGGTGTTGGCCGCGCAGGTGTACAGGCTGGAAAGTAAAATCACCGTCAGAAAGCCCCGCATCCCGTACCGGGGCAGCAGCACCGCCACCCCGCCAATGCGCAGCACCGCGTCCCACACGCTGTACCGGAAAGCCGCCTTCTGCTCCCCGATGCCCTTCATGGCGCCGTCCACCATGCTTTCCAGATACATCAGCGGCATGGCCGGGGCAAGGGTCTCCAGATAGAACCCCGCCTCCGGGCTGTGGTAGAGCAGCTGCGCCAGCGGCCTGCCCCACACCCAGAACAGCGTACCCGCCAGCGCGGAGAAGTACCCCGTAAGCCGCAGCATCCGGTCCAGCAGGGCGTTCAGCCGGGCGGTCTGCCCCTCGATATGCGCCTGTGTGATTTCCGGCATCAGCAAAACCGCCAGACTGCCCAGCAGCCCAAAGGGAAAATTGAGCAGCGGCAGTGCCATGCCCTTTAAGGTGCCATACTGCTCCAGTGCAGCGGTGCGCCCGCCAGAGGCCGCCAGATACACCGCAAGGCAGGCGGGCACCAGCATATTCTCGGCGGTGTGCAGCGCGCTGGAAAGCACCCTGCCGCCCTCCACCGGCCATAATATCTCCCACAGCCGCCGGGACATCTCCCTTGGCGGGCGCGGCGCTGTGCTGCCGAAGCAGCGTGCCGCCTCCCGCCGGTAAAACAATGCCATCAGGGCGGTGGACACGGCCTCGCTCAGGGCGGTAGCAGCCAGCACCAGCGCACAGCGGCTGCCGTCCGGCCAGCCCTGCGTGCGGGTAAGCGCCCATATCACCGCGGCAATGCGCACCGTCTGTTCTGCCAGCTGGCTGAGCACGTTGGGCTCCACCCGCCGCCGCGCCAGAAAAAAGCCGCGCAGCACCGCAGAAACAGCCATCCATGGCAGTCCCAGCGCCGAAGTGCGCAGCGCTGCAGCGGCGCGGATGTCCCCCAGCCACCATTTTGCCGCAAGGCCTGCGGTGGCAAGCTGAGCGACCATGGCAAGTCCACCCAGCCCCAGCCCCGCCAGTACAAGCCGCACCAGCATCCCGCGCGCAGCGGCCTTATCCCGGCTGAGCTCCTCAGTCAGCAGTCGGGTAGCCGCCACCGAGATGCCAGCTGTGGCCAGCGTGACGAACAGCCCGTACACTGCCAGCACCAGCTGATACAGCCCCATGCCCGCCCCGCCCAGGGCGTTTGCCAGCCAGATGCGCAGCCCCATGCCTGCCAGACGCAGCACCACGTCCGAGCCGGTAAGCAGCGCCGCATTTTTAAAGTAGTTCTGCCGCACCCTGCACCTCCCCCCGCCCCGGAACGGGCGTTCACGGTTCAGCCTATGCGGCGGCTTTACAAAACATGAGCAGCGCTATGGGTTGTTTCTGCGCACTTTTTATGGTATAGTTAACAGTGGTCAGGCGGGCGAAAGCCCCCGCCTGTATTTTTAGCAAGGAGGAAGCGCACTGCCCGGGTTCTGCCCCTGCCGTGCGCGACAAAGAGAATGAGCGAAGAATGTACCCATGACTGCTCTAATTGCAGTGCAGCCTGTTCTTCCCGCGATGCCGCTCCGCAGCACGATGCCCCCAACCCTAACAGCAGTGTGAAAAAGGTCATCGGCGTTGTTTCCGGCAAGGGCGGCGTGGGCAAGAGCATGACCAGCGCCCTGCTGGCCTGTGCCATGGCCCGCCGCGGCTACCACTGCGGCATTCTGGATGCCGATATCACCGGCCCGTCCATCCCCAAGCTGTTCGGCATTCATGGCCGTGCCATGGCGGACGACAAGGGCTGCTGGCCCATCCAGAGCCGCATGGGCATTGATGTGATGAGCATCAACCTGCTGGTGGAGAACGAGGAAGACCCCGTTGTGTGGCGCGGCCCGGTCATTGCCGGTGCCGTCAAGCAGTTCTGGACCGATGTGGTCTGGAA
>CAKSZF010000064.1 GCA_934525405.1 uncultured Faecalibacterium sp.
TCGTAGATAGCGGCAGACTGACCGGCAGCCAGAGCCTCGGCCAGACCGACCATCTTGCCGTCGGTGATGGTGTACAGTGCGCAGCCAGCAGCAGCCCAGATCAGAGCGATGATGCCCTCGCTGACCATTGCACCGTAGAATACGAAGTGACCCTGCTTCTCACTCTTCATGCAGCGAGCCATCAGAGGCGACTGGGTGGAGTGGAAACCGGAGATAGCACCACAGGCAACGGTGATGAACATGAAGCTCCAGATAGGAGTGTTAGAGGGGTGCATATTGCTGAAGTTTGCCCAGATCTCGGGGATGGTGTAGGCGGGGTTGGTGAAGATACCAAAGATAACGCCCACAGCCATGATGATCAGGCAGATGCCGAACAGGGGGTAGATCTTACCGATGATGGCATCAATGGAGATAAAGGTTGCGATGAAGTAGTAGGCCAGAATGATGATCAGCCAGAACAGGGTGGTGGTCAGCATACCGGACATACCGCCGTTCTTGCACAGGGTAACGATCAGGCCTGCGGGGCCGACAGCGAACACGGTACCGACCATGATCAGCAGCACCACAGAGAACACACGCATGATGTTCTGCATCACGGGGCCCAGATAGCGGCCGGTGACCTCAGCGATGGAAGCGCCGTCGTTGCGCTCGCTCATCATGCCGGAGAAGTAGTCATGTACGCCGCCGGCAAAGATGGTGCCGAAGGTGATCCACAGGAACACCACGGGACCCCACAGAGCACCCTGCAGTGCACCAAAGATGGGGCCCAGACCTGCAATGTTCAGCAGCTGGACGAGGAACAGCTTCCACTGGGGCATCACAACGTAGTCAACGCCATCGTTGATGCGCACAGCAGGAGTTTCGCGGTCGTCCGGTCCGAACGTGTTGTCCACGATCTTACCATAGACAAAGTAGCCGATGATAAGAAGCGCCAGACACAGTAAGAAACTAATCATACCAGAAACCTCCTTTTGAATTTCAGCCGTCGACAGCTTATGCCATACTGCGGCTATGACCGATCTCTGGCTTCATGTTAACACCTTTTTCATAATTGTGTTAATATTTTTTAGGTATAGTTCCCATATCAAAAAGTATATGACCGTTTATTTTGTTTGTTTATTTAAACTTGTACTTTGTGTCGATAGTTCGTTTTAATTTATTTTGTTATTTCTCAAATATTTCCTCCCGGAAACGGTCAAAGCCGTCCCCGCCAAACTTTGCGCCGCCTTTTTGTGCACTTTGCTTAATCGTTTGCGATTTTCTCCCCAAAACGTGGAATTTGGGACAAAAAGAAGGGAAATCCGCCCTCTCAGACGCTCCCGAGGGAACTCCCCCAGTCATCTCGCTGCGCTCGATGCCAGCCCCCTCGGAGATGGGGCCTTTGGCATGACGGTACGGTTTCCGGCTAAAGTGCAAAGCTTGCGGGTGCACCAGAGGCTCCCTCTTAGAGGGAGCTGGCAAAGCCGTCAGGCTTTGACTGAGGGAGTTCATTCCAAACCACCCTCCGTGAAAAAAGGTACAGAAACGCCCGCAGGCGTTTCTGTACCCCAAAATTTAAAATAATTCTTCCGCTGCAACAACGACGACCGCCGCCAGCGGCGGAAACAGGGAGGAGTTGTTGGGGCAGCGGCCAGCAAGACGCGCGTGCCGCCCAAGGCACGATGCGGATGCTGGGTGCCGCAACCCGGAAGACGCGGCGCGCATTTCAAATCTTCTTCCACCCGCTGTCCTTGATGGTAGCATCCGCCTGCTTGTGCAGCAGTTGCACAAACAGCTGCTCCTCCGGCTGCAAAGGCTCCCGCTCCGGGTACACCAGCACGTCCCGCATCTGCTGCTTCTGCGCCGGGCAGTTATGCAGCGCCAGATGGTACTGCTCCAGCGCGCGCTGCGGCATGGGGGACGACCACATATAGGCCGTGGGCAGGTTTTGCAGAATGGAGAACTGGCTGCACCGCTCGTACACATGGATGCGGCGATTGGGGTTTGCCTGCCAACGGGAAACCGTGCTCTCCTCCCCGGGCAGATGGGTGTCGCCGTGCAGCACCTCGATGTAATCGTTCAGCTCGTCCAGCTCGCGCACCTGACGCCGCGCCAGCGGGCTGTCCTGACTAGTGAGCAGCAGGTAGGAAAACTCCATGATAGGCTCCTGCCGCAGGCCGTGGCGCTGGCAGTAGCGCAGATAGTAGTCCTCGTCCTCGGCGGCGTAGCGCAGCAGCGCCATGTGGTAGCCCTGCCGCAGCACAAAGTCCAAGGCTTCAATGGCACCGCTCTCCCGGATATGTGCCCGCAGCTGCTCGCTGCGGGCTGCCTGCTGCAAAAAATCCACCGCCGCATAGGAGGCGTAGGTGGCATGGGTCAGCACCACCCGCAGCTCGGCGCAGCTGCGCTGCTGGTGCGCCTCCTGCTTCAACTCGTCCACCTGCTGCAGTACCCGCTGTGCCTGCGCGATGAACCGCTTGCCCTGCTCGGTGGGGATCATGCCCGTGGAGGAGCGCTCGAAAATGCGCACCCCGTATTCCTCTTCCAAGTTCTTCAGTGCCTTGCTCACGTTGGGCTGCGCCGCGTACAGTTGCTTTGCCGCCGCCGACACCGACCCCCATTTCATGATGGCTACCAGATATCGCAGTTCCGTAATATTCATGAACCCCTCCGCGTGGTTTGCAGTCGTAACAGTATTGTAACAATTTCTCCGCGCCGCTGTCAAGCGGGGGAGTTTTTTGCCCGCAGCCGCCGGGCGGCGGGACGATTTGACGATTTAGAATGGCCGCCGCGTGCGCTTTGGCCATATTCAGCGGAAAACTATTTTAAATTTCGCGTTTGTCGCGGCCTGCGGGCCGCTCCAAACGCATTTTCACGGGAGGGGTCGTGACGGTAAGCAGCTGCCGTTCATCTTTACGACCTCTCTGGTGAAAGGGTGTTCCAGAAACGCCCGCAGGCGTTTCTGGAACACAAATATAAAAATCCAATTCCACTGATTATGCGCAGAGCGGAAGCGGAGCGCATTCTAAATCGTCCCTCTCCCCTTGCACCAAAGCCCCCGGGTGCTATATAATAAGGAAAAACACAAAGGAGGGGCTGTACCATGCCGGAATACCGCGTGCTGCGCATTGACGAGCAGCTGTACGGCTGCGAGGAGCTGCCCGCCGGGCAGCCGGTGCTGTGCGATGTGACCCTGACCGATGCCGCCGGGGCTGCCCGCATTCTGCCCTACCCGGACAGGGAGCTGACATGTCTTGGCATCGACGAGGGAGACACCGTCTGTCTGCTGCCGGACGGCACCCTGCACAAGCTGTAAGGAGTAATTTTATGCATAATATCTATTTCACCCGCCACGGCGAGACGGTATGGAACGTGGAAAATAAGATCTGCGGCATGACCGACAGCCCGCTGACCGCCCGCGGGCAGCAGCAGGCGCGGCAGCTGGGCGAGCTTGTCCGGGACAGCGGCCTGCACATCGACGAGATCTTGTACTCTCCCCTTTCCCGCGCCGCCGACACCGCAAAGGCCATTGCCGCCGCTACCGGTCTGCCCGCCCGCTGCGAGCCCCGCCTGCGGGAGCAGTGCTTTGGCAAATACGAGGGCACGCCCCGGGACGGCGCGGAGTTCCGCATCTCCAAGACCCACTTTGCCGACCGCTATGTGGGCGGCGAAAGCATGATGCAGCTGGCGCAGCGCATCTACAACCTGCTGGACGAGCTGAAAGCCGACACCGGCAAGACCTACCTGCTGGTGGCGCACAACGGCATCGCCCGGGTGGTGCACTCCTATTTTTACGATATGACCAACGAGGAATACGCCGCTGCGGGCATCAAAAACTGCCAGCTGGTGGAATATACCTTTGAATAACAGGAAAGCCGCCGGGACCCCGGCGGCTTTTTTGTTATGGCGCGTCAAACATGACGGTAATGGAATTTCTGGTCTTTTGTCACGAACATATACACGGTCACCGCCAGCGTGGCCAGTTCGGCGGCGGTGACAGCCAGCCACACGCCGTCAATGCCCCACAGGGCGGGCAGGACGAGCAGTGCGGCCATCTGGAACAGAAACGTGCGCAGAAAGGAGATGAGTGCACTTGTCACGCCGTCGCCCAGTGCGGTGAAGAAGGAGGATGCATAGATATTGAAGCCCTTGATGAGGAAGCACAGCGCATACAGCCGGAACGCGCGGCTGGTCAGCGCCAGCAGCTGGGCATCGTAGCCCACAAAGATGTGCGCCACATGGGGGATGATGACCATGGACGCCGCCGTCATGCTCACAGACACCACGGCGATCAGGCGCAGGCTCTTTTGGTAGAGGTTATGCACCTCGGCATGGTTGCGCGCGCCGTAATGGAAGCTGACGATGGGCGCGCTGCCCACGGCATAGCCCACGAACACCGCCACAAACAGGAAGGCAGCATACATGATGACGCCGTAAGCCGCCACGCCGTTTTCCCCGACCAGCCGCAGCAGCTGGAAGTTATACAGGATATTGACCAGCGACATGGAAAGGCTGGTCATCAGCTCGGAAGAGCCGTTGATGCAGGCATCCCACAGCACGCATCCGTAAAACTGCGTTCTGCACAGGTGCAGACAGCTGGTGTTGCTGCGGTCGATAAAATAAAACACCGGCAGCACGCCGCCCACCAGCTGGCTGATAAGGGTGGCAAGGGCAGCGCCCTCCACGCCCCAGTGCAGCATGCCCACCATTACCACGTCCAGCACCATATTGGTGCAGCCCGCACCTACGGTGAACCAGAAGCCCAGATGCGGCTTTTCGGCAGTGACGAAAAAGCTTTGGAACAGATTCTGCAAAGCGAAGCCCGGCAGCGCCAGCATCAGGATGCGCCCGTAACGCACGGCGTAGTCCAGCAGCTCGCCCTTTGCGCCCAGCAGCACGGCGGTCGGCCGCAGAAACACAATGCCCAGCACGGACAGCACACCAGCCGAGACGAGCGCTGCCCACATAAACATGGAAAAATAGCGGTCGGCCTTTTTCTGGTCGCCCTCGCCCAGCGTGATGCCTACGATGGCGCTGCCGCCGGTGCCCAGCATAAAGCCGACAGTGCCCAGCATCTGCGGCAGCGGCATGATGAGGTTGATCGCCGCAAAGGCCGTTTTGCCCACAAAGTTGGAGACGCACAGACCGTCCACGATGCCGTAGATGGAGGTGAACAGCATGGTGCCGATGCAGGGCAGCACGAACCGCAGCAGGCGGGAATAGTTGAAATGATCGGACAATTGGATGGCTTTCTTTGGCATAACTCCTCCTTTTTTGAACTCTGCACATACAAAAAGGCCGGATAAGAACCACCGCTCCCGTGTGTTCCCTCTTCTGCTGCGGCACTACGGTGCCCACAGCCTCCGGGAAGCACGAACGATGACATCTTATCCGGCCCTTCAATTACGTTGAAACAGCCCTCCGATGAGCGAAAAACAGTATAGCAAAGTTTATTTTTGATGTCAAGCTCCGTTTTGCATCATTCTGCTGCAAGGCGGACAAAGGGCGCGATGGCGTTGGCGTCGCCGTGGCGGACGATGGAATAGGTGATATCGCAGTAGGGCTGGATGGCGGTGCTCTTTTCCACGGTGGAGATGAGCAGCACCTGCAATTGCAGGCGGCGGAACAGTTCCATCATGGGGCGGATGCGGTCGCTGGTCATTTTGCTGAAGGCCTCGTCCAGCAGCACCAGACGGATGCTGTTTTCGCTCTTCTGGTAAATTTGCAAAAGGCTTGCGCAGATGGCCACATAGAAGGGTGCCTGATTCTCGCCGCCGGAAGAATCGCGGCTGACGCGGGACAGATACGCCTGCTGCCCGGTGACCTGATTGGTCACCTTGATATCGTAGTCCAGATAGGTGCGGTAGTCCACATAGTCCGAAAGGGTGGCACCGGCAGCGGTGCGTCCCTCCTGCCGGGCGCGGGTGTTCTCGTCCACATCCGCCATGATCTTTTCCATCAGCTCGTCCACTTGACGCTCGTAGGCGGGGTCGGCGGTGGCGGCAAGGTTGTCCAGAGAATCGCCCTCGGTCATCTGCTGGTTGCCTTTATCCACGATGACCTGATAGAACGCCGCCAGCTGCGGGTCGCGGCTGGGCTCCAGCTCAAAACGGTAGACCTCCTCGCCGTAGGTCAGCTGCTCCATGACCTTGTTCAGCTCCCGGAACTGCCGCCGGGCGTTGAAGATATCGTCCTTCATGCGGAACAGGATATCCTTGCGGAAGCGGTCCTTGCAGTCCCGCTGCGCCTGCTCCAAGCGGGCGGCGTAGCGCTCCAAATCGATGCGCACAAGGCTCTCATGCTGGGCGCGGTACTGTTCCAATCCGGCAAGACCCAAGGGATAATCGCAGACATAGCGCTGGTTATAGGCTTTCTGCGCCGGTTCCAGCGTGCTGTTCAGGTAGACGGTCAGGGCATCGTCCAGCTTGGCCTGTGCCTTTTCGGCGGCCTGCGCGGCGGCGCGGGGAGATTTGTCCGGCCCGGTCAGCGCCTGCTGACGGCTGCGGGAGAGCGGCTCCACCAGCGGGTGGGCGGCAAAGAAACTCTCTGCGGCCTGTGCGCTCTTTTCGGCGGTGTCCACCGCCTTTTGCTGCTCCGCCTCGCAGGAGGAGATCTGTTTTTCGCACACGCGCAGGTCGCCGCCGGTCTGCTCCACGGCAGTGCGGGCGGCTTCCCATGCGGCTTCGCGCACCTCTTCCTCCTTATACAGCTGCTGCAACAGGGGGTTCTCGCGGCACTCCGCCAGCTTTGCGGCCTGCTCCTCCACCGCCGCGCGGGCGGCGGTCAGGGCGGCGCGGGCGTCCCACAGAGCGGCAAGCTCTTCCAGCGTTGTGCCGCGCAAAAGGGTCTGGTACTGGCTGTATGCGGCTTTCAGGTTCTGCTCTGCCTGTGCGGCGGCGCGCACTTCCTCCGCAAGGGCGTTCATCTCCCCTGCCAGTGCCCCGGCGCGGGCGCGGCGGGCTTCCAGACCGATATATCGCTGCGGGGTGCGCAGACGCTCCAACCGGAAGGGATGGTGGCGCAGAAGGTCGCGGGTGGCGCTGTCGGGATAGTTTTCCAGCGTGTCGGGGGTGTCGCAGCAGACGATGCGGCGCAGGATGGTGTCGGCGTACTGCGCCGCCAGCGGGTTTTCGCTGGTGACCTGTGCCGCCAGACTGTCGGCGGGGGCGGTGTCGGCGCGGCGGTTGGCCTTGCGCAGACCCGGGGTGTCCAGCAGGCTGATGGGGCCGACTTTGTCCTTCAGCGCCACAAAGGCGCTCTTTGCGGCGGCGTAGTGGGCGGGCGGCACAAGGATATCGAACCGGCGGTCGCCCAGACAGGCTTCCACGCAGTCCTGCCAGCTCTCGTCCTCCACGTTCAGCAGCTCACAGAAGATGCGGGCGTCCGGCTCCATGCCACGGCTTTTCAGCTCGGCATTCACGGCGTCCCGCACCCGGGTGGCGGCGTCGCCGTGGGGGTACACCCACTTGCCGCCGGATACGGCGTCCAGCTCGGCGCGTTTCTCGGTCTGCTGCCGCTGCAAGGCGGCGGTGTGCTGCCGTGCGGCAAAATAGGCTTCTTCCAGCGGCTTTTCCTGTGCGGTCAGCCAGTCGGTCAGGGCAGGCAGAGTGTCGGGGGTCAGGTCGGCCATCTTCTGCCCGGCGGCAAAACCGCTGCGGCGCAGCACCGCCAGCAGATTGCCGGTCTTTTCGGCGGCTTTTTCGGCGGTGTCGGCGCGGCGGGCGGCGGCATCCAGTGCGGTCTGCCGGTGCGCCAGCTCCTCGTTGAGGGCGTCCAGTGCGCGGCCCTCGCCGCTGGCACCGGCGGCGCTGTGGGCGGTCAGGTAGGCGCGGCGGGCTTCCGCTTCGGCGGTCTTGGCCTCGGCGTAGCGGGTGCGCAGCGTTTCCTGCTGGCGGCGTCCGGCGTCCACCCGCTCCTGCCAGACAGCCTTTTCCCCGGCATCGGCAGCAGCCCGCGCCAGCAGGGCGGCGCCCCGATTCACAAGGGCTTCGGTCTGTTTTTCGGTGGCTTCGCGGCCAAAACGCACGATCTCGTCCAGCGCATCGGCGCGGGTCTGGGCTTCCGCCAGAACGGCGTGCAGGTTTTCCAGTTCTAAGCGGTCACCCTGCAAGGCTTCCAAGTCCAGCTCCGGCTGGGGCAGGATGTACTGGTACAGAAACTCCCGGAAGTTCGGGATCTCGTCCATGCTGGTGCCCATCTGGAACACCTC
>CAKSZF010000065.1 GCA_934525405.1 uncultured Faecalibacterium sp.
GAGCTGCTGGAAGAGGATATCGACACCAACCGGCTGTTCGTGTACATGATCAACGGCCGGATGCAGGCGGTGTTTGCCTTTATCCTTGGCGAGGACCCCACCTACAAGGTCATCGAGGACGGACAGTGGCTCAACGACACCCTGCCCTACGGTACACTGCACCGGCTGGCTTCGGCGGGCAAGAGCAAGGGCGTGGGCAAAGCAGTGGTGGAGTGGTGTCTGGAGCACTGCGAGAGCCTGCGCGCCGACACCCACGCCGACAACAAGGTGATGCAGCATCTGCTGGAAAGCGAGGGCTTTACCCGCTGCGGCATCATCCATGTGGAGGACGGCACCCCGCGCATTGCCTACCAGCGGATGTCCCTGACCCAGAGCCAGCTGGGGTAAGGATGATTTAAAATGCCCTCCGCGCTGCTTTGGGCATCTTCAGCGGAAGAATATTTTTGATTTTGGGGTTCTGAAAAGCCTGCGGGCTTTTCAGAACCCCTTTTTCACAGGTGGGGAACCCTCTCAGGCGCTCCCGCGCCAGATTCCCCCTTTTGTCACCTACGGTGACATCTTCCCCCGGAGCGGGGGAAGTCTTTCCTCTCAGGGAGAGCCAAGCCGTTGACTTCGATGCTAAAGTATTAGGCATAATGAGAAAGTTTCCGGGCGTGCTCTTGGCTCTCCCTTTGGGAGAGCTGTCAAAGCCGTAGGCTTTGACTGAGAGGGCGCGCCGTCAGGCTTTGACTGGGGGGTTCCCCTCGTCAAAACCGCAAAACTGTATTTTATACAAGTACAGTTTTCAAGGTAATTTTACAAAAGGTTACAAAAAACGTGATTTGAGGCGTCAAAATGCCTGAAAACACTTCCTCTTTCTGTCCGTATGTGCTATAATGACAGCTGTTCTCGTGCAAGAAACAGGAAAATGTACGCACCAGGCGTACAGTGTAAGAGGAGTGTTACGATATGAAAACCTTGAAAGCGGTTGTAGCAAAATACAACCAGACCAGCCTGATCCTGCGCATCCTGATCGGCCTGGC
This sequence comes from uncultured Faecalibacterium sp., assembly GCA_934525405.1. Taxonomy (GTDB): domain Bacteria; phylum Bacillota; class Clostridia; order Oscillospirales; family Ruminococcaceae; genus Faecalibacterium. Next base: position 1,023 of record CAKSZF010000065.1, read on the forward strand.
AGTCGGTTCGGTGCTGGCACTGGTAGTGCCGGGCGCGGGTTGGGTAGGCGAGCTGGGCAGCCTGTTCGTCGGTGCGCTGAAGGGCATTGCCCCGGTGCTGGTGTTCGTCATTGTGGCAAGCGCACTGGCACAGGGCTCGTCCAAGCTGGACCGCCGCTTTGGCACCGTGATTTGGCTGTACATGCTCACCACCTTTCTGGCGGCAGCCATCGCGGCCATCACCAGCTTTATGTTCCCGGTCACGGTCGTGCTGGCCGATGCAGCACAGTCCGATGTGATCCCGCAGGGCTTGGGCGAGGTGCTGAGCACCCTGCTGACCAACTTTGTGGCCAACCCCGTCAGCGCCCTGATGAACGGCAACTACATCGGCATCCTGTTCTGGGCCTGTATGTTCGGCATTGCCATGAAGAACATCGGCGCAGAGAGCACCAAGGTCTTTCTGGCAAACACCGCCGATGCCGTTTCCCAGATCGTGCGCTGGATCATCAATCTGGCACCCTTCGGCATCATGGGTCTGGTGTACACCAACGTTTCCGGCAACGGTCTGGCCATCTTTACCCAGTACGGCAAGCTGCTGGCGCTGCTGGTGGGCACCATGCTGTTCATGGCGCTGATCGTTTCCCCCTTTATCATGTTCATTTACCTGCGCCGCAACCCGTACCCGCTGGTATTCCGCTGCCTGAAGGAGTCCGGCCTGACCGCCTTCTTCACCCGCAGCTCTGCCGCCAACATCCCTGTGAATATGTCCCTGTGTGAAAAGCTGGGTCTGGACAAGGATATGTACTCCGTGTCCATCCCGCTGGGTGCTACCATCAACATGGACGGTGCCGCCATCACCATTACCATTATGACGCTGGCAGCAGCCAACACGCTGGGCATTCAGGTGTCCCTGCCCGCCGCCATCGTGCTGAGCGCCATGAGCGCTCTGGGCGCCTGCGGCGCTTCCGGCGTGGCCGGCGGCTCTCTGCTGCTGATCCCTATGGCCTGCTCGCTGTTCGGCATCTCCAACGACATTGCCATGCAGATGGTGGGCGTGGGCTTCATCATCGGCGTGGTGCAGGACTCGGTAGAGACTGCGCTGAACTCTGCCGGTGACGTGGAATTTGCTGCCACCGCCGAGTATCACCAATGGCTCAAACAGGGCAAGCCCCTGCCGGCTTTCCTGAAGGGCTGATAACCTATAACATAAGCAAAGCAGCCGCCGCACCAAAAGTGCAGCGGCTGCTTTTTGCGTGGGACGATTTTGAATGCGCTCCGCTGGCTTACGGGTTGCGGCACCCAGCATCCGCATCGTGCCTTGGGCGGCACTCGCGTCTTGCTGGCCGCTGCCCCAACAACTCCTCCCTGTTTCCGCCACTGGCGGCGGTCGTCGTCGTTGCTGCGCATATTCAGCGGAAAGATTATTTTATATTTCGGAACACCGGAGCGTCTGCGGACGCTCCGGTGTTCCATTTTCACAGGTGGGGTCGTAACGAAAAACGGCAGTTGCAGCGCCGCTTTCTGCGAAAGCGCGGCGCTGCGGGGTACCCCCTCAGGCTCACTACGTTCGCCAGATTCCCCAAGGGGACGCCTTATGGCAATGTCGGAAACTTTGCCGCCGCCACGGAAGCCTTCACCCACCGGGGGAAGGTGGCGCGTAGCGCCGGATGAGGGGCAACACCCATTAGCACGCCCTCTCAGGCGCTCCCGCGCCAGCTCTCCCAAGGGGAGAGCCAAGGTCTAAGGCTCGTTGCTAAAGTATTAGGTTCAATGAGGAAGTTTCCGGCAGTGCTCTTGGCTCTCCCTTTGGGAGAGCTGGCAAAGCCGTAGGCTTTGACTGAGAGGGCGCACGCCGTTGCCCTCAGTGCTAAAGTGTCAAGCGCAACAAGAAACCTTACCACCGCCTCAAAAAGCCCCCCTCGGGGGAGCTGGCACGCCGTCAGGCGTGACTGAGAGGGTTACCCTTCTTTAGCGGGAAATGCAATCGTTTTGGCGCAAAAAACAGGCTGCCGTGCAAAAACACGGCAGCCTGCGGAAAAAGCTTTATTTTGCGTACTCTACAGCGCGGCTCTCGCGGATGACGTTGACCTTGATTTGGCCGGGGTAATCCAGCGTATCCTCGATCTTTTTGGCGATGGCGCGTGCCAGCAGGATGACCTGATCGTCGCTGATGACGTCGGGCTTGACCATAATGCGCACTTCGCGGCCTGCCTGCACGGCAAAGGCCTGCTCCACACCCTCGAAGCCGGAGGAGATCTCCTCCAGATTTTCAAGGCGCTTGACGTAGCTTTCCACGTTCTCGCGGCGGGCACCCGGGCGGGCGGCGCTGATAGCGTCGGCAGCCTGAATGATGAAGGCCAGCGGGGTCTTGGGCTCCACGTCGCCGTGGTGTGCCTCAATGGCGTGGATGATCTGGGTGTTCTCCTTGTACTTGCGGCAGATGTCCACGCCGATCTGGACGTGGCTGCCCTCGATCTCGTGATCCAGTGCCTTGCCGATATCATGCAGCAGACCGGCGCGGCGTGCCATGGTGACGTTCACGCCCATCTCGCCTGCCAGCAGACCGGCCACCCAAGCCACTTCCATGCTGTGGGTCAGGGCGTTCTGGCCAAAGCTGGTGCGGTACTTCAGCCGGCCGATCAGCTTGATCAGGTCGGGGTGCAGGCCGTGGATGCCCAGCTCCATCACCGCGCGCTCGCCCTCGCGCTTCATCTGCAGTTCCAGATCGTGGCGGCACTTTTCCACCGTCTCCTCGATGCGGGCGGGGTGGATGCGGCCATCGCCGATCAGGCGCTCCAGCGTCATGCGGGCCACCTCGCGGCGGGTCTGGTCGAAGGAGGACAGGGTGATGGCCTCCGGGGTATCGTCGATGATGAGGTCCACGCCGGTGGCCGTTTCCAGCGCACGGATGTTGCGGCCCTCGCGGCCGATGATGCGGCCCTTCATCTCATCGCTGGGCAGCGGCACCACGCTGACGGTGGTCTCGCTGCAATGGTCGGCAGCGCAGCGGCTGACGGCCTGTCCGATGAGGTTGCGGGCGATGTTATCGCAGTTTTCCTTCAGGTCGGTCTCGTAGGCGGCAACGCGCACGGCCTTTTCGTGGGTCAGCTCCTCGTCCACCTTGTGCAGCAGCACCTCGCGGGCGTCCTCCTGGCTCAGGCCCGCCAGCGTTTCCAGACGCTCCATCTCCTTGGCGCGCAGGGCGTCGATCTCTGCCAGACGCTCCTCGGCCTCGGCGGCGCGCTTTTTCAGCTCCTCTTCCTTCTTTTCCAGAGCCTCGGTCTTGCGGTCCAGAGCCGTCTCCTTCTGGTCGATGCGGTTCTCCTGACGGCTGATCTCCGCACGGCGCTGCTTGATCTCCTTGTCGGCCTCTGCCTTCTGGGCATCGACCTCGGCTTTCAGACGGAAAGCCTCGTCCTTTGCTTCCAGAACCGCCTCCTTGCGCTTCTGGTCGGCGGTCTTGATCGCCTCATTCACCAGCCGGGTAGCCTCGGCCTCGGCGCTGCCGATCTGGGCTTCGGCGGTCTTTTTACGGTTGTTGTAACCAATAAAATAGCCCGCTGCCACGCCGACAGCAGCAACGATCAAGGCCACGATCACTCCGATCGCGGTCATTGCGTTCACTCTCCTTTGTTTCAATTCAATGCAAAATTAAAAGCAGGAGACGCTGCGCAGCAGGACACGGGCAATGATATAGAAAGAGCTTTCAATGCAAAAAGTGACACCAAAACCATACGCACCGTCCTAAACCGACGGCACGGGCAAAAGCATACGGCTTTTCTCTTTACGGTTCCATTTTATATCAAACAGGCACGCTTTGCCTGAAACGGGTACAGGGTCACACAGAAACCTGCGTACAGCGTCTTTGATTCCATACTACTAAATATAGTACGAAACATTTGCCCGCTTGTCAAGAGGAAAACCCTGCCCACAGAACATTTTGTGCAGAAAAACAAAAATAGAAGTGGAACTCCCCCAGTCTCGCTGCGCTCGACAGCCCCCTCGGGGATGGGGCCTTTGGCATGACGGCAAAGTTTTTGGCTAAAGTGCAAAGCATCCGGGCGCGCCAGAGGCTCCCTCCCAGAGGGAGCTGTCAAAGCCGCAGGCTTTGACTGAGGGAGTTTCACGATCTCTCCAAACCAAAAGGGCTGCCCCGGGTAACGGAGCAGCCCTTTCGGCTTATGATAAAAAGAAGAAAATGAAGGAGATGTCTTATTATTTGGCGGCTTTTTCGCCCTCCGGGAAGATGATCTTATTCACAAAGAAGAAGATGACCATGGAGATGCCGCCGTTGAGCACGGTGGTGCCGATGTTGTAGATGAAGTCCGGTACCAGCAGGCCTGCCACCGCCACCCAGATGCAGTTGATGGAGTTGACGATGCAGGTAATGACGCAGAACGCCAGCACATACCAGCCGATCTGCTTTGCCAGATTGCCCTTGCTGCGGAACACAAAATTGCGCTGGATGGGGAAGTTGATGCACTCGCCGATGACCATGGCGATCATGTAGGCACAGAAGTAGGGCAGACCGCCGTGGGCGGCATCGTAGCCGAGGATATTCCATTTGAAGGTCTCGCCGAACAGGGTGATGTCGATGCCCGGCCAGCCGAAATCCACCACCGGCAGGCTGGCAAACGCCTTGGGCAGGAACTGCAGCAGCAGGTACTTGAACACGGTGATGAGGTTGGACACGATGACGAACAAGCCGCCCTCGCGCACCCACTTGGCAGCGGCAGGGTGCTTTGCCGCGAAGTTATTCCAGAAATTCATAGCCTGCTTCCTTTCAGCTGTTTTTCAAGCGCTCTTCCATGCGGCTGTTCAGCACGAGGTTCTTCACGGCCTCCACGATCACCCGCACAAGGCCGATGATCCAGAAGCCCTGCAGCTCCATCACGATGCCGTCCACCATGCCCATGCTGATAGCGCCGTTGGTCATTTTTGCCAATGCGCGCAGGGGCATATTGTACTGGAACAGGATGTTCAGGTCGGGCTTGCCCTTTTTGATGCTGCGGCGCAGCAGGGTGCCCAGCACGGCAGCTGCCAGCCAGCCGATGGGGCTGCGTCCGTGTCCCATCTCGCCCAGCGTCATGTTGCGGTCGATGTGCACTTTGTTCTCCGGGATAGCGTGCCCCAGCAGCGCTTCGAATTCATCATCCGGTACATTCTGGATATTGGCTGTGCAGTAATGACCCAGCTTTTTGCCCACGTAGGGGTCGGGTGCGCCGGTGCCCGCCACCGTGACAGCGGCAGTCAGACGGATGTCGGCGCTGGAAGCGCCCACCAGCAGCTGATAGCTGCCGCCCTCCACCTCCCAGCGGTCGGTTTTGACGTTCCAGTAGCGGAACGCCTTATCGTCCAGCGGGATGGTGACGGTCTTGCTCTCTCCGGCTTCCAGCTGCACCTTGGCAAAACCCTTCAGCTCCTTGACGGGGCGGAAGATCTTTGCATCCGGCTTTGCCACATACAGCTGCACCACCTCGGCACCTGCACAGCTGCCGGTGTTGGTGACCGTCAGGGTCACGCCCTTTTCGTCTGCTTTCAGGTCACTGTACGCAAAGCTGGTATAGCTCAGGCCGTAGCCGAAGGGGAAGGCGGTGGGCACACCGGCGGTGTCGTAGTAGCGGTAGCCCACATACAAGCCCTCGCGGTACTCCACAGTGGGGCCGTCGCCGCCGAAATGCGCTTTTGCGGGGGTGTCGGCGTAGCTGCGCGCCCAAGTCTCAGCCAGCTTACCGCAGGGGTTCTGCGCGCCGGTGAGCACCTCGACCAGTGCGCCCGCACCGGCCTGACCACCCAAGCAGCCGTAGACCAGCGCCTTGCAGTCCTTGACCCAACCGCTTTCCAGCGAGGAGCCCGCACTCAGCAGCACCACCACGTTGGGGTTCGCCGCCGCCACAGCCGACAGCAGTTCCAGCTGGTTCTCTGCCAGCTTCATGTCGGCGCGGTCGATGCCCTCGCTCTCCTTGATCTCGTCCAGACCCATGCACAGCAGCACCACATCGGCGTTCTTTGCCAGCAGCACCGCCTCGGCCTTCAGTGCCTCATCGGGCTTGCCCTGCCGGTCAAAGCCCTTGGCGTAGCCGACGCTGTTCAGGCCGCTCTCGGCAAGGCAGTCCAAGAAGGAATCCACCTTGATGGAGTTGACGGCGCTGGAGCCTGCACCCTGATAGCGGGGCGTCTGGGCAAAGTCGCCGATGACCGCCACCTTTTCCCCCTTTGCAAGGGGCAGCAGGCTGGTTTCGTTCTTCAGCAGCACGATGCTCTGGGCAGCAGCCCGGCGTGCCAGTGCGTGGTGGGCGTCGGCATCGAACTTGCCGGGTGCGGCGTCCACCGCCGCCTTGGTGGTAAACACCAGTTCCAGCAGTTCCTCCAGCCGGGCGTCTACATCTGCCTCGGTGATCTTGCCGGTCTGCACCGCCTTCATCAGCTCGCGGACGGCGTCCCCGCCGGGGGCAGGCATTTCCAGCGTAGAACCGTGCTTTACACCAAGGGCGTGGTCGTTGCTGCCGCCCCAGTCGGTGACCACTGCGCCGTCAAAGCCCCAGTCCTTGCGCAGGATATCCATGAGCAGGTGGGCGTTCTCGTTGGCGTAGGTGCCGTTGACAAGGTTATAGGCGGACATGATGGTCTTGGGCTGCGCCTCCTTGACCACCATCTCGAAGCCGGTCAGGTAAATTTCCCGCAGGGTGCGCTCGTCCACAATGGAATCCGAGGCCATGCGGCGCAGCTCCTGACTGTTCACGGCAAAGTGCTTGGGACAGGCGGCGATGCCGTTTTTCTGGATGCCGCGGACGTAGGCTGCTGCCATCTTACCGGCAAGGTAGGGGTCCTCCGAGAAATACTCGAAGTTGCGGCCGCACAGCGGGCTGCGCTTGATGTTCAGGCCGGGGCCCAGCAGCACCGACACGCCCTGTGCCGCTGCTTCTTCGCCCATGGCTGCGCCCACAGCCTCGCCCAGTGCCGGGTCCCAACTGTTGGCCACGGTAGCCGAGGTGGGGAAGCAGGTGGCGGGCACACTGGGGTTCAGGCCCAGATGGTCAGCCGCACCGGCCTGCTTACGCACGCCGTTGGGGCCGTCCGACAGTGTAATGGCCGGGATGCCCTTGCCCGGCAGCGCCCGGGTGGTGAACACCGTGCCGCCGCTCAGCAGGGCGCATTTTTGTTCCAGA
>CAKSZF010000066.1 GCA_934525405.1 uncultured Faecalibacterium sp.
GCCTGCGCCTACGCCCGTCCCATCCTGCTTGCCGCACCGCTGATGATCTCCAGTCTGGTGATGAACAACATCCTGCGATATGAGGGCAAAGCGAACCTTGCCATGATCGGTCTTGTCACCGGCGGGCTGCTGAACATTGCACTGGACCCGCTGTTCATGTTCGTTTTAGGGCTGGGTACTGCCGGTGCCGGGATTGCCACCGCCCTCAGTCAGACCATCAGCTTTGGCATTCTGCTGTATATGTTCCTGTGGGGCAAAACGGTCAGCCAGTTCCGGCTTTCTGCCGTCACCCGGGAGCCGCGTGAGTTTTTGCAGATCCTTGCAGGCGGCGCGCCCAGCTTTGGCCGTCAGGGGCTGAACAGCATCGGCGGGATGCTACTGAACATTGCCGCTCGCAGCTACGACGATGCCGCCGTGGCGGGCATGAGCATCGTGTCCCGCATTTTTATGTTCATCCTCTCGGTGGCCATCGGCGTAGGACAGGGCTTGCAGCCGGTGGCGTCCTTCAACTACGGCGCGCGCAAGTACCACCGGGTACGGCAGGCCGCCGTTTTTACCCTGAAAGCCGCCTTTGTGCTGCTGGTGGTGCTGATCGCGGTGTGCTGGTGGAACGATGAGGCTCTGATCCGGCTGTTCCGGGACGACCCGGAAGTCACCGCCGTGGCGCTGCCTGCCTTCCGCTACCAGTGCTTTGCCGTCCTTTTGCAGCCGGTGATCGTGGTGGCCAACATGACCTTCCAGAGCGTTGGCAAGGCCGGGCGTGCCACCTTTCTGGCCTGCTGCCGGCAGGGTGTGTGCTTTATCCCGCTGATCTTAGTTTTGCCCCGGGTGCTGGGGCTTGTGGGCGTGGAGCTCTGCCAGCCCATTGCGGATGCGCTCACCTTTTTCATCTCGCTGCCCTTTTTGCTGGCCTTTCTGCGGCAGCTGGAGCAGATGGACAGGGCAGAAGCGTCCCATGCCCCGGCACAGCTGTAATGCAATTGTAACCGTTTTTAGCCGCATTTTTCTGCAAGCTCTGCAATGAAAAATGCGGCTGTTTCGTATTCTGAGTGAACGGAAAAATTTTCCTCCCTGTTTTTGCAAAGGAGTGTTTTTTATGAAGCGTGTTGTCTTGCGTATCGGCTGCGGGGCGGTCTGCGCAGCCCTTGCCCTTACTTTAGGCTGTGGCTGCGCCCTGCTGCCGCCCGCCACCGGCGTGCCGGGCGCTGCAAGCTCTGCCGTTTCCGTGCCCACGGACGACAGCGGCAAGCCCCTGTACGACCCCGCCGTGCTGAACGATGGCCGTCTGCGGGTGCTGTACTGCGACGGTCGTTCCGGGAGCAGCACCACCATCCTGTGCGGCAGCACCCCGCTGCACCAGTCTACCCGCAGTGAGAACGTCTCGCTGGTGGAGGACAGTGCTACCGGCACCACAGACTACTGGCTGCGCAGCTGGTCCGACCCTACCGGCCGGGGCGGACGCCGCACCGCCCTGTACGACAAGACCGGCACTGAAGTAATGGCCTTTGATGGCGAGCAGAGCGCCACCCTGCAAAACGGCCTGCTGGTGCTGCAGGAGAGCCGCCTGATCGATGGTGGATACGCCCCAGAGTCCGGCTACGGCACCTGTCAGGTCATCGACCTTGCCACCGGCGCAGCACTGCCGGTGCCGGAGGGCGCATACAGCTGCACCGTATGCGGCGATAAGCTGGTATTCAGCTGCTACGCCCGCCCGGAAGGGCTGGACGATTACGACTGGGATCCCGACTACCAGCAGAACAGCTGGGTGGTGGTGCAGGAGAAGGACGGCACCACCGTCTACCGCGCCGATGCCGCCTCGGCATACCGCCTTTTCTACGACAGCGACACTCTGAGCGACTGGGTGGAGCTGGACGTTGCCACCGGAGAGGAAACCACCGACCAGATTTTGTACAACACCCTGACCGGCGAGCAGTGCACGGGCTTTTTGCATGTCTACCCGGGCGGGCTTGCCAGCTTTTCCACCGGTGATGGCCGGTACGAGCTGCGGGACATGACCACAGAGGATCGCGGACTGATTGCCGCCTTTGACGAGCAGCCCAGCCAGTATTTCCCGGGCTATGTGGTAACATGGCACAGCGGCGAGGATCACGGCTACGAACTCTATGATCTGGAGACCGGTACAAAGACCCCGCTGTACGATGTAGACGCCACAGACAGCACCGTAGCCGTCTATGCGCAGGACGGCAGTCTGCGGGTGTACAGCAAGGACAACGGCAAGCTGCTGACCGACACCACCGTAGAGCCGGTGGAGCACCAGCAGCGGGTACGGATGAGCAATTGCGGCAGCGGCTACGTCTGGCTGGAATTGCAGGATAACGACCGCTACGAGACCACCGCCACCCGGCTGTACGGCCCGCAGGGGCTTGTCAGCGACCTGACCGCCCTGCAGGGCAAGTACAGTTACGTCAACTACCTGACCACCGACCCTGACGGCAGACCCATGTTCTACGGCAGCCGCGCCGCTGCGGGCAGCGCCTACGGCAACGTATGCGATGTGCTGGACGCAGACGGCAAGGTAGTATTACAGGGCCTTGCCAGCTGCGCCGGGTACTATTCCAACAGCCTGAACGCCCTGCCCGACCATGTGTTTGCCGCGCAGCGGGGCTTCTATGTGGGCTGGATGGACGCAAGCGGCAACTGGCTGTACTGCCAGAGCATTTTCTCGTCTGCCACTGCGGACGATGAACCGAGTTACGGCTATTGATCCAAGGAGGGCTTTCTTATGAAAAACGCTAAAATTTCTCGCCGCAGCTTTCTGCTGGGGCTGGCCGCCTGCTCCGCTGCCGGGGTGCTGACCGCCTGCAAGGGCACGGGTGTCCCCTCTGGCAGCACGGCTTCCTCTGCCGCAGAGCAGCCTGCATCCTCTGCTGTTTCCTCTGCTGTGCAGCAGCTGGAGCCGTTTCTGACCGTGGAGGAGTTTCCCCCGCTGGATGGCAGCACCGCCTGCATCCCGCTGATGGCGCAGATGCTGGCCGATACCACCGGCATGGACCTGGAAGAAGCCCGCAGCAACATCACCGTGAGCACCACCGCCTACGCATGGGAGAACTTTGGCCTGTACGACACAACCACCCGGATGCTGGTGGTGTACGAAGCGCCGGACTATGTAAAGGAAGAGCTGCAAGAGGCTAATGTGCAGCTGGAGCAGAAGCCCATCGGGGTGGATGCGCTGGTGTTCATCGTCAACGAGGACAACCCCGTGCAGGCGCTTAGCCAGCAGCAGCTGCGGGACATCTACGCCGGAAAGATCACCAACTGGAAGGATGTGGGCGGCAAGGATCAGGAAATCGTTGCCTTCCAGCGCGGCGAGGACTCTGGCAGTCAGACCCTGTTCAAAAAACTGCTCATTCAGGGCGGCGAACTGATGACCCCGCCCTCTGAGCTGGCTCCCGCCGCCATGGGTGAGCTGGTGGACAGCATCGCCGATTACAACAACAGCGCCAACGCCATCGGTTTTTCCGTATATTACTATATCGACCAGATGTATTCCAAGCCCGGGCTGCGGCTGCTGGCGGTGGACGGTGTGACCCCCAGCAACGACACCCTTGCCGACGGCAGCTACCCCCTGTGCAACGATTTCTACGCCGTCATCCACCCGGATGCCGCCGCCGACAGCCCGGAGCGCCGCCTGTACGACTGGCTGGACACCGCCGACGGCATCGCCTGCATCCAGAAAGCTGGGTACGTTCCGGCACAGTCTGCCGCCAAGGAGAATTGATTTTTCCATGAATTGACAGCCCGCCCGCATTCTGCTACAATCTAACCAGAAGTCTGTCGAATCCTGTTTAGCAGAATGCCGAAAGGAAGGTCTTACTATGGAGCATCTCTCTCACCCGGTAGAAAGCCACTGGCGCACCTCCCTGCGCAACCGCATCATTCAGGCTTCCAGCCTGCTGGAGGTGCTATTGTCCGGCCTAGTGCTGATCGGTCTGCTGCTCAGCGTTGTGCCCCTGATCTGCTGGATGCCCGGCCTGCTGTTCGATGGCAACGAGGCTGAGATCCGCACCTTTCTGGAGCGTAGCTTGGACATTGTGATTGGCATCGAGTTCATCAAGATGCTGGCCAAGCACAGCCCCGGCAGCAGCCTTGAAGTGCTGCTGTACGCCATTGCGCGCCATCTGGTGGTGGGGCACGATTCCGCCGTGGAGAACCTGCTCAGCGTGGGCGCGATCGCGCTGATCTTCATTGTGCGCAAGTTCTTCTTTGTCCCGGCCTTTGGCGCACACCTGCCGGACGGCCACCCCGCGCCGGACCTTACCCCCGCCCAGAGCGGCATTCCCGCCGACTGGTTCCATCGGCGACATTCCGAAGCAAAGCCTGAGGAAGAGACCGAGACAAAGGAATAAGCATATACAAAAACCACCCCGCAGCGGCCGGTGAACGGCTGCTGCGGGGTGGTTTACTATTTTCTGTTACTTTTTGCCGTGACGGCCAAAGCGGTACTCCTTGCCCTCGCGGATGCGCTGGATATTGGAGCGGTGCATGTAAATGACCATCGCACCCATGATCACCGAGCCGATGGTGCACACGGTAAGGTCGGCGGCAGAATAGCCCCGGAACACCCCGTACAGGATGGTGAGCACCGGGTAGAGTGCTGCCATGGTCACGCTGCCCAGTGACACCATGCCGGTGGGCAGCAGGCAGGCCAGAAAGATGACCGCCAGAAAGGGGATCAGCACCGGCTGGATCGCCAGAATGGTGCCGCCCGCCACCAGCACACCCTTGCCGCCCTTGAAGCCGAAATACAGGGGCTTCAAATGGCCGATAATGGCAAAGATAGCGGCAAGATACACCGCAAGATACGGCGAGAGCGTGGCGCTTTCCGGCATCAGGGTGAACAGCCAGCGGCCGATGCACACGGCCAGCACACCCTTGAGCACATCGCCGAAAGCAGTAAGTGCCGCTGCCTTTTTGCCGAAAGTGCGCAGCATATTGGTCATGCCCGCTGCGCCGCTGCCGTACTTGCGCACATCATCGTGGTACAAAAACTTGCTGACGAGGATACCGGTGTCGATGCTGCCCAGCAGATACGCCTGCACAGCAGACACCGCAGCGATGAGAACAGATTCCATCATCTGAGCCTCCCTGACGTGTTATACGTCCTTGGCACCCACCTCGCCGGAGCCGCGCTCCCGCACGACCAGACGGATGGGCGTATGCTCCAGACCAAAGTTTTCGCGGATCTGGTTGATGAGATACCGCTGATAGCTGAAGTGGAACAGGTGCTTTGCGTTCACGAAGGCCACGAACGTGGGGGGACGGGTGGAGGCCTGCGTCAGGTAGTAGATCTTCAGGCGGCGGCCCTTGTCGCTGGGGGGCTGCATCCGGGCAGTAGCGCGGGCAAGCATCTCGTTCAGCACGCCGGTGGGCACGCGGGCGCCGTTCTCGGCGTCCACATCCCGGATCAGCTGCATCAGCTTGTTCACGTTGTAGCCGGTCTGGGCAGAGATGAAGATGATGGGTGCGTAGCCCATAAAGCTGAAGCACTCGGCATAGCCGCGGCGCTGCAGCTCCATGGTGTTGGTCTCCTTGCCTTCCACGGCATCCCACTTGTTCACCACGATGATGCAGGCCTTGCCCTGCTCGTGGGCGTAGCCAGCCACCTTGCTGTCCTGCTCGGTAAAGCCGACGGTGGCATCCACAAGGATCAGCGCCACGCGGCTGCGCTCCACAGCAGCCAGTGCGCGCACCACCATGTAGCGCTCCAGACCATCGCTGATGTTGCTGCGTTTGCGCAGACCGGCGGTATCGGTAAAGATGAACTTGCCATAGGCATTGTCCACCGGGGTGTCGATGGCATCACGGGTGGTGCCGGCCTCGTTGGCTACGATCATGCGATTCTCGCCCAGAATGCGGTTGGTCAGGCTGGACTTGCCCACGTTGGGACGGCCGATGATGGCAACGGGGATGCGATCCTCCTCCACCACAGTCTCGCTGAAGTCCAGATGGGCGCACACTGCATCCAGCAGGTCGCCCGTACCGTGACCGTGCACGGAAGAAATGGGCATCACCTCGTCAAAGCCGAGGTTGTAGAACTCGTACAGCTCCATGGGAGCCTCGCCCACCTTGTCGCACTTGTTCACGGCCAGAATGATGGGCTTGTGGCTGCGGCGCAGCATGTGCGCCACATCCTCGTCGGCTGCGGTCAGGCCGTTGCGCACGTCCGTGACCATAATGATGCAGTCGGCGGTGTCAATGGCGATCTGTGCCTGCTCGCGCATGTGGGCCAGAATGCCCTCGGTGGCCTTGGGCTCGATGCCGCCGGTATCCACCAGCAAAAACTCGTGGCCGTTCCACTCGCAGTTGGCGAAAATGCGGTCGCGGGTAATGCCCGGGGTATCCTCCACAATGGCAAGGCGCTGGCCGCACAGCTTATTGAACAGGGTGGATTTGCCCACGTTGGGGCGTCCCACCACTGCTACGATCGGTTTGCTCATGGGGTCTCCTCCTTTCTTAAAAGGGGTAAAATACAATAAAAATGGCGTTATCAGCTGCCGCTCTTCCTTCTGCGGGCAATGTGCAGGCCGCTGCGCAGCAGGGCTCGGGCTTCGTCCCCGCCTGCCGTGGGCAGCACCTCCACTTTTACACCCAGCCGCTCCCCCAGCTGCTCTACCGTGATATCATCCAGGAAGGTATCCTTTTCCTCCCGCAGCATCACAGCCGGGATGCCCAGCGTTTTTGTAGCAAGCTTGCCTGCGCACTGGGCGATGATGTCGGTAGCGGTGATCAGGCCGGTCACGCCCACATTGCCGCCGAAAAAGCGGTTCTGGATGGTGTGGACGTGCACGGTGATCATGGGGTACTGCCGGTGCAGCTCCTCCATCATGCGGGTAATAAGGGGCGCTGCCATGGTACCGGTGACCACGTCCAGCTCCTTGGTGCCGTAGATCCGGTGGGGCTTGTCCAGCTCGGCCAGAAACTCTTCCTCGAACAGGCGCAGCATGCCCACGCCGTTTTCCAGCTGGTCGTAGTCCTCGTAGAACGCCGCCGCGGGGATGGGGCGGCCTGCCTTAAGGTACCATTCATCGCTGGGGTAGATGATGCGCTTGCCGTGGCGGCGCTTGCATTCATCGCCAAATTCTTCCATAATGTCGATGACCTCAGCGCTGGTCTTTGCATCGTATGGCACCTGCGGATACAGATTTTTGCGGTAATCCGTAATGCCGCAGGGCACGGCTGCAATGCTTTGCACCATGGGGGTCAGTTCCAGCAGGTCGGCAAGGGTGCGGCGCAGCTCGTCGCCGTCGTTCACGCCGCGGCAGAGCACCAGCTGGCAGTTGACGGCAATGCCGCCCTCCACCAGACGGGGCAGGTACTTGAGCACCTCGCCGCCGCGTTTATTAGCAAGCATCCGCACCCGCAGCTGGGGGTTCGTGGTGTGCACCGAGATATTGATGGGCGAGATGTGCATCTTGATGATGCGGTCGATCTCGTGATCCTGCATATTGGTCATGGTGATGTAGTTGCCGAACAAAAAGCTCAGCCGCTCGTCATCATCCTTAAAATACAGGCTCTCGCGCATACCCGGGGGCATCTGGTCGATGAAGCAGAACATACAGTGGTTGGAGCAGGTATGCTTTTCATCGCCCAGATAGGTCTTGAACCCGCAGCCAAAGGGGCCGCGCTGCGGCCGCTGCACCTCCCACTCCCGGATGCCGTCCGCTACCCGGGCTTTCAGGTGGAAGCTGCTGCTGTCGGTATAAAAATCGTAGTCCAGCGAGTCGTTCAGCTCGTTGTCGTCCACGCTCAACAGCTCGTCACCGGGGGCAAGGCCAAGAGCCTCGGCCTCGCTGCCGGCATCCACCTGTTCGATCCGTATCGCCATCTGCATCCACCTCCTTGAAAGCACAAGAAGGGGAAGGCGTTGCGCCCTCCCCTTCTGTACATAACACCATTATGCCACCAATTACGCGCAAATTAGGCCTTCTTGATGACTTCCTCGCCCTTGTAGTAACCGCAGTTGCCACATGCCTGGTGGGGGAGCTTC
>CAKSZF010000067.1 GCA_934525405.1 uncultured Faecalibacterium sp.
TTGGAGGTCAAGGAAGGCGAGCAGGACTTCAGCTGCCTGAAGGCTCTGTACAGCCGTGCCGACGTGTTCGGTGTGGACCTGTATGCCGTCGGTCTGGGCGAAAAGATCGAGGGCATGGTCAAGGAGCTGTACGCCGGTAACGGCGCAGTGCGCAAGACCCTGCACAAATACACTCTGGCCCGCTAAAACTTTGTAACGCTATTTCCGTACCCACGCTGCGCTTTTGCTTTGCCGCAGCGTGGGTTTTTGTTTTATCCTTTCATAAAAAAGCAGAACAGCCAAGCCGACAGGCTTGGCTGTTCTGCAAATTATAAGAAATCTTCCTTACTTCCGGCAGTCGTGCAGGCTGGCGGCGGGCAGGGCGCTGCCAAGCAGGCTCCATGCGGCATCCATGCTCTCGTTCAGTAGATAGGCCTGATTCCGCTGGACGTAGATGTACACCGCTTCTTTGGTGCGGTAGGCGCAGTACACGGTGTTCCAAGTGTAGCGGTTGGTGGGTTCGGTCTTGTTCTGCTCGCCAGCCATCCAGACCGAAAGCCCGGCGGTGTCCAGCTCCAGCCGGTAGAAGGGGCGGGGCAGACCCAGTTTTTTGATCTGCTTGGAGAGGTTTGCAAAAAAGGTGCCGAAGTATACAGCGGGCAGGCCGAGGGCCACAATGGCCAGCACGGCGGTCAGTAGCCCGGCACCCTCCCGCTTGCCGAGCTGGCTCAGGCAGATCCCAGCGCACACCAGCAGAATGGCGGTGAACACCGCCGGACGCTGCCAGCCCTTGTTGTGGCGCAGCAGGTCAAAAGATGCAAAATCGTGAAAGCTTTTTTCGTCCATCTGAACGGAAACGCAAACGTTCTGGGTCATAAAGTTACCCTCCTTTTTGGGCATAGTACCACATTTATCGGCAAGAAGCAAGCAAAAGATGCACCGGCGGCGGAGCCTTTGGCTTGCAAACCGCCTGCAAGGCGTGGTAGAATAAGATATTATCCAACGGATATTATCTAACGAAAAAGGGGGAAGCTTTGCATGGAAAAGCGCAACTGGAAGCGCAGCGTTACGCTCAAGCAGCGCATGGTGCTGTGTCTGGCAGCCTTTTTTGCGGCCTTTGCGTTGCAGCTTGCCCTGAACGGCTATCAGGCACGGGCGGTGCAGCAGGTACAGGACGACCAGATGGGCAACTTTAACGCCATCAGCCGCTTTCAGGGCGGTGTGGAAAGCTCCATCAGCATTCTGGAAGCGTACCGCTGGGAGAACGGCGAGACTGAGGAAATGCTGGAAAAGCTTCAGGCAGCCTGCTCCACCAGCAACGCATGGCTGTGGCGCATCCGATCCAATATGGACGGCTTGCAGAACGTCAGCGATGAGCAGTGGGTGCTGTACGGCGCGGTGGAGACCACCTACGGCAGTTACAACACTCTTTTGGAAGAGCTGGAGAGCTATCTTTCCAGTGGGCAGGAAGCAAAGGCTTCCCAGCTGTACTACAACAAGGTCTCGGTTTGCGGCGGGTATCTGAGCCAGTACACCATGCAGCTGCTGAAAGCCTCGATTCTGGACGCTCAGACTACTTACACCGAGATCTCGGAGCTGGGCGAGCGGATCGCTCTGATGCAGATCGTGGTGGTGGCGCTGTGCGTGGCGCTGGGGTGTGCTTCCGGTCTGATGGTCATGCGGCTGCTGACCCCGGTCTCCCAGATGATCGTAGCCTCCCGCGCCATCAGCCGCAGCCAGTTCGACACCCCGGACATCCCGCTGCCCAAGCAGCCGGAGATCGGCCAGCTGGCGGAGTCCTTCAACCGCATGAAGCACTCCATGGCGCAGCAGGTGAACACCTTACAGGAAAAAAACGAGATCGAGCGGGAACTGCACCGTCAAAGGACCGAGGCGCTGGAATTGCAGAACCGCATGGAGCGCAGCCGGTTGCAGCAGCTGCGCAGCCAGATCGACCCGCATTTTCTGTTCAACACCCTGAACGTCATCCAGCAGATGGCGGGCACAGAGTCTGCCTACCGCACGCAGGCGCTCATCATGGCGCTTTCCCATCTGCTGCGTTACAGCCTGATGAGCAACGACGAGCAGGTGCCCCTCTCCCGGGAGGTGCGCGTTGTGGACGAGTACTATTCCATCTACCATGTGCGCTTTGGCGACCGGGTGCAGATGCAGTGGGCGTTCTCAGATTCGCTGGATCTGACCGAGACCATGGTGCCGTCCTTTATCTTGCAGCCCATCGTGGAAAACGCCTTTAAGCACGGCATCTGCCCCAAGGAAGAGGGCGGCGTGGTGCGCATCCGCATGATCCCCCTGCGGGAAAAAGGTCTGCTGTGCATCCGGGTACTGGACAACGGCGTGGGCATTGAGCCGGAGCAGCTGGAACAGCTGCGCACGGCACTGGAACAGCCCGCGCCCCGCTGGGAGCATATCGGTATTTATAATGTGGCTGCCCGTCTGCGGCTGCTGGATGCCCGCTGCCGTGTGGTGGTGCGCTCCCGGCCGGGGCGGGGAACTGCGGTGATCCTGTATCTGCCGCTGGTGGAGAATGAGGAGGAATTTGAGGAATGATTCGGCTGTTGATCGCGGATGACGAGAGGATGGAGCGGGAGGCGCTGGCGGATATCGTCATGCGCCGGTTTGAGCATGAGGTGACGGTGGAGATGGCGGAAAATGGCCGCAAAGCCGCCGATACTGCCGTGCTCTGGGAAGCAGACCTGATTTTGATGGACATCGAGATGCCGGGCATGAACGGTTTGGATGCCGCCCGCGCGGTGCTGGAACAGCGCCCGGAGTGCAAGGTGATCTTTATCACGGCATACAGCCTGTTCCAGTACGCCCACGAGGCGGTGCATCTGGGCGCCTGCGACTATCTGCTGAAGCCGGTGGACCCGGACGAGACCGAGGCCGCCATCCGCCGCGCTATCCGGCAAATTGAAGCCGGACGCCGTCTGGCCGAGCTGGCGGCGGTAGAACCGGAAGCCGCTTCGGAACAGGAGACCGACCCCGCCGGGGAAGGGGAGAGCGACCGCAACGCACTGGTGATGGATCATGTGCGCAAGTATATGGAAGATAACTATATGGCCGACCTCTCGCTGGACAGCGTGAGCGAAATTTTGCACATCAGCCCGGCGTATCTTTCAGCACAGTTCAAAAAGTACCAGAAGATGAATTTTCTGGACTGCCTGACCGAGCTGCGCATCAACGCCGCCAAGGAGCTGCTGTCCGACCCCTTCCGCTCTGCAGCGGAGGTTGCCTCCATGGTGGGCTACGAGGATGCCAGCTATTTTGCCCGTGCCTTTAAAAAGCGCACCGGTATGACCCCCACCCAGTACCGAAAGGAAGCGGCAAAGGCAGCCCGGGAGGCGCGGCTGTGACCCGCCGTCAGCTGCTGCGTCTGCTGACGGCAGCCCCGGCACTGGCAGTCACAGGCTGCACGGCGCAGTCTGCTTCCTCGGAGCAGGAGAAACCGCTCATCCTGCGCTATGCGGAGAATCAGCCGGAGGACTACCCCACCAGCAAGGCGGCAAGAGCCTTTGCCGAGCTTGTGGCGCAGCGCACGGGTGGCCGGGTGAAGGTGCTGGTTTACAGCGGGGCGGAACTGGGCGCAGAGCAGAGCATCATCCAGCAGATGCAGTTCGGCGGGGTGGATTTTTCCCGCGTGTCTCTGAGCCAGCTGGCAGAGTACGAGCCGGAGCTCAGTGTATTGCAGCTGCCCTACCTGTACAGCGATGCCGAGCAGATGTGGCGGGTGCTGGACGGCAGCATCGGCGACGAGTTTCTGGCCATGCTGGACGGAATGGACTTAGTAGGGCTTTCGTGGTTCGATGCCGGTGTGCGCAGCTTCTACACCCGGGAAAAGGTGACCGGGCTGGATGATCTGCAAGGACTGACCATTCGGGTGCAGGAGTCGGACATGATGAGCGACATGATCACCGCGTTGGGCGCAAAACCGGCGCAGGTGGTGTACAGCAAGGTGTATGCAGCCCTGCATAATGCCGAGATCGACGGCGCAGAGAATAACTGGCCCAGCTACGAGGTAATGGGGCACTACGAGGTAGCGCCCTTTTTCCTAAAGGACGAGCACACCCGCGTGCCGGAGGTGCAGCTGGCCAGCCCGGCGGTGATGGAAAAGCTTGCCGCATTGGACGAAAGCTTCCCGGAGGTGATCCGCATCTGCGCCCGGGAGAGCGCGCAGAAGGAGCGCGAGCTCTGGGCGCGGCGGGAGGCAAACGCAGAACAGAATATGCGCAAGCGGGGCATCTGCGTCACCGAGCTGGACGAGGCCGAGAAAGCCCGCTTCCGCGCAGCGGTGCAGCCCATGTACGATGCGTTCTCCACCCAGCAGGAACTGATCAACCGGATACAGAAAAGCTGAAGAAGACACCCCGAGAAGTGCCCGGACGGACATTTGTCGGGGTGTTATTTTGTACTATAAATACAGGAATGTATCCAACTGGTCGGCAGTGTTGCACAAACAAGATAGAAAGCGATTGTGCAATATGGCAAAAACAATCTTGACATTCTTTCGAAAAACAGGACATTTTTCGAAAGCTCTTGTTTCATTTCGGAAAATTTGCTAAAGTGTGTACAGTCAATGAACGAAAGCTCCGGCACCTGTGCGCCCGGAGAATTTCACAATTATTTAAGGAGGACGATTCCTATGAAAATGATCTCTCGTCGTAGCTTTATGGCCGTTGCCGGTGCAGCTACCGCTGCTGTTGCTCTGACCGCCTGCGGTGGCTCCAAGAGCGGCTCCACTTCTACCGCTGCTTCTACCTCTACCGCAGCTTCTTCTGCTGCTGCCGGTGATGCAGCTGCTGCTGCCAGCGATCCCAAGGTGACTCTGGTCTACGCCGAGGTCAACCCGCTGGATACCATCGTTGGCCAGACCGGTTCTCACTTCAAGGAGAAGGTCGAGGAGCTGAGCGGCGGTTCTGTGGTCGTCGATGTGCAGGCTTCCGGTGTGCTGGGCTCTGAGAACGACGTTCTGGACGCTATTCTGGGCGGTTCTACCTCCATCGATATCAGCCGTATCTCTGCTTTCGCTCTGACCAGCTACGGCTGCAACAAGTCCAAGCTGCTGTCCATCCCCTTCACCTTCAACAACCGCGCTCACTTCTGGAACTTCGCCAACAGCGATTTGGCTCCTGAGTTCCTGAACGAGCCCCAGGAGCTGGGCCTGCCCGTTCGCGGCCTGTTCTACGGCGAGGAGGGCTTCCGTCACTTCTTCACCGTCAAGCCCGTTGCTGCTATCGGCGACCTGAAGGGCATGAAGCTGCGTGTGTCCAACGACCCTGTTATGAACGGCATGGTCGAGGGTCTGGGCGCTAACCCCACCGTCGTTGCTTTTGGCGAGCTGTACAGCGCACTGCAGACCGGCGTTGTGGATGGCGCTGAGCAGCCCATCGCAAACTACAAGTCCAACGCCTTCCCCGAGGTTGCTAACAACCTGATCCTGGACGGCCACACTCTGGGCGCTGTGCAGGCTGTTATCACCGACAACGCATGGGGCAAGCTGACCGCTAACCAGCAGGCTGCTGTTATGGCTGCTGCTGCCGACACCCAGAAGTTCAACGCTGATCTGTCTGAGACCGCTGAGAACAAGGTTCTGGACGAGCTGCGCTCCTCCGGCTGCAACGTTGTGGATGTGGACGACAAGACTCCCTGGCAGGAAGCTTGCGCCAAGGTCATCAAGGACAACACCTCTGATCAGGCTGAGCTGTACCAGAAGCTGCTGGACATGAAGGCATAATCTGGCTTTCCATCCAATCTAAGTAGTACATTGCCCGGCGGAGGCCCACGGGAATACGCCCGCAGGCTTCGCCGGGTTTTTAAATGGAGGAATTTCTATGCCGAAAATCTTTACCACTCTGGATAAGATCAGACCGGCGTACGACATTACCTACAAGGTGGTTCTGTTCATCTGCAAGATCCTGCTGATCGCAGATATCCTCATTACCACGATGTCGGTCATTGGCCGTTACGTCCCCTTTATCCCGGACCCCTCCTGGTCTGAGGAGGTCGTTCTGACCTGCATGAGTTACATGGCTGTGCTGAGCGCTGCACTGGCTATCCGCCGCGGCGCACACATCCGCATGACTGCGTTCGATATGTATCTGCCCAAGAAAGTGGTCAAGGCGCTGGACATTCTGGCCGATCTGGCTGTGATGGTTCTTGGTGTGGTCATGATGGTGGTCGGCTGGAACTACGCCACCACGCTGGGCGGTCGTGGCTTCTATGTTTCCATGCCTTGGCTGAGCCGCTTCTGGATGTACTTCCCGGTGCCGCTGGCCGGTGTTGCCATGATCATCTTTGAGATCGAGTCTCTGTACAACCACGTCAAGAGCTTTTTTGTAAAGGAGGAAATGTAATATGACAGTTCAGACACTGGCAATCATTGTCCTTCTTGTCAGCTTCTTTGTTATGATCTTCCTGCGCTTCCCCATTGCATACGCCGTTGGCCTGTCCAGCGTGCTGTGCATGCTGGTGCAGGGTCAGGCACTGACCGACGTCTGCCGCCTGATGGTCAAGGGCATCTCTTCCTTCAGCCTGATGGCTGTGCCGTTCTTCATCACCATGGGCGTGCTCATGGGCTCCGGCGGCATCTCTGAAAAGCTGATCGCACTGGCTGACGCCTGCGTGGGCTGGATGCGCGGCGGCATGGCCATGGTCAACATCGTGGCTTCCTACTTCTTCGGCGGCATTTCCGGTTCTGCTTCCGCCGATACCGCTTCCATCGGCTCTATCATGATCCCCATGATGGTGGATCAGGGCTACGGCGCAGACTTCTCCACCGCTGTTACCATCACCTCCTCCTGCGAGGGTCTGCTGGTTCCTCCCAGCCATAACATGGTCATCTACGCTACTACTGCCGGTGGTATCTCCGTGGGCAGCCTGTTCCTGGCCGGTTACCTGCCCGGCGCTCTGCTGGCTATCGTGCTGATGATCGGCTCCTACATTATCTCGGTCAAGCGCAACTACCCCAAGGGTGATCCGTTCAGCATCAAGGCTTTTGTCAAGCAGCTGGGCACCTCCATCTGGGCACTGGCCGCTGTTATCATCGTGGTGTTCGGCGTTGTCGGCGGTGTGTTTACCGCTACCGAGTCCGCTGCTATCGCCGTTATCTACTCTCTGCTCGTTTCCGTGTTCGTCTATAAGGGTCTGGACTGGAAGGGCGTGTGGCACGCTCTGGACGAGTGCGTCAACACCCTGTCCATCGTGCTGATCCTGATCGCTACCTCTGCAGTGTTCGGCAACTGCCTGACCATGCTGCATGTGCCCGATCTGGCAGCAACCGCCATCACCGACCTCACCGATAACCCCTACATGATTGCACTGCTCGTCGACCTGATCCTGCTGGTGCTGGGCATGATCATGGATATGGCTCCCATCATCCTGATCGCTACCCCCATCCTGCTGCCCATCGCCACCTCCATCGGCATCGATCCCATCCAGTTCGGTATCATCGTGGTTCTGAACTGCGGCATCGGTCTGCTCACTCCTCCCGTTGGCTCCGTTCTGTTCATCGGCTCTGCCGTTGCAAAGCGCCCCATGGAGAAGGTGGTCAAGGCGACCCTGCCGTTCTACCTGTGCATGTTCATTGCACTGCTGCTGCTGACCTACGTTCCCGACATCAGCCTGATGATCCCCAAGCTGCTGGGCGGCTACGTCAGCCCCATCGCAAACCCGCTGGGTCCTGTGTTCATCCACTAAGCGCAGCATAAGGGAAAACTCCTTACATCTTTAAGACCGGAACCTGTCAGCCCTTTGGGCTGCGGGCCCCGGTCTTTTTGCGTGTGCACCAAAATGCGGACAGCTTGCACGGCGGGGAAC
>CAKSZF010000068.1 GCA_934525405.1 uncultured Faecalibacterium sp.
ACCGCCGTGGAGCGATTTTTCGCAGTGATAAAATTCAACATCGCAGTAAGAAAAGACAGCAGTCCGCTGAGATAAAATAGATTCCATTTTTTCATAGAGCATTCCTCCGGTTTTGTTTTTTTCACCGGCTATTTTGGATACGGCAAGCGCAGGGGCGGCTGCCATTTTACTCCGTGTGCAAAGGGGCGCAGAGCACCCACCCGGCACGCAGAAAGTGTGTGCCCGCAGCAGTCTGCGGGGCAAATTCATGAAGGGTGGCTTGCCTGCCTGCCCATGGAGACGTAAGCGCAAAAGCAGGAATGCGGGAAGGAGCAAGGGACGGTTTCGGCGAAAAAGCGTCTGGCGGTGGCGGAAAAGCCGAACGCAAGATTTTTTCATAATAGCTGGCTCGTAAGGTGAGCCGTACCAAAACTTCCTTGCGGAAATGTGCAGCGTTATAGTTCATCTGCACCTGAACCGGCAGCTGTGCACCCGGCGCTTGCCGCACCCAAAATAGCCGGTGGAACGTTTATTTAGTTTTTGGCGTTTTCCAGATAGATCTCAAAGGCTTCGGCAAAGCTGGCATTTACATCAAAGGGGACAGTGTAGTCCACCTTGGAGGTCACAAGGCAGAGGTCCAGCCGGTTGGAGGTTTCGTCTGCCTGCCGGTTCAGTTTGCTCAGCGCCGCATGGATGACCTTGCGGTCGTAGTTGATGGTGGTCACCCGCTTCACATCGCAGCAGTAGGAGATCTGGTTACCCTCGGCGTTGAAGCGGTAGCCGGTGCCCCCGCCGGAGAGCAGCTGCTCAGAACTGCGCAGGTCGTTCATCCGTTTGAAGGTGCGGGCAATGCTCTGCCGCGCGGCATTCAGGCTGACCTCGCTGTCCATATCCATGTCCAGCGCATCCTTTGCCTTGCGGATGGCGGCAAACAGGCGGCTCTTCTCCTCCAGCAGATAGAGCATGAACCGGGCAACGTCGGTGATCTGCTCTGCATATTCGGTCTGTGCCACGTCCATAACGGTCTCGTCCTCGGCCTCGGGCATCACCTTATGGCGCAGATAGGTGTTGGCCACCTTGGTCACGTTGGCATCGCAGTCCAGAATGCCCTGCGCCTCGTCCAGCAGAGCCTGGAGCTTGTTCTGGTAGCGGAATGCTTCCTTCAGGTTCATAGTCGTTCCCTCCATCTTGTTTTTTCTGCTTTCAGCTTACCACAGACTGCCCGCCCACGCAAGCTTTCCGGTAAAACAGGCAAAACGCCCGCTCCGGCATGACCGGGGCAGGCGTTTTGCTTTTGCTGTGACACTTATTGGGATTAGAGATTGGCATTACTCAGCCGGCCACGCGCTCGGTGCGGCCTGCCTCCAGCATATAGCGCAGGAAGCCGGTCACGTCGGCGGGGTCGGTCACGGTGAGGTCAAAGCCCTTCTTGGGGGCAGCGTCCATCATCTGCAGCATGGAGCGTGCGGTAGTGTCCTTTTTCAGGTCGCAGGTCTTTCCGTTGTCCAGATGCAGCAGCACGCTGCCGTGGCTGGCAGAAAGCTGGTTCATGAAACGTTCCTTATCAAAATACTCGATTCGAAGCATAGGAATACCTCCTTGATGAAGCGGTTTATATTACACTTGCCGTCCGATCCTCTTTGGACAGACGGCGGGAGAATAGCGGTTTTGCCCGGTAGGGAACGCTTGCACAGCTTGTGTCCCCGCTGCCTTGGTGCTATACTGAGCTTGGAAGCTCTGATAGGATAATACCACAAAACAATCGCAAATTATAGAACAGAACCGCATAGTATATGCAACAAAACCGGCATTGACAAAAAACATTCAAAGTATTGCGGAAAGGAATTAGTGAATATGTCACATCAGACAAGCTGTGCCTCTTATACCAACAGCCGGGTGGGACTTTCCAGTGCTACTGCTGTGGTAGCCGATGCCGCCGGGCGGGAGCAGACCCAGCACGGCAGCCCGCTGTTCCCTATTGCCTGCTACGCCGAGGACCTTTCCAGCTACTCGGTGGCGTGGCACTGGCACGAGGAATTTGAGTTTATTCTGGCGGCACTGGGGCCCATCCATGTGGATGTGAACAAGACCCGCCTGACCTTGCAGACCGGGCAGGGCGTGTTCATCAACTCCGGGGCGCTGCACGCGGTAGAGCCTGCCGAGGGCAGGGCACTGCTGCACTCCGGCGTATTTCAGCCCCGGCTTGTCGGCGGCATGGACACCGTATTCTGGCAAAAACTCATCCGCCCGCTTTTGCAGCCGGGCACGCCGCCCTTCTTTTTGCTGGACGAAGCCGTGCCATGGCAGCGGCAGGTGCTGCTCTGCCTGCGGGAGGCGTGGAAGGGCGTGGCAGACGAGCCCTTTGACTACGAGAACCGGGTGCGCTACCACCTTACTGCCGCCCTGCGGCTGCTCATCACCCAATGCGTCAGCGGCAAGGTGAAGGTATCGGAGCAGGAACAAATTGCCTCGGAGCGGATGAAGCAGATGCTGCGCTATGTAGAGGAGCACTACGCCGAGGAGCTGACCGTGGAAAAGCTGGCTGGCTGCGTCGCCCTGAGCGAAAGTGCCTGTCTGCGCAGCTTCCGGCAGTTTCTGGGCATCACGCCCATCCAGTACGTCAAGCAGTTCCGGGTGGAAAAAGCCGCCGAGCTGCTGCGCTCCACCCGGCTCAAGACCGGCGAGGTGGGGCTGGAATGCGGTTTTTCCGATGCCAGCTACTTTATTAAGACCTTCCGGGAGATCAAGCACTGCACCCCCCGGGAGTATCGTATCCGCTTCTGCTGATGTGAAAGGTAAAAATGCCGGGCAGCTACAAGCTGCCCGGCATTGTATTATAAAATTATCCCCTGCCAGCGCTCCGGCGGGATGACCGCCTCGGTAACAAAGGCTTCGGGGTTCGGCGCAAGAACGTGGCGAGTGACCCGGAAAAGTCCCTCGGCATCGCACAGGATACACTTTGCATCGCCGAATTTCGTATTTCGGGCTGCACCGCAGTCCAGATACGCCTGTTCCAGCTTGACGAAATCCTCCGAGATGTGCGGCTGCTGCGCGTTGTAGTGGCGGCGCATATAGACTGTGTGCTGCGCCCCGGCTTCGTCCACCACGGTCAGCTGCAGGGGCTTGTCGGTCAGGCGGTTCGGCACGTTCAGCACCTCCTCCACGCTATGGATAAAGGTGTTGCGAGCGTGGGTGACCCCCAGCAGCAGCACCTTGCCGTGAGCTGCCCGCAGCCGGTCGTAACAGCCGCCGGGGGTGCAGGGAGTGTTGGCGTTCAGTTCCCCTTCTATGTAAGCAGCTGCCCCCTTACCGTAGGCTGCCATGCTGTGGGTGGGGTGCAGCGAGCGCACCACGCCGGGGCGCTGTCGGAACAGCTCCGGCAGAATGCCCACGCAGCACGCGCTGCGGCGCACATCGAACACCCGATTCTCCTCGCTGATGAACCGCCATGTGTGGGTGGGCAGCAGCAGTAAGCCTTCCGCAAAAAACTCCATCAATGCGTCCAGAACCGTGTCTGCGCCGCCCTCCACCGCGCCAATGGACTTCATGGAGGAATGGATCAGGATGGTCTCGTTCCCTGTCAGCCCCATCGCGGCAAGGTCGTGCTTGAGGTCAGCCTTTATATATGCCATGTCGTTTCTCCTTTTCGGGCGTTTTGCCTGCCCCCAGTTTACCGCCTTTTGCGCAGCAAAGCAAGCCCGCAGCAGTACAGCGCAACCGCAATGCATAAAAAAGTACATTTTCTGCTGCATTTTCCGGGGACGATTCGGTGTCTGCGGGATATATGGCCTTTCAGCTTTTTAGCAAAATCCTGTATACAACATATCATCTTGCAGTGCTGCCGCGAAACAGCCGCAGCGCCTTACAATTATAACATTTGACAGTTATTTTCTGTTTTCTTTGTATATTCAGTACAGCATCCCTCTTATCGCGGCATTTTATCAGCACTTTTCCCGTATTGTGAAGCGGCATATCAATTTTCCCGTTTCCTGCGCAGCTCCGTGTGCAAGCGCGAAAATCTTGTATACAAGTGTACGAATAAAGTTCCGTTCCATCATTGACATTCCGCTGCCGGAACGGTACAATGATAATAAGCTTATTTTACCAGATAAATGGAGAACGACTATGGCTACATTACAGCACACGGATGAGCTTTATCACATTCTCGAGGACGAGATCTGCGCATTGAAGATCCTGCCCGGGGAAGCATTGAGCGAAAACCAGCTGTGCAAGCGGTTCGGTGTTTCGCGCACCCCCATCCGCAGCGTTTTGCAACGGCTGGAGCAGAACCGCTTTGTGCAGATCATCCCCTGCAAGGGCACCATCGTCACCGCCATCGACATCGGCGTGGTGGATCAGCTCATCTTCCAGCGTGTTGCGGTGGAGGGCATGGTGTTCCGGGATTTTGTGCAGAGCTGCTCGCCCATGGAGATCCTTGCGGTGGAGCACCTTTATAATATGCTGCTGGAAGCCGCTGCGGGGCGCAGCGACCCGGAAAATTTTGATTTCAACCACTTCCTCAGCTGCGACCTTGCCATGCACGAGTACTGGTTCCGCAAAACCAGCAAGGAGTACCTTTGGGAACAGATGACCCGCCCACAGGCAGACTATTCCCGCTTTATCCGTCTGGACATCGTGGGCGCGCGCAATGTTCCCAGCGTTATCAGTGAACACGCCGAGATGCTGCGCATTCTGCGGGAGACGGATCTGGACGCCATCGAGCCGCTGATGCGCACCCACCTGTACGGCGGCGTGAGCCGCATGGGCAGCAAGGTCTACTCGGACGAATACCGCATCTACTTCAAGCTGCCGGAGGGCAAAAAATAAAAAGGCCGCTGCACAGTCTTCTGTACAACGGCCTTCTTCTGGTTGCGCCAGCAGGAGTCGAACCTACGATGGGGGAGTCAAAGTCCCCTGCCTTACCGCTTGGCGATGGCGCATCATGCAAGATAGTATAACATATTTTCCGCCGTTCCACAAGGGGTGCGCCGCGTTTTTGCGGCTTTTTTCTGTGCGCCGCCTGCTGCATTTGCGGCGGTTTTGGTCAGTTTTCGGGCTTAACGGCAGAAGTATGTAGGGCCTGCACTTGTGGCCGGTGCTCTGCTTACCACCCTGCTGGTCACCACTATGTTCTGAACACTGCTGTAACCGCAACGATACCATTCAAGAAAGGGATCTTACCATGACTACTTCTACCATGAAAATGCCCGCCAGCTATTCCACCATCGAAGCCGAGGAGATGACCTATCTGGACGGCGGTGCCAGCAACGCTTATCAGGTCTTTCTGGACGTTTGCAAGGTGTTCAACTACATTGCCCGCATCTTCTCCGGTGCAAGCTCCATCATCAACAACGTCAACGTCGTCTACCAGTCCTTTATCTCGCTGAACAGACTGCTGAACAGCTTCTGCAAGTAAAAGGATCCCCCACAAAGTTTGGATACGGGAGCCGCGCTTTTTTTCGAAAAAGTGCGGCTCCCGTTTTTCGCATACGCAGCAATGAAAGCCACTGCGGAGCGCTCCAAACGCTATTTTCACAGGAGGGGTCGTGGAGGTTCATCGCCTGCTCCCGGCATGGCTGCAAAGCTTGCGGACGTGCCCCCCTTTCGGGGGAGCTGGCGAACGCAGTGAGCCTGAGAGGGTTTCCACGCAAAAGAGCCGCTGTACAAATTGTACAGCGGCTCTTGTTTTATGCAATCTGTATCAGGTTTTACTGCTGCTGAGCGGCCTTTTTGGCCTCCAGTGCCAGAATGGCGTCGCGGCGGCTCAGGTTAATACGGCCCTGCTGGTCGATGTCGGTCACCTTGACCACGATGGCATCGCCCACGGCAACCACGTCCTCTACCCGCTCCACGCGCTTGGTGTCCAGCTTGGAGATGTGCACAAGGCCTTCCTTGCCCGGGGCGATCTCCACAAAGGCACCAAAGTTCATCAGGCGGGTCACCTTGCCCTTGTAGATGGCACCGATCTCGGGGTCCTCCACAATGGTCTTGATGGTAAAGATGGCGCGCTTTGCGTCCTCCTGATCCACGGCAGAGACGAACACATGGCCGTCCTCCTGCACGTCGATCTTGCAGTTGCAGGTGGCGCAGATGTCCTGAATGACCTTGCCGCCCTTACCGATCACGTCCTTGATCTTGTCGGTGGGGATCATCATGCTGAACATCTTGGGTGCCCAGCGGCTCAGCTCCTGACGCGGCTCGGCAATTACCGGCTTGATGATCTCGTCCAGAATATACAGGCGACCCTTGCGGCACTTCTCAAAGGCCTCAGCAATGATGTCGTAGGTCAGGCCGTCGATCTTGATGTCCATCTGGATAGCGGTAATGCCCTTGCGGGTGCCGCCGACCTTAAAGTCCATATCGCCGTGGAAGTCCTCCACGCCCTGAATGTCCAGCATGGTCATCCAGCGCTCGCCCTCGGTGATCAGGCCGCAGGAGATACCGGCAACCGGAGCCTTGATGGGCACGCCTGCGTCCATCAGTGCCAGCGTAGAGCCGCAGATGGAAGCCTGAGAGGTGGAGCCGTTAGAGCTGAGCACCTCGGACACGCAGCGGATGGTGTAAGGGAACTCCTCCAGAGAGGGCAGCACCGGCACCAGAGCACGCTCGGCCAGTGCGCCGTGGCCGATCTCGCGGCGGCCGGGGCTGCGCGGTGCGCGTGCCTCGCCCACAGAGTACGGCGGGAAGTTATAGTGGTGGATATAGCGCTTGGTCTGCTCGTCGGTCAGATCGTCCATCAGCTGGTTGTCCTTGGTGCCGCCCAGCGTGCAGGTGGTAAGCACCTGAGTCTGGCCACGGGTGAACATGCCGGAGCCGTGCACGCGGGGCAGAATGCCCACCTCAGCGGCCAGCGGGCGGATCTCGTTGATGCCGCGGCCGTCCACGCGCTTGCCCTCATCCAGCAGCCAGCGGCGCACCACGAACTTCTGCATCTTGTAGCTTACCAGATCCAGATCGGCGGCGGACAGGTCGGGGTATTCCTCGGCGATCTTGTCCATGATGGGCAGCAGGGCTGCGTCACGCACGTTCTTGTCGTCGGTGTCCATAGCGGCCTTGAAATCGTCCAAGTACTTATTCTGGATGGCGTGGAACACGTCCATGTCCAGACCCACAACCTGGAAGTCGATCTTCGGCTTGCCACGCTCGGCCACGATCTTGTTGATGAACTCGATGATCTTCTTGATCTCAACGTGTGCGGTCTTGATGGCGGTCAGCATAGTGTCCTCGTCCACCTCGTTGGCGCCGGCCTCGATCATCACGATCTTGTCCATGGTAGCGGCAACGGTCAGGGCAAGGTCGCTCACCTTGCGCTGCTCCTGGGTGGGGTTCAGCACGATCTCGCCGTCAACCAGACCCACCTGCACGCCGCCGATGGGGCCGTTCCACGGGATATCGGACACGGCGGTCACCAGAGAAGCGCCGATCATACCGGCGATCTCGGGGCTGCAATCCGGGTCAAGGCTCATGACGGTCATGGTGATGCACACGTCGTTGCGCATCTCCTTGGGGAACAGCGGGCGCATGGGGCGGTCCACCACGCGGCTGGTCAGGATGGCGCGCTCGCCGGGGCGGCCCTCACGGCGCATAAAGCTGCCGGGAATGCGGCCTGCGGCGTAGAGCTTTTCCTCGTACTCCACGTTCAGCGGGAAGAAATCCACGCCCTCGCGGGGCTTGGGGCTCATGACCACGTTGCACATCACGCAGGTCTCGCCGTAGCGGAT
>CAKSZF010000069.1 GCA_934525405.1 uncultured Faecalibacterium sp.
AACTATCACGTTATAATGTCGATTCTGAACCACTTTTTTGATTATAAGCCCGAGGTGCTGGCGCTGGACGAAAAGGCCATGGAGCTGTGCCAGCCCTATTTCCGCCAGATGGAGGAGATCCGGGATTTCAACCAGCTGAAGATGCTCAAGGCCTTTGCAGATACCCAGATGTCCTCCACCGATATGCTTGGCACCACCGGCTACGGCCTGTGGGATACCGGCCGTGCCAAGCTGGAGCAGATCTTTGCGCAGGTCATGGGCGCAGAGGATGCGCTGGTGCGCAGCCAGTTCCAGAGCGGAACTCACACGCTGGCGGTGGCGCTGTTCGGTCTGCTGCGGGCAGGGGATACCCTGCTGGCCGCAACCGGCCGCCCCTACGATACGCTGGAAGGCGTCATCGGTCTGGACGGCAAGGGCAAGGGCACCGGTACCCTGATGGACTACGGCGTAAACTACGACGAAGCTCCCCTCAAGCCCGACTTCACCCCGGACTACGACCTGATCGCCCAGAAAGCTCCCGGCGCAAAGGTGTGCCACATCCAGCGCAGCCGCGGCTATTTACAGCGCAACGCCTTTGATCTGGCCACCATCCGCAAAATTGCCGATACCGCCCGCGCTGCAAACCCGGAGATCATCATCTTTGTGGATAACTGCTACGGCGAGTTCACCCAGACGCAGGAGCCCTGTCAGGTGGGCGCGGATATCGCAGTGGGCAGCCTGATCAAGAACCCCGGCGGCGGCATTGCACCCACCGGCGGTTACATCGTAGGCCGCAGGGATCTGGTGGAGCTGTGCGCTTACCGCCTGAACGCCCCCGGCCTTGGTAAGGAGCTGGGCTGCACGTTGGAGACCCCCCGGGATATGTATCTGGGCTTCTACTACGCCCCCGGCGTGGTGTGCGAGGCCATCAAGACCGCCATCTACGCCCAGTGTATGCTGGAGCTGCTGGGCAAAAACCCCATCCCTCGTTACTGCGAGGATCATAACGATATCGTTACCTGCTTTGATGCCGGTACGGCAGAGGCGCTCATCGGCTTCTGTCAGGGGATTCAGGCCGCCAGCCCCGTGGACAGCTACGCCGCCCCGGAACCCAGCCCGGAGCCGGGCTACACCGATGAGGTGGTCATGGCAAGCGGCAGCTTTACGCAGGGCAGCACCATCGAGCTTTCCTGCGACGGCCCTCTGCGCGCCCCCTATACCTGCTATCTGCAGGGCGGCTTGAACTTTGCCGCCAGCCGCGCCGGTGTGCTGCTGGCTGTCCAGAAAGCATACTTTCAGGAATAATGATCGCCCTGCGGGCAAATAACACGCAAACAAAAAGGAGCTATCGCACAACACGCTGCGATAGCTCCTTTTTTCCCTCTATACACAAAGTAACACACAAAATAAACGCTTACACGGCACGGGCCTGTACAACGGGGATCGGCTCAATCATAGCCGGGTGCATCCCCTCGCGGTAGTCCAAATCTCCCTGATCCAGACCACGCAGCAGCACCTCTGCGGTAGCAATGTTGGTGGCAATGGGTACGCTGTGCATATCGCACAGGCGCAGCAGATTCTGCTCGGTCAGGCTGGCGGCATCGGCCTTCAGCGGGTCGCGGAAGAACAGCACCAAATCCACCTCATCGCAGGCAACGCGGGAAGTGATCTGCTGCACACCGCCCAGCTTACCGGAGAGGTAGCAGTGCACCGGCAGACCGGTGGTCTGCGCAAGCATCCGGCCGGTGGTACCGGTGGCGATAACATTATTGCGGGAAAGGATGGCACTGTAAGCGGTACAGAATTGCAGAGCCAGTTCTTTGCGGGAATCGTGGGCAAGAATTGCGATCGTCATAAGATGCTCTCTCCTTTACTTATTTTTACATAGTACCAGTTGTGATGTACGAATTTTGAAATCCTGTGAAACGGAAGTGAAATCGATATCAAATCTTACAATATAGTTTTACCGCATCAAAAACGCTCTGTCAAGAGAAAATTTTGCTTTTTTTACCTATAAAAACATAAAAGTACTACTTTTACATTGTGAGAAACGGCGAATTCTTGGATACATACCACCATCCAAGAGAATTCATTTTCTTGGAAAAGTGAAATGTTTTTCACTTTTCCACTTGAATCGAAATACAGTCCATCCCGATAAAACAAAAATACAGGCCAAAGCAGCTTACATCGGCCTGTACAGGAAATTTTTTTCAGCTATCAAAAACTTGCGGTGCGGTAGGAGGGCAACGGTTTTTCTGCATGAGAATTTTTGTTCGTAAAACATGGAATCCTAGAAAATTCAGATTATAGATGCCGTTTGCCTAGATGACCCTAACTGCACAAAAGGCTTCAGAAATGCCCGCAGACAGTTCGGAAGCCTTTTGTTATGAGAAACGATTCAAAAGCGATGGTTGGAGGGCAGGGGAGATCAACGAATCTGCCCGTCACCGTGGATGACGTACTTGTAGCTGCAAAGCTCCTCTAGCCCCATGGGTCCCCGAGCGTGCAGTTTCTGGGTGGAGATGCCCATCTCGCAGCCCAGACCAAACTCGCCGCCGTCGGTAAAGCGGGTGGAGCAGTTTACATACACGGCGGCGCTGTCCACCGCAGCGGTAAAGCGGTCGGCGTCTGCCTGTGTCTGGGTCAGGATAGCCTCGCTGTGACCGGTGGAGTGCTGCGCAATGTGGACAATGGCTTCGTCTACGCTGTCCACCACCTTGATGGCAAGAATGTAATCCAGAAACTCGGTGTCAAAGTCCGCAGGGCCGGCAGGCGTGCCGGGAATAATGGCGGCGGCGCGTGCGTCCAGCCGCAGCTCTACCGGCAGCTTGCCCGCGGCCACGCGGTCGGGGCCAAGACGCTGCGCGAGCTTGGGCAGAAACTCCTGCGCAATGGCAGAATGCACCAGACACACCTCCTCGGCGTTGCACACGCTGGGGCGGCTGGCCTTGGCGTTTTCAATAATGTCCAGCGCCTTGGCCTGATCGGCGGTGTCGTCCACAAAAATGTGGCAGATGCCGGTACCGGTCTGGATGCAGGGCACCTTGGCGTTCTCCACACAGGCGCGGATCAGCCCTGCACCGCCCCGGGGAATCAGCAGATCCACATAGCCCACGGCGGTCATCAGGGCGTTGGCGGAGGCGTGGGTGGTGTCCTCGATCAGGCAGACCGCGTTTTCCGGCAGGCCGTTCTCCCGCAGCCCCTGCCGCAGTGCCTGCACAATGGCGTTGGCGCTGCGCCAGGCCTCCTTGCCGCAGCGCAGGACGCAGGCGTTGCCGCTCTTGATGGCAAGGGCGGCGGCATCGCTGGTCACATTGGGACGGCTCTCGTAGATGATGGCAATTACGCCCATGGGTACGGCGGTCTTTTCAATCACCAGCCCGTTGGGGCGCTCTACCCGCTTCAGCACCCGGCCCACCGGGTCGGGCAGGGCGGCAACCTCTTCAATGCCCTTTGCCATAGCGCGGATGCGCTCGTCGGTCAGGGCAAGACGATCCAGCATCACCTCGCTGATATGTCCCTTTGCGGCGGCCATATCGTCGGCGTTGGCGGCAAGAATGGCAGTCATGCTTGCCGGGCTGCACAGCTGCGCAGCCATACTGCGCAGTGCCTGTGCGCGGCTGGCGCTATCAGCCAGTGCCAGCGCAGCCTTTGCCCCGCGGGCGGCTTCCAGAATTTCCTGTGTGGTCATAGCTCAAACCTCCTGTGTGGACAGTGCGGGCTGCTTGTGCCCGGCAAAGCGGGTGCCGATGGGCTTGCCCGCAGCAATATCATACAGCAGCTCCGGGTGTGCGCCGTTGGCAATCACCATATCCGCACCGCTGCCGGTCACCATGCGGGCAGCCCGCAGCTTGGTTGCCATGCCGCCGGTGCCCAGTGCTGAGCCTGCACCGTCTGCCAGCGCCATCACTTCCGGGGTGATCTCTTCCACCAGCGGGATGAGTGCCGCATCCGGGTGGGTGTGGGGGTTGGCAGTGTACAGGCCGTCGATGTCGCTCAGCAGCACCAGCAAGTCGGCTTTGCAGCAGCAGGCCACAATAGCGGCCAGCGTGTCGTTGTCGCCAATGGAGGTGATCTCATCGGTGGCAACACTGTCGTTTTCATTGATGATGGGCAATGCACCCAGCTCCAGCAGGCGGGTCAGGGTGTTCTGGATGTTCACCCGGCGCTCGGTGTGCTCCACGTCCACGCCGGTAAGCAGAATCTGCGCTACCGTGTGATCGTAGGCACTGAACAGCCGGTCGTAGGTGTACATCAGCTCGCACTGCCCCACGGCAGCGCAGGCCTGCTTGGTGGTGGTATCCTTTGGGCGTGCAGGCAGCGAAAGCTTGCCCACACCCATGCCGATAGCGCCGGAGGACACCAGAATGACCTCGTGACCCTCGTTTTTCAGATCGCTCAATACCTTGACCAGTTCCTCTGCATGGCGGATGTTCAGCCGCCCGGTGGGGTATGCCAATGTGGAGGTGCCTACTTTCACAACGATGCGCATGATTCCATTAACCCTTTCCCATTTCCTTTGTTTTGTCGTAAGCAGCCAGCACGGCATCCATCACTGCACCGCGCAGCCCGTGTTCTTCCAGTACCCGCACGCCCTGAATGGTGCTGCCGCCGGGGCTGCACACAGCATCCTTCAGCGCACCGGGGTGTTTGCCGCTTTCCAGCACCAGCTTTGCGCTGCCCAGCACCATCTGTGCGGCGTACTCCTGCGCCTTTGCCCGGGGCAGACCGCAGGCCACGCCGCCGTCTGCCAGCGCTTCAATAAACTGGTACACCCATGCCGGGCCGCAGCCGGAAACACAGCTGGCGGCATCGATCATGTCCTCGGCTACGGCATCCAGACGCCCGGCGGGAGCCATCAGCTGGCAGAATGCAGCCTCTTCCTCGGCGGTCACATCGACGGAGCAATATTGGATCATACCTTCGCCCACCGATGCCGGGGTGTTGGGCATGATGCGGATGACAGGGTAGTCGCCGCCCGCCATCTCCTGAATGCGTGCCACTGGCAGGCCTGCGGCCATGGTGCACAGCACGAACCGCTTGGTGCGCTCGGCAAGGATGAACCGCAGCGGTTCCAGCATGGCTTCCATCATCTGGGGCTTCACCGCCAGAAAGATCAGATCACAGTTACCGGCAACCTCGGCGTTGGTGGCGGTCTGACAGCCCAGTTCTGCGGCCAGCGCTTCGGCCTTAGCCGCCGTGCGGTTGGCCAGACATACATTCTCAGGCTCGGTAGCCTTGCATACGGCGCGGGCAATGGCACCGCCCATGTTTCCACAGCCTAAAAACCCAATGGTTTTCATCATAATAATAACCCTCCCTCGGCAGGTATGCACTGCATAAAATTCTGCTTCTTATTCATTCTAAGCATCGGGCGGGAGAAAATCAAGACTTTTGTCTTATTTTTGGCGGTTATGTTGTAAAAACAGCACTTTTGCGGCAGGCAGTGCACACACAAACTTCATAAAAAGGTAAGGATCTTTACTTGAAATAAGGTCACATTTTGCGGTAAAATAAATCATGGGGTATCATTCACGGAAACGGCAGCGGCGTCTGCCGGGAAAGGATGGGTTTTTGTGTCACAAACGACAAAACGGGCACTGGAGGCATCTTTGAAGAAGCTGCTGCTGGAAAAGCCCCTGAACAAGATCACGATCAACGATATCACCGAGGACTGTGGTGTCAACCGCATGACCTTTTATTACCATTTCAAGGACATCTACGATTTGGTGGACTGGATCTTAGCGGAGGATGCTGCCAAGGCGATGGAAGGCCGCCGGGGCTTTGGTACATGGAGCGAAGCCTATCTGGACGTCCTACACCAGCTGCAGGACAACAAGACCCTTGTGCTCAACGTTTACCGCTCGGTGGGCAGGGAACAGGTGGAACAGTACCTTTATAGGCTGCTGGACCCCATCCTGAAGGACTTTGCAGACCGCGAATGCCATGATATCACCGTGCAGGATGCAGACAAGCAGTTTGTCGTCGATTTTTACAAGTATGCACTGGTGGGCATGACGCTGGAATGGACCCGCCGGGATATGAAAGGCGACCCCAAGAAGATGGTGGAACGCGTGAGCACCATGATCCACGGAGATTTCCGCCGTGCGCTGTGCCGCCTGAGCACCGGCAGCCTGAAAATAGAGGAATGATGTGCTTTTTGTCCGTGCGGTTTCAATAAAATTTTATCAAAGGGTACGCCGTGATGGGTTTTCCATCACGGCGTATTTTCTGTTTATGGCACAAAAACACGCAAAGTAGTAAGATGTGGTCAAGCAAAATAAGGATTTCCAAAGGAATCATTTCGGGAGGAAAAAGCTATGAATACATCTCTTGAGAATCTGACCCACAAGATGCAGCGTGCTGCACTTGGTAAAATAGTGGACGTGGCGCTTTCCCGCGCCGAGCACGACCATGAAAAAACAATGTGCCAGCTGGTAGATGTTGCAAAGCAGTTCTACGGCAGCGGCTTCAGCGATGAGACCTACGAGAACGCCAAAAAGGTGCTGACCGACCCCGACAGCAAGTGGACGAAACTCATCAACTGCGTGCTGGACCAGACCGACCCTCATGTGGCGCGCACCACCGCGCTGAATCTGGGCTACGAAGCCTTCTTCCGCGGCACTAAGATGATCCGCGAGAACCGCGTCAAGTACCAGTGCAATATCCCGTGGCTGATCTTGTTCGACCCCACCTCTGCCTGCAATATGCACTGCGTGGGCTGCTGGGCAGGCGAGTACGGCCACAAGAACAACCTCAGCTTTGAGGATATGGACAAGATCGTCACGCAGGGCAAGGAACTGGGCGTGTACCTGTATATGCTGACCGGCGGCGAGCCGCTGGTGCGCAAGAAGGACGTGCTCAAGCTGGCAGAAAAGCACAACGATGTGCAGTTTGCCATCTACACCAACTCCACCCTCATCGACGAGCCCTTCTGTGAAGAGGTGCAGCGTCTGGGCAATATCGCCTTTATGCTGTCCATCGAGGGCACCCCGGAGACCAACGATGCCCGCCGCGGCGAAGGTCATTATGCTGCTGTGATGCACGCCATGGATCTGCTCAAGAAGTACGGCATCCTCTTCGGCACCTCCATCTGCTACACCCGCCAGAATATCGACGCCGTCACCAACGACGCGTTCATGCGGTTCCTGTGCGAGAAGGGGGCACACTTCGGCTTCTACTTCCACTATATGCCGGTGGGCAACGAGGCCGCCCCGGATCTGATGCCCACCCCGGAGCAGCGCAAGTATATGATCGACCGCATCCGTTACCTGCGCTCTTCCGAGTGCGATATCCCGTTCTACCCCATGGACTTTCAGAACGATGGCGAGTTCGTGGGCGGCTGCATCGCCGGCGGCCGCAACTACTTCCACATCAACTCTGCCGGTGACGCCGAGCCCTGCGTGTTCATCCACTACTCCAACGCCAATATCCACGACCAGTCTATTCTGGAAATTCTGCACAGCCCGCTGTTCATGGCTTACCACAACGGCCAGCCCTTCAACAAGAACCATCTGCGTCCCTGCCCGATGCTGGAAAACCCCGAGCTGCTGGAAAAGATGGTGCACGAGACCGGTGCTCACAGCACCGACCTGCAGTCCCCGGAAAGCGTCGAGCACCTGTGCGAGAAGTGCAAGGCTTACGCCGCCGACTGGCAGCCCACCGC
>CAKSZF010000070.1 GCA_934525405.1 uncultured Faecalibacterium sp.
TGGTCTTACCTGCGTCGGGGTGGCTGATGATGGCGAACGTCCTGCGGCGTTCGATCTCTTCACGATTTGTCATAGATGATATTTCTCCTGAAATGGATGGAACTTCTTCCGGCATCGCGCAGCGATGCCGGAAGAAGCATTTTTACACATACGCACCTTATTCTATACGAAAACGCGTGATAATGCAAGGGTTTTCGTTATTTTTTCAGGATCAGGCAGGGCAGAGGGGCAGTTTCGGCCCAATTGGCAAAATCACACACCAGAACGGTGAAACTTTTCAGTGGAAGTGCGCGCAGAAAACGCAGCACCGCCTGTTTTTCGTCCGAGCCGATGACTGCCCCGCTGTACAGGATGGCGCTCACGATGCCGCCGGGGCGCACCGCCTGCAGCGCCGCCTGCAAGGCGGGGATACTGCTCTGCGCGGTGGAAAATACCCCATGGTCTGCCCCCGGCAGCCAGCCAAAGTTGAACATGACTGCATCGGCAGTGCCGGGCTGCACATACTGTAATAAGTCGGCATGGCTGCCGCAGACAAGGCTGTACCGCTCGGCGGGCACATTTGCCTGTTCCAGCCGGGTGCGGGTGGAGCGGATGGCTTCGGGCTGCACGTCAAAGGCCAGCACCCGCCCGGCGGGGGCGGTCAGATTGCACAGAAAGGCGGTGTCGCCGCCGTTGCCGCAGGTGGCGTCCACGCACAGCTGCGGGTGCACCAGCCGGGCGGCTAAAAAGTCCTGTACGAACTTGACCGCCGTTAAATCCGGGGTGCGGCGGCGCACCAGCTGCCCGCCCTCGGCGGCAAAGCCGAATTTGCCCCAGAAGGCAAGCTCGGCGGCGTTTTCCGGCAGCGGGGCGGTAAACACGGTGGCGGCTTCCCGGTCATAGCCGCCGAAGCTGCGCAATACTTCTTTTAACAGGTAGGAGCCGTAGCCCTTGCGCCGCCACCGGGGCAGGATGCACAGGGCGGCAAGCTGTGCGCCCTTGGGGGCGGGGGAGAGGGTGCACTCTCCGATGCAGTCCTTTTCTTTATACAGGGCAAACCCCTGTTCGGTGCGGCGCAGTTCCATAAAAAGCTCCTCCTTGACGGGCCAATGTTCTTCCCTTACAATAGCAAGCAGAAACGCGGCTGTCAAGGGCAGAAAAACAGGACCGCATTTCACATATTCTTCACGGCGCAAGCGATTGATTTTCACATTTGATAGTTACAATAGGGACAGTTCAAAGGAACAGATGTCCCTGCGGACCGGCCTTTGAGGGAAGGATGTAGTAACATGGAAAACGAGAACAAGTGGGAATACGATTATTCCGCTTCCAATAACGAGACCGGCTACCCCAATGTGGGCAGCAGCGGCATGAACACGGCGAACCAGTATAACGAGCCGGAAGCGCAGCCTGTGCGCCCGGCGTATACTGCCCCGGCAGACGGCGGCAGCGTGCCGCCCACCCCGCCGGAGCAGCCGCAGTACAGCGCCCCGCAGCAGCCGGAAAAGCCCCGCCGCAAAAAGAAGTTCAACGGCGGAAAGCTGGCACGCAGCGCCGTGGCGCTGGTGCTGGCAGCAGCCATGGGCTTTGCGGGCGGCTTTGTGGGCGCAAAATATGGCGGCGGCAGCAAGGTGGTCATCCAGCAGGTGGAGCGCCCGGCCAGCTCTGACAGCAGCACCGACAGCACCGGCAATTCCATCAACGCCACCAGCGGCGCCGGCCTGAGCACCGCACAGGTGGCAGAGCTGGTCAGCCCCAGCGTGGTGGTCATCACCACTGAGCAGGTGGTCTACTCCCAGTGGTCGTGGTACGGCCAGAGTCAGGTGGAGAGCGGCGCAGGCAGCGGCGTTATCATCAGCTCGGACGGCTATATCCTCACCTGCGCCCATGTGGTGAGCGGTGCATCCAACATCACCGTGAGCATCGGCGACAAGGATTACCCCGCTACGCTGGTGGGCGAGGATACCACCAGTGATATCGCCGTGGTCAAGGTGGATGCTACCGGCCTGACCCCCGCCACCGTGGGCAACAGCGACAGCCTGAAGGTGGGCGAAAGCGTCATGGCTGTGGGCAACCCCTTGGGTGAGCTGGGCGGCACCGTGACCAGCGGCATCGTCAGCGCCCTGAACCGCAGCGTCAGCATTCAGGGTTCCAGCTCTGTCAACACCATGTCCCTGATCCAGATGGATGCTTCCGTCAGCCCCGGCAATTCCGGCGGCGGCCTGTTCAACATGAACGGCGAGCTGGTGGGCATCGTCAATGCAAAGTCCTCCGACAGCGATGCCGAGGGTCTGGGCTTTGCCATCCCGGTGAATGACGCCGTCAAGGTGGCGCAGGAGCTGCTGGAAAACGGCTATGTGACCGGCCGTCCTTATCTGGGCATCAGCTACTATGCCGTGACCGACGCCCAGACCGCCGCCCAGCTGGGCGTGAACGCCTACGGTGTCTACATCGTGGAAGTGGTCAAGGGCGGCCCTGCCGACAAGGCGGGCTTGCAGGCCGGTGACCGCATCGTGAGCGTAGACGGCAGCGAGGTTGCCACCCAGAGCGACCTTGGCACCCTGATGCAGGATCACAAGGCCGGCGACACCATCGAGATCACCGTCGCACGCGGCGGCCAGATGCAGACCGTCAACGTCACCCTTGGCGAAAAGGGCGCAGATAACAGCTGAAAATAGTAAAAAGGCTGCTGCACGGAATGTGCAGCAGCCTTTTTTGTTGTGGGGGATGCGCGCGGGAAGCGAACCCTCTCAGTCACGCCCGGAAGCTTTGTGCTTTAGCCGGAAACTGTACCGCCACCGCTGAAGCCTTCACCCGCCGGGGGAAGGTGGCGCGCAGCGCCGGATGAGGGGCAACATCCGTTAGCCTTGCACGCCCTCTCAGGCGCTCCCGCGCCAGCTCTCCCGAAGGGAGAGCCAAGCTGTAAAGTTCATCGCTAAAGTGTCAGGAGAAACGAGAAAGCTCTCGGCAGTGCCCTTGGCTCTCCCTTTGGGAGAGCTGGCAAAGCCGTAGGCTTTGACTGAGAGGGCGCACGCCGTCGCCCTCAGTGCTAAAGTTTCAGACGCAATAAGAAAGTTTCCGGTCGCGCCAGAGGCTCCCTCTCCGAGGGAGCTGGCAAAACCGTCAGGTTTTGACTGAGGGAGTTCGTTCTTTATTTACACCCCACCCAAAATGGTGGCGCTGTATGGCGCAAGAGTGGCATTGCCGGTAAAAACGCGGCTTTGGCCGCGCCACAGGCTGGAAGAAGTGCCATCGCTCAGCAGCTTCCACTGCCCGGCGGGCAGGGAGACGGTGCGGGTGGTGTCGGTGGGGTTATAAAAGACGCACAAAGCGCTCCATGCCGCGCCGTCACCCCAGACGGCGGGCAGCGTCCAGCCCACCAGCGGCTGCTCCAGTGCAAAGAACTGCAAAGCCTCCGGGGCGTGACGATCGGTGCTGCTCAGCCGCGGAAAAGCAGCCCGCAGCGCCAGCAGCCCCCGGTAGTAGTCCACAAGGGCGTGGTACTGCTCGGCGCGGTTCCAGTCCAGCCGGTTCAGGGCGGGGGAGGAGCGATAGCTGTTGCTCACGCCCTTTTTGGTGCGGGCGAACTCCTCGCCCGCCTGCATGAAGGGCAGGCCGAAGCTGGTCAGGTAGATGCCTGCCGCCAGCCGGTTCTGTGCCAGCGCCACGGTGTCCCGGGCGGTGAACTCCGGCTTTTCGTACCGGACGCAGAGCAGCTTGTCCCACAGGGTAAAGTTGTCGTGGGCGGAAACATAGCTCACGATCTGGCTGGGCGCGTGGGGCGGCAGACGGTCGCTGCGGCACCATGCCGCCACTGCCGCGCCGATATCCCAGAAGCTGCCGGGCTTGCCCTCCACATAGCCCGGCTCCCGGGCATCGAAGCAGCCGCCCTTGATGGCGTCCCGGGTGTCATCGCAGAAGATGCCCACCCGCTCGTTGAGCATGGCAAGGTTCGCCTTGTTGGCTTCGTACCGGTGCAGCTGGCTGGCACCGCCCTGCCACGGCTCGCCGTACAGCAGGATGTCCCGCCCGCCGGGCAAGGCATCCAGCGCGGCGCGCACCGCGTTGATGCTCTCGGCATCGTACAGACCCATCAGGTCGAACCGGAAGCCGTCAATGTGGTATTCCTTCGCCCAGTAAAGGATGGAGTCGATGAGGTAGCGCTGCGCCATGGGGCGCTCGCTGGCAAACTCGTTGCCGCAGCCGCTGCCGTTGGAAAAGCTGCCGTCCGGGTTCTGCCGGAAAAAGTAGTACGGCACGGTGCTGTTGAAGGGATTCTCGGTGCGGTAGGTGTGGTTATACACCACGTCCATCACCACCCCGATGCCCGCCGCATGGAGGGCGGCGATCATCTCCCGGCACTCCCGGATGCGCACCTCGCCCCGGGTGGGGTCGGTGGAGTAGCTGCCCTCCGGCACGTTGAAATTGGTGGGGTCATAGCCCCAGTTATACTGCCGCAGCAAGGGTTTTGCCTCGTCCACGCTGCCAAAATCAAAGATGGGCATCAGCTGGACGTATTTTACCCCCAACCGCTTGAGGTAGTTCAGGCAGGTGGGGTGGATGCCGTCGCCGTGCAGGGTGGTGCCCTGCTGGGTAAAGGCCATATATTTGCCCCGCCACGCCGGGCGCACCCCGCTGGCGGCATCCTGCGAGAAGTCCCGCACGCTCACCTCCCACACGGCACGCTGCGCCGGGGGGATAGTGGGGCGCACATCCCGCTCCCATCCGGAGGGTGCGGTGCGGGCAAGGTCTACGATCATGCTGCGGACGCCGTTCACTCCCGCCGCCCGGGCGTAGGGATCACCGGTCTCGCGGGTGACGCCGTCCACGGTGACGGCAAAGGTGTAATAGCGGCCGTGCTGCTCCCCGGGCAGCCAGACGCTCCACACCCCCTGCGCGCCGCGCACAAGGGGCTCTGTATCCAGCACGGCGCCGCCGTCTCCCTTATGGTATAAGGTCACGGTGACCGCCTCGGCGGTGGGTGCCCACAGCCGCAGACAGGTGCCGCCGGGGGTGTAGTCCGGCCCAAGGGGGCCGGTATAGTAGTTTTCGCGGTGGAAGGGTTCGTTTTCAAACAGTGTTTTCCACTGGGCAGGCGTTTTTGCAGCCA
Organism: uncultured Faecalibacterium sp.; assembly: GCA_934525405.1. Taxonomy (GTDB): domain Bacteria; phylum Bacillota; class Clostridia; order Oscillospirales; family Ruminococcaceae; genus Faecalibacterium. The sequence goes on from CAKSZF010000070.1 coordinate 5,090, forward strand.
TGGTCAGCTTCATTCCTTCTTAAAAGATTCTTTATATTCAGTGTATCGGACAACAGGCTTTTTTTCAAGAGGAAATCGACGTTTACCACGGAAATCAATCTTCCTAAGAACGGCTTTGCGCTATGTCGGAAACCTTGCCGCCACCTCTGAAGCCGTCCCCTTGGGGAAGGTGGCATCGCCGTAGGCGATGACGGAAGGGGTGCTTCCCCCGCCGCGCGGCTGTTTCCGCAGGAAACCAGCGCGGCAGCTGCCGTTTGCCGTCACGACCCCTCCCCGTGAAAATGGGGTTCAGAAACGCCCACAGGCGTTTCTGAACCCCGAAATTTAAAATTATTTTTCCGCTGAACATGGCCAGAGCGCAAGCGGAGGCCATTCAAAATCGTCTCACTCCAGATACATCCGCCGCAGCCGCATCAGGCGGGCGGGGGTCAGGCCGTATTCGGCCTCCAGATAGCTCTCGGCGCTGCCGTAGTCCTGCCGGATGGTGCGCAGCACAAAGGGCGCAGTCTCCGGGTCTACCCCGGCGGAAGTCTGCCAGCGCATCCGCTGCGCCGGGTCGGCGGCGATCTCCGCCGCATGGTCAGCCATGGCCTTTTCGATCTCGGCGGCGCGGCAGAGGTTGGTGCGGGCGTAATCCGCGCAGATGGTCTCGTCCGAAGCACCCAGCGCCAGCAGGATCAGCATGGCGGCTACGCCGGTGCGGTCCTTGCCCGCCGTGCAGTGGAACAGGATGGGCGTCTCGCCGGCTTCCAGCGCACGGAACAGCTCCTTGAAGGCCTTGTTGCCGGTGAGCATCTGCCGGTACATCAGCTGGGTGAGGCTCGTCCCGGCGGGGGCGCTCTGCACCAGCCGCTGGATGTCGTTGGGCGAAAAATCGATCTCCTGCCCGGTGGCATCCCGCAGGCCGCAGATCTGCACCAGCCGTGCGCCGTCCGGCACATAGTCCGGCAGCTTGGCGGCTTCTGCGCCGCTGCGCAGGTCAAGGATGAGCCGCAGCCCCAGCCCGTCCAGCCGGGCGCGGTCAGCTTCGGTCGTCAGCCGCCCGGTGGGGAAGCCCCGGTAGATCTGCCCCCACTTTACGGTCTTGCCCTCGTCGGCGTGGTAACCGCCCAGCTCCCGGAAGTTGTTGCCGCCTGCAAAGGGCAGCTGGGTGCCCGGGGCGGGATGCTCCGGGGCAGACTTTGCGGCAGCGCTGGAAAGCACCGGCGCGGTGTAGAAGGGCTTTGCCGGGCGTCCGCGCCGGGGCGGCAGGCTGGCGGTGCTGCCCAGAACCTCCAGCAGGTAGCTGCGCAGCAGGTCGATATAGGCGGAGCTGGTGTCCCGCCGCTGCACCAGCGAGACGCACAGCGGGGGCATATCTTCCAGCAGCACGTCCCGCACCCGGTCCAGCTCCCGGCGGGCGCCGGGCTCGTAGCGGGTCAGGCAGGTGCACAGCTGCTCCTGCACCAGATAGTAGGCCTGATAAAAGCTGGGGCCGATCTCGGCGTTGGGGGCAAAACCTGCCCGGGCACAGGCCGCCCACAGCGGGCTGAACAGATCCTGCCGCAGGCTGGGCAGCAGCACCCGCTGCCCGCGCAGCTCTGCCAGCGGGATGCGCTCCTTTTCCCAGAAGGGATGTCCCCGGGGCACCAGCAGGCAGGCGGGGTCTGCCCGCAGGGTGGTGCGCGCCAGCACCGGTGCGGCGCAGCCAAGGTCGATGACCAGACCCGCGTCCAGCTCGCCCTGCTCTACCCCATCGGCCACGGCGTCGTTGTCCAGCAGGCGGAACCGCATCTCCACATGGGGGTACTGCTGCCGGAACTTGTCCAGCTGGGTCTCCAGCCCGGGCAGATAGTCCGGCACCAGCGCCACGCTGATGCCGATGCGCACCGGCTGGGCAGACTGGATCTCTGCCCGCAGCGCGGCCTGCATCTGCTGAAACTGCTCCACCACCGGGGCGGCGTGGCGCTGTAAGCTCATGCCCCGGTCGGTGAGCGCCAGCTTGTGGTGGGCGCTGATGAACAGCGGCCCGCACATTTCGGCCTCCAGCGCAGAGATGCTCTGGCGCAGCGCCTGCCGCGACAGGAACAGCCGCTGTGCGGCGCGGGTATAATTCATTTCTTCGCACAGGGTCAAAAAGTAGTGCAGCTGGCGGATATCCATGGTCTCCTCCCGGGAAAGTTTGTTCTGGACAAAGAATACCGCTTTTTCGGCGGAATGTAAAGAGAGGACAGCAAAATGGGTTCAACCCTCTCAGTCTGCTCCCGCTGGTCGCAGCCAGCTCCCCCGAAGGGGGAGCTTTATTAGTGCTGACCGACAGATGCGTAAAAGCTCCCCCCTCGGGGGAGCTGGCATCGCGTAGCGATGACTGAGAGGGTTCTTCCCCTTCAAAAAAGGAACACCGGAACGCCCGCAGGTGTTCCGGTGCCCCGAAGTTTAAATAAGGAAAATCAGATCAGGCTCAGAGCCTCTTCGTCAGCCACCAGAATGAAGTCCGGGTGCAGCTGCAGAATGCTTGCGGGCACC
>CAKSZF010000071.1 GCA_934525405.1 uncultured Faecalibacterium sp.
ACGCGCCGCCCTGCGCCGGGAAGCCGCCCTGAAAAAGCTCTCCAAGCCGGAAAAAGAGGTGCTGTGCGCCGCATGGCAGTCCGCCGGGTGTCCCGGGGTGGAGACGAACTGAAGCAAGCCCTCTCAGGCGCTGCCGAGGAACCCCCCAGTCATCTCGCTGCGCTCGATGCCAGATTCCCCTTTTTGTCGCTGCGCGACATCTTCCCCCGGCGCGGGGGAAGTCGTCCTCTAGGATGGGGCCTTTGGCATGGCGGTACAATTTCCGGCTAAAGCGCAAAGTTTGCGGGCGCGCCAGAGGCTCCCTCCCAGAGGGAGCTGGCAAAGCCGTCAGGCTTTGCCTGAGGGAGTTCGTTCCCCTATAACGCCAGCAAGGCCGTCCGGCATTCGCCGGACGGCCTTGCTGTGCTTATTGGAAAGGATCGATCAGGTGATGGCAATTATTATTTCGCCAGACCCAGCTTTTTCAGCTGGGTCCAAGCGCGGATGACCCGTACCTTGGTCACACGCTTGCGGGGCGCAGTGATGCCTTTAGCCCCTATCAGTTCGGGAGTTCTGTGTCATGCTTAGTGTACCACGTTTTGCCCGCTTTGGACGATTTTGGGCACGAATCGCCCCGCAAATGCGCTGAAACGCCCCGGCGCACCGCACGCACCCACAAAAAACAGAAAACCGCCCGGCTTGCGGTACCCGGACGGTTTTCTGCTCTATAGGAATTATGAGAATGGTATATTGGACAGAGCACGGCTCTGTGCCAGTAGTATAGCACGAACAGCGGAAAAAGTAGAGCATTTCTGCGTGAATGACCCCTGAAATGCATCGAATCGCCCCGAAAAACCATAAAAAACCCCTGCGCACCCTTTCAGGGCGGGACGATTTTTATAGTGCAATGCCGGAGCGTCTGCGGGCACTCCGGCATTGCTCTTTCACAGGAAAGGGGCGCACGCTGACGCAAAAAGGGACTGCTGCACAGCGCTGTACAGCAGCCCCCTGTATGGGTCATTGCGTTTTATTTGCCCGCCAGCAGCACCGCCAGCACGGCTTTCTGGACGTGCAGACGGTTCTCTGCTTCGTCAAAGATCTCGTCCGCGTGCTGCTCGAACAGGGCGGTGGAGATCTCCTCGCCCCGGTGGGCGGGCAGACAGTGCAGCACCAGCGCGTCCGGCTTGGCGTTTTCCAGCAGACGGCCGGTGAGCTGGAAGCCCACAAAATCCCGCAGACGCTGCTCGCTCTCGGCGGTGCCGGGGGCGGTGGTGTTCCACGCGGCGGTAGCTACGACGTCCGCATCCCGCAGGCCCTCGGCGGGGTCGGTGGTCAGGTGGAAGGCATTGCCGTATTTGCGGGCAAACATCAGCACATCCGCTGCCGGGCGGTAACCCGGAGGACAGACGCAGGATACCTGCATTCCCGCCAAAAGGCCGCCCACGATCAGGCTGTTGGCCATGTTGCTGCCATCGCCCACAAAGCAGAGCTTCAGCCCTGCCAGCGTGCCCCGGCGCTCCCGGATGGTCATCAGGTCAGCCAGCACCTGACAGGGGTGGGCGTAGTCGGTCAGGCCGTTGATCACCGGAATGCCGGAAAGCTCGGCCAGTTCTTCCAAGTCCCGCTGGCGGTAGGTGCGCCAGACGGCGCAGTCGTAGTAGCGCCCCAGCACCCGGGCGGTGTCCCGCAAAGGCTCACCCCGCCCGGCCTGTAATTCGGCGGTGTTCATGTAGTTGCCCAGACCGCCCATCTGGTACACGCCCACCTCAAAGCTGGTGCGGGTGCGGGTGGACGCCTTGGAAAACAGCAGCGCCACGCTTTTGCCCGCCAGCAGCGGCTCGGTGCGGCCCGCCTTGCAGTCCGCTTTCAGCTGGTCTGCCACATCCAGAATGTGGGTCAGTTCGGCGGGGGTAAGGTCGCTCATTTTCAGCAGATTTTTCATGCCTGCTCCTTCGGAGCCGTCGGCTCCATCGTGCCCAGCACCTCGGCCAGCACCTCCAGCGCCATGTCTACTTCGTGCTCGGAGACGGTCAGCGGCGGCAGCAGGCGCAGCCGGGTCTTGGCGGTAAGCACCAGCAAGCCCTTTTCGCGGCAGGCAGCCAGCACATCCGCAGCCTGTACGTCAAAGAATTCGATGCCCACCATCAGGCCGATGCCGGAAATGTTCTTGACGTGGGGCAGCTTTGCCAAGCCGGTGCGCAGCTGTACGGCGCGCTCACTGACCTGTGCAAGGAAGCTCTGGTCCAGACGGTCCACCACCACGTTGGCACCGGCGCAGACCACCGGGTTGCCGCCAAAGGTAGAGCCGTGGGTGCCGGGGGTCATGCCCTCGGCTACCTTTTCATTCATCAGCACCGCACCGATGGGCAAGCCGCCGCCCAGCCCCTTGGCAAGGGTGACGATGTCCGGCTTGAGGTTATAGTGCTCACAGCACAGGAAGGTGCCGGTGCGTCCCACGCCGGTCTGCACCTCGTCCACGATGAGCACAAGGTCTTTTTCGTCGCACAGGGCGCGCACAGCCTGCACATATTCCGGGTCCAGCGCCATCACACCGCCCTCGCCCTGAATCAGCTCCATCATCACGGCGCAGGTGTGGCGGTCTACCAGCTCCCGCAGCGCCTCGATATCCCCCGCCGGAACGTACTGGAAGCCTTCGTTGAAGGGGCCGAAGTAGTTGTGGAACATCTCCTGCCCGGTGGCGGTCAGGGTGGCAAGGGTGCGGCCATGGAAGCTGTTGACCAGCGTGATGACGTTGTAGCGGTCCTTGCCGTAGTGGTCTACGCTGTACTTGCGGGCGGCCTTGATAGCACCCTCGTTGGCCTCGGCGCCGGAGTTGCCGAAGAATACCTTGCTCATGCCGGTGCGCTTGCACAGCTTCTTGGCCAGCTTGCCGCAGGGCGCGGTATAGTAGAGGTTGGAGGTGTGCTGCAATTTGTGTGCCTGCTGGGACACGGCTTCTGCCCATGCAAGGTCGCAGTAGCCGAGGCTGTTCACCCCGATGCCGCTGGTGAAGTCCAGATACTTCTGTCCCTCGGGACCCTCGGCGTACAGCCCGTGCCCCTTTTCCAGCACGATGGGATTGCGGTTATAGGTGTGCAGGACGTACTCGTTGTCCCGCTTGATGACTTTTTCAGAATCCATAGGTGTACCTCCTGTGAATAGAAGTTCCGCGCATGCGCCGCTCCCCCGGAGGGAGCGTTTTTTCTATTATAATACTGCTTTTTCGCTTGCGCAATCTTTTTATTCGCGGTGGCTGCGGCGGTAGAAGCGGGTACCGGAGCCGCGGTCGGAGAACAGTTCCAGCAGGATGGAGTGCGGCACGCGGCCATCAATGATAACAGCTTCGTGCACGCCCTGATAGATGGCGTCCGCCATGCCGCCGATCTTGGGGATCATGCCGCCCGCAATGATACCGGCGGACTTGTAGCCCTCGATCTCGGTCACCTCCACCTCGGGGATGAGGGTGGTCTCGTCCTCCTTATCCCGCAGCAGACCCGCGATATCGGTCATAGACACCAGCTTTTCGGCCTTGAGGGCAATGGCGATCTGGGCAGCGGCGGTATCCGCGTTGACGTTGTACGCCTGCCCGAGGTCATCCATGCCCACGGTGGCGATGACCGGGATAAAGCCGCCGTCCAGCAGGCTTTCGATCAGGGTCGCGTCCACATGGACGATCTCGCCCACATGACCCAGCTGGGGGTCCAGCTCGGTGCAGCGGAGCATCTGTCCGTCCATGCCGCACAGACCCACGCCGCGCCCGCGCAGCTTTGCCACAAGGTCTTTGTTCACCTTACCGGCCAGCACCTGCTGCACGATCTCCATGGTAGCATCGTCCGTCACCCGCAGACCATTTGCAAAGTGGCTTTCCACGCCCACCTTTTTCAGCATCTCGTTGATGGCAGGCCCGCCGCCGTGCACCAGCACTACCCGCACGCCCAGCAGCGTCAGGGTGACAAGGTCATTCATCACGGCGTTTTTCAGGGTTTCGTTGATCATGGCGTTTCCGCCGTATTTGATGACCATGGTCTTGCCATGATACTTCTGGATATAAGGGGTGGCCTCCGAAAAAAGCCGCGCCATTTCTTCGTTTTTCATATACTCTCCTTGCCGCCAGCACACTTGCTTCGGCATTCGCTTTCCACCAGACAAACTCCTTCCGTCATCGCTGCGCGATGCCACCTCCCTCAAGGAGGGAGGCTTTCAGGCCCCCTCTGTGAGGGGGCTGTCGCCGCAGGCGACTGGGGGAGTTCCATTAAGTTCTGTAATCGCCGTTGATCTTCACATAGTCGTAGGTCAGGTCACAGCCCCATGCCTTGGCGCTTGCCTCGCCGGTGCCCATATCCACCTTGACCAGAATATCGTGCTCTGCCAGCACCTTTGCGGCTTCGTCCTCGCTGTACGGATGGTAAGCGGCGTTCTCGCACACATACACCTCGCCCGCCTTGCTGGAAAGCCAGACGCAGACCTTATCAATGGAGAAATCGCCGGGGGTATAGCCGATGGCGCACAGGATGCGTCCCCAGTTGGCATCGCGGCCAAAGACCGCCGCCTTGAACAGGTTGGAGCAGACCACGCTGCGGCTGACGGCGCGGGCGGTCTTGAGGTCGGGCGCATGGGTCACCTCGCAGGTGATCAGGTGGGTGGCGCCCTCGCCGTCTCCGGCGTGCTCGGCGCACATGTGCTCTGCAATGGCGGTCAGTGCGGCCACAAAAGCGGCGTAGTCCGCGTTCTCCTCGCAGATCTCCGGGTTGCCCGCAAGACCGGACGCCATGATGATCAGGGTATCGTTGGTGGAGGTATCCAGATCCACACTCATCTGGTTATAGGTTCCGGGCACCACCGTTTTGAGCGCCTTTTCCAGCAGCGCGGGCGAGACGGCGGCATCGGTGGTGTAGAACGCCAGCATGGTGGCCATGTTGGGGGCGATCATGCCGCTGCCCTTGCCGATGGCACCCACGGTGCACACCTTGCCGCCCAGCTCGAACTGGATGGCGTACTCCTTTTTATGGGTGTCGGTGGTCATGATGGCGGTGGCAGCGTCCGTGCTGCCCTGCGCGGTGGCAGCCAGCTTTTCCGCCGCCGCCGGGATGCCCCGGGCAAAGGGGTCGATGACCATGGGCTGACCGATGACGCCGGTGGAGGCAGGCAGAACGTCCTTTGCGTCAATGTTCAGCGCCTTGCCCACCAGCGCACAGCACTCCTCGGCCAGCTCCACGCCGTTGGCTGCGCAGGTGTTGGCGTTGCCGCTGTTGACCACGATGGCCTGTGCATAGCCATCTGCCAGATGGGCACGATCCACCTTGATGGGCGCACCGCAGACCTTGTTGGTGGTGTACACGCCCGCAGCGGCGCAGCGCACCTCGGCCTTGATCAGCGCCAGATCGTATTTTTCGCTGTGATTTGCCCGGATGCCGCAATGGACACCGGCGGCGGCAAAACCCTTGGGCGCGCAGATGCCGCCCGCAACTTCCTTATACTGCATAACGATTTTCCTTTCCCACAAAGAAAAACAAGTTTATTCCAAGCCCTTCGTCTCTTCCAGACCCAGCATCAGATTCATGCACTGGACGGCGGCACCGGAGGAGCCTTTGCCCAGATTATCAAACAGCGAGACCAGCATCATCTGGTCTCCGGCGGCGTTCACGGTCAGGTACAGCTCCATGCGGTCGGTGCCCGCCATGGCATTGGAGTACAGGCCGTTTTCCGGCAGCGGCTCGTTCAGGCCATGCACCTTCACGGTGGCGGCGTCCTTGTAGTAATCCGCAAGGGCGGCAGCCACGGCCTCGGCGGTAGTGCCCGCAAGGCCAAGATCCAGCGGCACCAGCACCTGCATCCCGCAGTAGTAGTCACACACCACCGGCACGAACATCGGCGTGTGCACAAGGCCGCTGATCTTCTGCATCTCCGGCAGGTGCTTGTGGCCAAGGCTCAGGCCGTAGCTTTTGGGCGCATCCAGCTTGCTGTGCGCCGGGCGGTCGGGGCTTTCGTAGTCCGCGATCATCTTTTTGCCGCCGCCGGAGTAGCCGGAGATGCCGGTGCAGCTGAAGGGGTAGCTTTGCGGCACCAGCCCCAGCTCCACCAGCGGGCGGGCGATGCTGATAAAGCCGCTGGCATAGCAGCCGGGCACTGCCACGCGGTAAGAGTTCTGAATTTTTTCCTTTTGTCCCTTCAGCTCCGGGAAGCCGTAGTCCCATGCGGCATCGGTGCGGAAGGCGGTGGAGGTATCCAGCACCTTCACGTCCGGGCGCAGCAGGGGCATGACTTCTTTAGAAGCCGCATCCGGCAGGCAGAGGAAGGCAAGGTCGGCAGAATTGATGACCTTTGCCCGCTCGTGCACGTCCTTGCGCCCTTCGGCAGAGATGGACAGCAGCTCGATCTCCGGGCGCTCGGCCAGACGGTCGGCGATGCGCAGGCCGGTGGTGCCGGAGGAGCCATCAATAAATACCTTTACCTTCATGCGTTTTCCTCCTCCCATGCGTCCAGCCGTGCCGTTGCCAGCGCGATCTGGCGCTGGACGCTGGCGGCGCTGGGGCCACCGTAGCTGGTGCGTCCCTCGCAGCAGTGCACAAGGTCGATGGCATCATAGATATCGGCCCCGAACAGCGGGCTGTAGGTCTGGAACTGGGTCAAGGTCAGCTCCTCCAGCGTTTTGTCGGCGGCAATGCAGTCCGACACCATGCAGCCGGTCAGCTTGTAGGCATCCCGGAAGGGCATTCCCTTCTTGGTCAGGTAGTCGGCGCAGTCGGTGGCGTTGATAAAGCCCTTTGCGGCGGCGCGGCGCATATTGGCGGGCAGGGTCTTCATGGTGTCCAGCATGGGGGTGATGGTCTTGAGGCAGAGTTCCAAGGTATCCACTGCATCAAAGATGGCTTCCTTGTCCTCCTGCATATCCTTGTTGTAGGCCAGCGGCAGGCCCTTCATCATCACCAGCAGGGTGTTCAGGTCGCCGTACACCCGGCCGGTCTTGCCGCGGATCAGCTCCGTGACATCCGGGTTTTTCTTCTGGGGCATAATGGACGAACCGGTGGTAAAGGCATCGTCCAGTTCAATGAACTTGAACTCCCAGCTGCACCACAGGATGATCTCCTCCGAAAGGCGGGACAGGTGCATCATGCAGATGGAGATGGCGCTTGCCAGCTCGATGCAGAAATCGCGGTCGGACACGCCGTCCAGACTGTTGGCGCAGGGGGCAGTGAAGCCCAGCTTTTCGGCGGTGAAATCCCGATCCAGCGGGTAAGTAGTGCCCGCCAGCGCACCCGATCCCAGCGGGCACTGGCTGTCCATACGGGCGGTGGCGTCCGCAAAGCGGTCAAGGTCGCGCAGCAGCATGGAGGCGTAGGCCATCAGCGCGTGGCCGAAGGTGATGGGCTGGGCACGCTGTAAATGGGTGTAGCCGGGCATGACGGAGGCGGTGTTCTCCGCTGCCTTTTTGCACAGCACCCGCACCAGCTCCACGATGTAGGCCTGCAAAGTCTTGCTGTAATCCCGCAAAGTCAGGCGGATATCCAGCGCCACCTGATCGTTGCGGCTGCGGCCGGTGTGCAGCCGCTTGCCCGCATCCCCGATGCG
>CAKSZF010000072.1 GCA_934525405.1 uncultured Faecalibacterium sp.
TGACCCGTACCGGAATCGAACCGATGTTAAAGGCGTGAGAGGCCTCTGTCTTAACCGCTTGACCAACGGGCCATACGACCATTTTCGCATCAGGTGTTCGCACCCGACTTGGTTATTTTATCATACCAAGTGTCCTTTGTCAACAGCAAATTTCGATTTTATTTGAAAAAATAAAATTTTTCGCCACCGCCCCGGAACGCGGCAGACGCCGCGCCGTTATAATAGATTATAAAGGAGCGATAAAACGGTGAAACCTAAGTTTCGATGGTTGACAACGTGGTAAAATGTGGTACTCTTAAAGTACAAAAAAGCTTTTGAGGAGGGCTTATAGTATGTCTATGAAAATGAATCGTCGCACATTTTTAAAGACCTCGGCTGCAATGGCAGCAGCAGCATCCATGACCGGGCTGCTGGGCGGCTGCGGTGACAGCAATGCCCTGGCTCCCAACGAGGTCCGGGTGGGGCAGTACCGGATCAGCATCAATGATCTGGACATCGGTTATGGCGGCTCGGAGTTGACCGGTCCGAAAAGGATCTTGATTGCCAATGTCACGCTGAAGTTTGAAGGCGGTCCAAACGATTTCCAGACTACGAGTTATGCGGGAATGTTCAAGGGCAGTATAGCCGGTAAAGAGCTGGAGACTTTGAGCCCTGTATCGGGTCAGCTGATCGCTTCTAACTTTGCGTGGGGCATGCTGTTTGGAAGCACCACAGTGGATCTGAAAATGGATTTCAAAACGGATGAGGCACTGGAAGCATACAGAAGCGGCACGCCGGTCGTGCTGACCATCAAGATCGCCGGAGTTACTGCAACGATGTATCTGTTGAGGCAGGACGGCAAGTATATTGCACTGCGAGAGCTTATCTGACCATTTATAACAGAAGCACAGGAGGGGATACATCGCTATGATCGACCGCAGAACATTTCTCAAGCTCAGTGCCGGGGCTCTGGTGCTGACCGCCGCAGGGGCTTTGACCGGCTGCGGGGATACCGTGATCGACAAGACCAGCGGTGTGGCGAAGATCGGTGATGTCACCTTTATCTGCGCAATGCCGTTTCCGCGCGGCGGTCTGGGCGACGGCATAGTCAAGCAGCTGACCTACTGGACGAAGTTCACCATCCAGAACAACAGCGCCGAAAGGGTAGTTATCAAGCCGGAGGACATTACCTGCATCTTCCGCGAGAAAGATACAGAGGAAACGCTGTATTTCAAGCGGAAGGAACTGGTCGCAGAGCCGGGGCAGACGGCCGTCTACAATGGCTCGCAGGAGTTCTATCTGGAAACCAAGGAAGGTGTGCCGGAAAAGAACAGTCCCGGCACCTATGAGCTGCGCGTACGCTACAACGGCAAAACCGCTGTGTTCCTCTACGGGAATAACGGCAAAAACGTAACAGGCCGCGTAGAGTAAAACCGAATACACCCCGCCGCCGGGCACTCTTGGAAACAGGAGTGCCCGGCGGCTTTTTGTTTTGCGCCGCATTACCTGTTCTTTACATTGGAGCTGGCAATGTGCACAAAGTTTTACGCACTTTTTGCACGTCCATGGTCGCGGCAAGGGCGGCAAAGCGGTAGAATAAGGCCGTTCCCAAGGAAAACACAAAAAGACAGTTCCGGGCGGGCGCCCGGGTTTTTAATGGAGGAAATTCTATCATGAAAAAGATCTCTCGTCGTTCGTTTCTGACCGTTTGCGGTGCAGCTGCTGCGGCTGCTGCCCTGACTGCCTGCGGCGGCTCTGCTGCTTCTGCTTCCACCACCGCTTCTTCCGCTGCGGAGAGCGCAGCAGGCACCCTGAGCGGCAACGTTGCGACCGGCGGTTCTACTTCCATGAAGAACGTCATCGCTGCCCTGACCGAGGGCTTTGCCGAGGTCGAGCCGGGCGTCACCGTCAGCTACGACCCCACCGGTTCCGGCGCAGGCATCACCGGCGCTACCGACAAGACGCTGGACATCGGCCTGTCCTCCCGCGCCCTGAAGGACGACGAGAAGTCCGCTGTGGACGGCACCATCGTGGCGCTGGATGGTATCGCCATCGTTGTGAACAAGGACAGCAAGGTTGCTGACCTGACCGTGGAGCAGCTCAAAAAGATGTTCACCGGCGAGATCACCAACTGGAAGGATGTCGGCGGCGACGACGGCGAGATCGTTCTGGTAGGTCGTGAGGCCGGTTCCGGCACCCGCGATGGCTTTGAGAGCATCGTGGACGTGAAGGACAGCTGCAAGTACGCACAGGAGCTGACCGCTACCGGCGCTGTCATCAGCGCCGTGGAGGCAAACCCGCTGGCCATCGGCTACGCTTCTCTGTCCGCTGTGGGCGACACCGTAGCCATGGTCACCGTGGAGGGTGTGGAGTGCAGCGAGGACACTGTCAAGGACGGCAGCTACAAGATTCAGCGTCCCTTCGTGTTCGTCACCAATAAGAGCGTTACCCTGTCTGAGCAGGCACAGGCCTTTGTGGACTTTGCCACCAGCAAGGATGCTGCCGATCTCATCCGCACCGCAGGCGCTGTGCCCGTGAACGAGTAAAAGGCGCTCGGGGTTAGCCCGGCTGGGAGTTCCCCCGCGAAATTCGGGGCTTCCAGCTCCCGCCCTATTGCCTGCGGCAACAGGGTCCCACCCTCGGATCATTCGCTGGTGAAACTCCCGGCCGAACTGACCCGGCAACAGGGATGGGACGATGATAAAATCAGCCCGCCGCGTCGGCCTGCCGTTTCTGCGAGCCGACGCGGCTTTTATAAAGGATTTCAGCTATGAACAAAAAATCCTATCTGCGCCGGGTGCGGCTGCCCCGCACCCCCGCCGACTGGCTGGAAGCGGTGATGAATTTCATCTTCTTCCTGTGCGGAATGCTGGCGGTGTGCTGTGTGGTGCTCATCTCGGTGTACATGGTGGTTTCCGGCGTGCCGGCCATCCATAAAATTGGTCTGTTCAAGTTCCTGTTCGGCACCAAATGGGCGTCCACTGCGGCAGAGCCGCTGTTCGGCATCCTGCCCTTCATTCTGTCCAGCGTCTACGGCACGCTGGGCGCTACCATCATCGGCGTGCCCATCGGCCTGCTGACGGCGGTGTTCCTCTCCAAGGCCGCAAACCCCAAGCTGCGCACCGTGGTGGTCACCGCCATCGAGCTGCTGTCCGGCATCCCCAGCGTGGTGTTCGGCCTTTTGGGTATGCAGGTGCTGGTGCCCGCCGTGGCAAAGGCTTTCGGCAAGGCCTCCGGTGCCTGCCTGCTCAGCGCCATCGTGGTGCTTTCCATCATGATTTTGCCCAGCATCGTGTCCGTGTCGGTGACGGCGCTCAACGCCGTGCCGCCGGAGTATGAGCAGGGCAGTCTGGCGCTGGGCGCTACCGACACCGAAACATGGTTCAAAATCAGCATCCCGGCGGCGAAAAGCGGCATTGCCGCAGGCGTTGTGCTGGGCATCGGCCGCGCCATCGGCGAGGCCATGGCTGTGATGATGGTGGCGGGCAACAGCCCCAATATGCCGGACAGCCTGTTCCGCAGCGTCACCCTGCTGACCACCGCCATCGCCAAGGAAATGAGCTACGCCGGCGGCTTGCAGCGGCAGGCACTGTTCAGCATCGCGCTGGTGCTGTTCGTGTTCATCATGCTCATCAACGTTGTGCTGAACGTGGTACTGAAGGGAGGAAACCGCGATGAATAACGGCTTTTCGCCCTCCCGCCGGGCATGGAACCGGGTAATGACCGTGCTGGTCTGGGCCAGCGCCGTGCTGGTGATGGTGCTGGTGGCCGGGATCATCGGCATGGTGCTGGTGCGGGGCATCCCCCATATCAGCTGGAACTTCCTTTCCACCACCGCCAGTGTGCTGAAAAAGACGGACGGCATTCTGCCCGCCATCCTCAACACCCTGTATGTCATTCTGCTGACATTACTCATCGTATTGCCGCTGGGCGTGGGTGCGGCGGTCTACCTGACCGAATACGCCTCCAACCGGCGGCTCATTGAGGTCATCGAGTTCACCAACGAAACGCTGGCCGGTATCCCCAGCATCATCTACGGCTTGGTGGGTATGCTGGTGTTCAGTCAGGCGCTGGGCTTCCAGACCTGTCTGCTGTCCGGCAGCCTGACGCTGGTAGTGATGAACCTGCCCACCATCATCCGCACCACGCAGGAATCCCTCAAAACGGTGCCGCAGGGCTACCGTGAGGGTGCTATGGGTCTGGGTGCAGGCAAGTGGCACATCATCCGCACCATCGTGCTGCCCTGCAGCATCGACGGCATCATCACCGGCTGCATTCTGGCGGTAGGACGCATCGTGGGCGAAAGCGCCGCGCTGCTATTCACCGCCGGTGCGGCAGAGGTGATCGCCAAGAGCGCATTCAAAGCCTACACCTCCAACGGTGCCACCCTGTCGGTGCTGCTGTATCTGCGCGCCTTTGAGGACGGCGATTTCACCTCCGCATGGGGCATCGGCGCAGTGCTGCTGGTGCTGGTGCTGCTGATCAATCTGGCAGCACGTCTGGCTAAAACAAAACTGAAACAGAAGCAGTAAAAATAACTCCTTCCGTCATCGCTGCGCGATGCCACCTCCCTCATGGAGGGAGGCTTATCGGGAAGAGAAAGCTTTGCGGCAGAACGGAAGGCTCCCTCGCCGAGGGAGCTGGCGCGGCATAAGCCGCGACTGAGGGAGTTTTAAATTCAACAATGAGGTACTCTATGGAAAACACGAATGTGCCGGTAATATCGGCAAAGGATCTGAACCTCTGGTACGGCGACTTCAAGGCGCTGAAGAGCATTTCGCTGGACGTGGGCGAGCGGGAGATCACCGCACTCATCGGCCCTTCCGGCTGCGGCAAATCCACCTTTTTAAAGACCCTGAACCGCATGAACGACCTTGTGCCGGGCGTGCGCATCGAGGGCGATGTACGGCTGAAGGGCGAGGATATCTTTGCCCGCGAGATGGAGCTGACCGACCTGCGCCGCCGCGTGGGCATGGTGTTCCAGAAGGCAAACCCCTTCCCCATGAGCATCTACGACAACATCACCTACGGCCCCAAGCTGCACGGCGTGCGCAATAAGGCCGAGCTGGACGAGCTGGTGGAAAGCTCGCTGCGGGGCGCCGCCCTGTGGGACGAGGTGAAGGACCGCCTGAAAAAGAGCGCCCTTGGCCTTTCCGGCGGGCAGCAGCAGCGTCTTTGCATCGCCCGGGCATTGGCGGTCAAGCCCGAGGTGCTGCTGATGGACGAGCCAACCAGCGCACTGGACCCCGGCTCTACCATGAAGGTGGAGGAGCTGATGAACGAGCTGAAAAAGAACTACACCGTGGTCATCGTCACCCACAATATGCAGCAGGCTGCCCGCATCAGCGACCGCACCGCCTTCTTCCTGCTGGGGGAACTGGTGGAGGTGGGCCCCACGAACCAGATCTTCAGCACGCCCCGGGACAAACGCACCGAGGACTACATCTCCGGCCGGTTCGGTTAATGCAGGGAGGAACAAAGCAATGAGCATTCGCAAACAATACGACAGCGATCTGGAGGCCCTTAAAACCGCCTTGGTGGAGATGGGGCAGAACGCCGCCGAGGCGGTGGAGAACGCACTGGAAGCGCTGTGCACCGCCGATACCGCAGCCGCCCAGAAGATCGTGCAGGGGGATGACCGCATCAACAACATGGAGCGGGACATCGAGCACCGCTGCATGACCTTGCTGCTGCGCCAGCAGCCGGTGGCGGGCGATCTGCGCCACATTTCCACCGCCATGAAGGTGGTCACCGACATCGAGCGTATGGGCGACCACGCCTCGGATATCGCGGAGATCATCCCGCATCTTGTCACCGTGCGCAAGGAGGGCGACCCCGCTGTCAGTCAGGCTATTGCCATGGGACGCAAGGCCTACCAGATGATTCTGGACGCCATAGCTGCCCTGACCGCCGAGGACGAGATCGCCGCCCGCCGCGTCATCGCCGCAGACGATGCGGTGGACTACGACTTCAACGCCATCAAGCACACGCTGGCACAGGAGATCGCCGCCGACCCCGCCAAGGTGGACGCGGCACTGGATCTGCTCATGGTCATCAAGTATCTGGAGCGCATCGGCGACCACGCCGTGAACGTAGCCGAGTGGGTGCAGTTCGTGCGCACCGGGCGCTACAAGGACGAAAGTATGTTCTGATACTCACTCTGCCCTTTTGGGTGCGTGTTTTCCTTATTTTCTTCTGGAAAAGGCTGTCTGCCGCTTGGCAGGCAGCCTTTTTCGGTGGGGGATATCGCCCTCTCAGGCGCTCCCGCGCCAGATTCCCCCTTTTGTCACCTGCGGTGACATCTTCCCCCGGAACGGGGGAAGTCTTTCCTCAAAGGGGGAGCCAAGATTTAAAGCCCGTTACTAAAGCTTCAAGCATAATGAGGACGCTTTCGGCGGTGCTCTTGGCTCTCCCTTTGGGAGAGCTGTCACCGCAGGTGACTGAGAGGGCGCACGCCGCAAGAAACTCCCCCAGTCATCTCGCTTTGCTCGATGCCAGCCCCCTCGGAGATGGGGCCTTTGGCATGGCGGCAAAGTTTCCGGCTAAACCACAAAGCGACCGGACGCGCCAGAGGCTCCCTCCCAGAGGGAGCTGGCAAAGCCGTCAGGCTTTGACTGAGGGAGTTCCTGCCCCCTACAACGAAAATTGACTAAAAAATTTTTAGCTTTCTTGCAATGTTTGCGGCGGGTCATTCGTATTCAGGGTATAAGAGCCCTAAATGGGCTCCGCAGTTATCGTGCGGCGGGTGGTCCGGCTTCCCCCAGTCCCCCGCCCGCCGCACCGTTACGGAGGACAGATACAATGATGGCAAAGCTTGAATGCCCCCCGCAGCAAGCCCGCATGGAGGCTGTGAGCCGCGATGCACTGGTGCAGGCGGCGCTGCAGGAGATCACCCAAAATTATCGTGAGGCCAGCCTTTCCAATGTGGCAAGGGCTTATGGTGTTTCGCTGGCGTATGTCAGCGAGTGCGTGCGCGCCCAGACCGGGCGCACCTACAAGGAGCTGCTGCAAAAGCACCGCATGGAGACTGCCGCGCGGCTGCTGCGCCGCAGCGATCTGAACATCCAGCAGATCATCGCGCAGGTGGGGTACGAGAACACCAGCTACTTCTACCGCCTGTTCCACGAGCGTTACGGCCTGAGTCCCCGGGAGTACCGGCTGGTGCGCACCGGCACCACCCGCCGCCCTACCGCATGAAGCCCCTCGTTTTGCTGCCCCCGACCGCCGTGCTGCCGCCCCGCGCACGGCGGTCTGTTTTTGCCGCAAAATGGAGAATAATCTGGCACTTTATGGAAAATTGTGTTATACTGATACAAATGCACCCCGCGCAGCAGGGCGCGGGCGAGAGAGGATGAGACGATATGTTTCGCGGAGCGGTAAGAGCGGATATGGCAAAGATCCTTGAGGTCTATGCCCATGCGCGGGATCTCATGGCGAAAAACGGCAACCCCACCCAGTGGGGCGACAATTACCCCAGCCCCGAGCTGCTGGAAGAGGATATCGACACCAACCGGCTGTTCGTGTACATGATCAACGGCCGGATGCAGGCGGTGTTTGC
>CAKSZF010000073.1 GCA_934525405.1 uncultured Faecalibacterium sp.
TTCAGACAAAAAAAGCAAGCCTTTTGGCGAAAAGAGGATTGAAGCCGCCGCCGCTTTCTGCTATGATTATCTTACAGGAGCAAGCGCCGCACGGGCGCTGCGCTGAGAGGACCTGCAACATTTTGTGGAGAGGGGCAAGTAAAATGTACAAGGATATGATGGACACCATCGGCATGGTCAATGCAGCCGACCCGGAACTGGGCGCAGCCATGGAGCGGGAACTGACCCGTCAGCGCGAGAACATTGAGCTGATCGCCAGCGAGAACATCGTTTCGCCCGCCGTGATGGCAGCCATGGGCAGCGTGCTGACCAATAAGTACGCCGAGGGTCTGCCCGGCAAGCGCTACTACGGCGGCTGCGTCTATGTGGACGAGGTGGAGAATATTGCCATCCAGCGTGCCTGCCAGCTGTTCGGGGCAAAGTACGCCAATGTCCAGCCCCATTCCGGCGCACAGGCCAACCTTGCCGTGTATTTTGCCCTGCTGGAGTTGGGCGATACCGTTATGGGCATGGACCTTTCGCAGGGCGGTCACCTGACCCATGGTTCTCCGGTGAATATGTCCGGTAAAAATTACCACTTCATCTCCTACGGTGTCGGCGCAGACGGCGTCATCGACTACGCTGAGCTGGAAAAGCAGGTGCGCAAGGTGCGCCCCAAGATGCTGGTGGCCGGTGCTTCTGCCTACCCCCGCGCCATCGACTTTGAAAAGCTGGCCGAGATCGCCCACGGCTACGGCGCATACCTGATGGTGGATATGGCGCACATTGCCGGTCTGGTGGCGGGCGGTCAGCACCAGAGCCCCGTACCCTACGCCGACGTAGTGACCACCACCACCCACAAGACCCTGCGAGGCCCCCGCGGCGGCCTGATTTTGACCAACAACCCCATCATTGCCAAGCGCATCAACTCGGCAGTGTTCCCCGGCACGCAGGGCGGCCCGCTGGAGCACGTGATTGCAGCAAAGGCCGTCTGCTTTGGCGAGGCACTGAAGCCGGAGTTCAAGGAATATGCCCGCAAGATCGTAGAAAATGCACAGGCGCTGGCTGCGGCCTTGCAGCAGCGCGGGGTCAAGCTGGTATCCGGCGGCACCGACAACCACCTGATGCTCATCGACCTGCGGGACGAGGAGTGCACCGGCAAGGACTTGGAGCAGCGTCTGGACAGCGTGCACATCACCGCCAACAAGAACACTGTCCCCGGCGAGACCCGCAGCCCCTTTGTGACCTCCGGTGTGCGTCTGGGCACCCCGGCTGTCACCACCCGCGGCATGGGTGCAGCCGAGATGCAGGTGATTGCGGACTGCATTGCAGACTGCATCTGGCACTATGAGGAAAAGAAGGACGAGATTAGCGCCCGCGTCCTGCGCCTGACCCGGGAGTTCCCGCTGTACCAGTAAAAGCAACGCATGAATAATAAGAAGGCATCCGCAGCCGTTCTGCCAAGCGTGCAGGGCTGCGGGTGCCTTTTGTTACAAAACCGGAAAAAGGAGAAAAACGATGGAAAGCTTAGGACTTTTGCATCTGTATTACGGCGATGGCAAAGGCAAGACCACAGCCGCCATGGGGCTTGCCCTGCGGGCGCTGGGCAGCGGAAAACGGGTGGTCATCGTGCAGTTTTTAAAGGGCGGGCAGAGCGGGGAGATCCCGCTGCTGGAACAGCTGGGCGCGGCCGTCTACCGGGGCAAGGCTGGGCAGAAATTCGTCTTTCAGATGAACGAAGCCGAAAAGGCCGCTACCCGCGCCTTGCAAAACAAAAACCTTGCGGCGGCGCTGGCGCAGCCCTGTGATCTGCTGGTGCTGGACGAAGCCGGAAGCGCGTGGGAACTGGACATGGTGGACAAAGCCCTGCTGCAGCAGGCAGTGATGCACCGTCCCGCCGGGCAGGAGTGCGTCCTGACCGCCCACGCAGCCCCCGGGTGGATGCTGGACGCCGCAGATTACCTTACCGAGATGTGCTGCCGCCGCCATCCCTACCAAAAGGGCATTGCCGCACGGAAGGGCGTGGAGTATTAAGGCTATAGCAAAAAGGAGTTGTTGCGCATGATGCAACAACTCCTTTTGTAGTTTTATACATCCCAGAACGCTGCCAGCGCCGTTTCCAGCGCGGCGGTACCGGGCAGATATTGGATGTGCTGCCAGTGCGGCGGGAACAGACGGGCGGTGTCGGGCTGTGCAAAGCGGTCGTCCAAAAGCAGCACCACGCCTTTGTCCTGTGGGGTGCGCACCACCCGCCCGGCGGCTTGCAGCACCTTGTTCATGCCCGGGTAGCGGTAGGCGTAGTCGAAGCCGCAGCCGGACTGTTCCTCGTAATAGCGGCGCAGCATCTCCTGCCGGGGGTTCACCTGCGGCAGCCCCACCCCCACAATGGCACAGCCAATGAGCCGGTCACCCACAAGGTCTACCCCCTCGCCGAAGATGCCGCCCATCACGGCAAAGCCCAGCAGCGTCTCCGCGGGGTGGGGCACAAATTGCGCCAGAAACTCCGCGCGTCCGGCATCGTCCAGACTACGTTGCTGCACAAGAGCGGGAATGTCCGGCCAGCGGGCAGTAAAGGCTTCGTACACCTGCTGCAAATAGGCGTAGCTGGGGAAAAACGCCAGATAGTTGCCGGTTTTACCCTTTGCCAGCGCCGCCAGCGCATCGGCTACGGCGGGCACACTGGCTTCCCGTTGGCGATAGCGGGTGGAGATGCCCGGCAGACAGAACAGTCCCAGATTTTCCGGTGGGAAAGGGCTTGGCAGCGCCACCGCCCGGGCATCGGCGCAGCCCAGCACATTGCGGTAAAAGGCGGGCGGGGCCAATGTAGCACTGAACAGCGCCGCGCTGCGCCCTGCCGCCAGACTGGCGTCCACAAAGGGCGCGGGGTCTAAGCAGAGCAGATGCAGCTCCAGCTCGCTGCCCCGGGCGGTGAGCTGGGTGACAAAATGGCTGTCGTACCGGTCGGCCGCGCGGGCGATATCCTGCAAGGCAAAGTAGAGTTCCAGCAGCTGGGCGTGGGCGGGGTCCTCGGGGTTCTGTTCCAGCCAGTCCTGTAACGGGGTGTGCACCGCCCGCAGGGCAGCGAGCAAAGCGGCGGGCAGCTGCTGCAAAAACACAGTGCCGTCCCGGGCGTACAGCGGCTGCGGCAGGGCAAAATCCGGGGCAGCTTCGGCAGGTAAAAGGCTTACCTGTGTGAGCTCGGCATCTCCGGCAGGCTCTGCGCCTGTGCGGGGCGCAGCCTGTGCGCAGGCCTTGCGCGCCGCCAAAAAGACCTTATCCGCCTTGGTCAGCGCGGTTTTCAGGCTGCTTTTGCCCTTGCCCAGCGCCCGCTTTGCCTCGGTCAGGCTGCTTTTGGCAAACTGCGCCGAGTACATGGCGCGGGCTCTGTCCGGCAGATTGTGCGCCTCGTCAATGAGGAACAGCCAGTCCCCGGTGGTGTCAAAAAAGCGCTTCAGGTGCACCACCGGGTCAAACAGATAGTTGTAGTCCCCGATGACCACATCGCACCACTCGCTCAGATCCAGCCCCAGCTCAAAGGGACACACTGAGAACTGCCGGGCGGTGTCCGCCAGCGCGGCGCGGCTGAAACTGCCGCTGCCGTCCAGCAAAGCCGCCAGCGCATCTTTGCGGCGGTCGTAGTAGCCGTTGGCAAAGGGACACACCTCCGGCAGGCAGGCGGGGTGCCCCTCGGCGTCCGGGTGCAGGCAGGCTTTTTCCTTGGCGGTCAGGGTCACGCTGCGCAAGGCGAGACCGGGCTGTGCGGCACGCAGCCGCGCTACCGCGTCCTCGGCGGCGGCTTGGGTGGTGTTGCGGGCGGTCAGGTAGAATAGTTTTGCACCGCAGCCCTCGCCCATGGCTTTCAGGGCCGGGAAGAGCGCGCTCATGGTCTTGCCGATGCCGGTAGGTGCCTGACAAAAAACGCGGGTGCCGCCCTTGCGGTCGGCGCTCTTCCCGGCGCGGCAGGCGCAGTACACTTCACCCGCCAGCGCCCGCTGCCCGGGGCGGTACTCCGCAAAGGGGAATTGCAGCGCCGCAAGGCTTTGGCTGCGCCGGGTGTCCCAGTCCAGCTGCCGCTGTGCCCACGGGGCGTACTGCGCTAAAAGCTGCTGCAAAAATTGCTCCAGCTGCTGCCGGGTGAATTGCCGCGTAAAGCGCAGGATTTGGTCAGTGTCAACTTGGTAATAGGTCAGCCGCACGGCAAGCGCATCCAGTCCCTGCTGGCTGCTGAATATGGCAGCATATACCATGCCCTGCGCCCAGTGGCAGGGGTTCAACTCCTCGGTGATCTCCTCGTAGGGAACAGTGGTGGTCTTGATCTCGTCAATGGTCACAGCGCCGCTTTCATCGGTGAAAATGCCGTCTGCCCGGCCTTCCAGTGTAAAGGCGATGCCGCAGGCTTCCCGCTCGGCGCCGAGGAATACCTCGGCCTGATAGCCCTCCCTGGCGGCCTTTTGCAGCTTGCGGTGGATGCGTGCACCCTCGTTGGCGCGGTCAAAGCCGGTAAAGCGGCTGTCGATGCTGCCGGTGCGCAGCAAAAACTCCACCAACTGCCGGATGGGCAGATGGATGCTTGCCAAGGCGTTTCACCTCCGTTGTGGTCTACTTTATCCTACCCCGAACAGCTCCATGCACTGGGCGGCTGCGGCATCCACCTGTGCAAAGTCCACGGCGGTGCGGTAGTAGGTCTCCAACTCGTCGTGGCAGCTTTTTGCCTGCGCCATCAAGGCACAGGCCTGTTCCAGCAATTCAGCGGCGGCGCGCTCGTTGAAGCGCAGCCGTGCGCGGCAGGCGGAAAGGTTCTCCCTGTCCACAAAACGGCTGCACCGCACGGTCTGTGCCGCAGACAGCCGCACCGGATGCCAGCGGTTGTCGGTCAGAAATGCCAGCCGCAGAGAAGGGATGATAATGTGGTCGATCTTATCCTCCGGGTGCATGGCGCAGGGGCAGGTAATGATGTGATAGCCCCGCGCCAGCGCTTCGGCGCGGATGAGCTCCAGCAGCAGGCGGGAGACTGCCCCGTAATCGTCCCGGAAAAGGATGCACCGGTCGGCCAGCGCCTGCACCGTGCCCTGATAGAACACCTCGCCCTTGGGCGTGATGGCCGAGAGCAGCCGCAGCTCTTCAGAGCCCATCTCCTCGGTGCGGGGTAAAAGGCGGGTGCACAACCGCTTGACGTAGCGGCGCACTTTTTCAAAGTTTGCACTGCACGCTTCGGCGCGGCGGCTGTCCAGCAGCAGACTGCCTGCCGAGGCCACATACCGCGCTGCCCGGCTGCGCAGCAGTTGGTTGCGGGCAAACAGGGCAGTCACCTCGTCCTTGTGGGGGTGCAGGGCATCGGCATCAATGGTGTGGTACAAACTCAACACCCGCTCGTCTGCGCCGGGGGCTTCCGGCTCCACCACATGGGGTGCGGTGGCGTCGATGATGGCACGTTTCTGTCGCAGGAACACCACCCCGTCCAGACTGTCGGGGTCGCTGGCGCAGTGGATGCGCTGGATGGGTTCGCCCTTATCCTGTGCGGCGCGCGCCAGACGTTTCATCAGGGTAGATTTGCCGCAGCCCGGCCCGCTTTTGAGCAGCACCAGCTGCATCCCGGGTTCCCGGCGCAGCGGTGCAAAGTAGCCCTTGAACCCGGCGGGCGTCGTAGCGCCCAAAAAGAAATCCACAGAAGGATGCACGGAACTTTCCATACAAAAACACCTCGCTTTTGCTTTACAGTATGCAAAAGCGGCGCGGTTGGTTCCTGTCCTTATTTATGATAGGTATGTTCGCACACGGCGGCAATGGTATCCCGCAGCACGGTAAAGTCTGCAAAAGCTTCGGGCTTGTTCTGAGGCTGGCGCAGCAGGGCGGCGGGGTGGAAGGTGCCCATGAACAGGATGCCGCCCTTATTTATGATCTGCCCATGCTCCCGGGTGACAGAAAAATCCTGCCGGATCATCCGCTGGGCAGCAATGCGCCCAAGGCAGACCACAATCTTAGGCTGGATCAGCCGGAACTGCTCCCGCAGCCACGGCATACAGGCTTCGCTCTCGGCGGGCAGCGGGTCGCGGTTCTGGGGCGGGCGGCACTTGACGATGTTGGCAATATAGCAGTTCTTTTTGCGGTCAAGGTCGATGGCAAACAGGTACTTGTCCAGCAGCTGGCCGCTGCGCCCCACAAAGGGCAGACCCTGCTCGTCCTCGCTTTGACCCGGGCCCTCGCCCACAAACAGCACCTCGGCGTCCGGCACGCCCTGTCCGAACACCACGTTCGTCCGGGTGGCGCACAGCTCGCACCGGGTACAGGCAAGGCATTCGGCCTTTAAAGTATCCATATCCATGGAGAACATCTCCTTTTAAACCAGTATGATATTTTATTCACAAATCAAATGGCGCTTTCTCCCCTAAAATATAGCACAAAAACACAATTTTGTCTTGAACTTTTTGCCGTCTGTGCTAGAATAAAGAAGAAAGGCATCCTTGTGTCCAACAGACACGGGATGCAAATTTTGGAAAGCATTTTCGGAGGTAATCACAATGGCTGATATGTTTGCACCGCTGGTAGCACAGCTGAAGGCAAATCCCAAGACGATCGTGTTCACCGAGGGCAATGACCCCCGCATTCTGGAGGCCGCAAGCAAGCTGCTGGCCGAGGGCGTGCTGAAGGTCGTTATGGTGGGCAACGAGGCAGAGTGCAAGGCTGCTGCCGCCGCCGGTAACTTTGATATTTCCGCTGCCGAGATCATCGACCCGGAGAACTACGCCGGCTTCGATGAGATGGTCAGCACCATGGTGGAGCTGCGCAAGGGCAAGCAGTCCGCAGAGGAGTGCACCGCCCTGCTGAAGAAGTCCAACTACTTCGGCACCATGCTGGTGAAGATGGGCAAGGCAGACTGCCTGCTGGGCGGCGCTACCTACTCCACCGCCGACACCATCCGTCCCGCTCTGCAGCTGGTCAAGACCAAGAAGGGCGCACATCTGGTGAGCTCCTGCTTTATTCTGGACCGCGACTGCGGCGAAGAGGGCCTGAAGCGCATTGCCATGGGCGACTGCGCTGTCAACATTGATTACACCGATACCGTCGATAAGGCTACCGGCGAGGTCAAGGTTTCTGCTGCTTCCAAGCTGGCTGAGGTGGCTGTGGAGACTGCCCGCACCGCAAAGCTGTTCGGCATCGACCCGAAGGTGGCTGTGCTGAGCTTCTCCACCAAGGGCTCCGGCAAGGGCGGCACCGTGGCACTGAGCCACGATGCTACCATCAAGGCACAGGAGATGGATTCCGAGCTGGCTGTGGACGGCGAGCTGCAGTTTGACGCAGCCGTTGCTCCCGAGGTTGCACAGGTCAAGTGCAAGGGCAGCAAGGTGGCTGGTCAGGCCAACACCTTCATTTTCCCCTGCATCGAGGCCGGCAACATCGGCTATAAGATCGCACAGCGCCTGGGCGGCTACGCTGCTTACGGCCCCATCCTGCAGGGTCTGAACGCTCCCATCAACGATCTGTCCCGCGGCTGCAACGCAGACGAGGTGTACAA
>CAKSZF010000074.1 GCA_934525405.1 uncultured Faecalibacterium sp.
CTGTCGGCGCTGGTGTAGACGATGAGGGCGTTTTCCCGCATGGCCTGTTCGCCGTAGTCCTTCAGCACCTGCGTGCCGGAATAGGGCTTGTTGCACAGCACCTTGTGGCCGGTCTTTTGCTCATACTCCCGGATCAGCTCCTCCGGGAAGCCCTCGGGGAAGGTGGGCAGCGGCTCCGGGCTGACCACACCGGCGATCTCCCAGTGGCCGATGGTGGTATCCTTGCCCATGCTCTGCTCCTGCAGGCGGGCAAAGGCAGCCGCCGGGGCATCCGTCTTTTCCCCTGCGGTCACGCCGTCAATGTTGAACAAGCCCAGCTTGCGCAGATTGGGACAGTTGAAATTGGGGTGGTTCGCAATGGCACCCAGGGTATTGGTGCCTGCATCGCCGAAGGCAGCGGCATCCGGCTCTGCTCCAATGCCAAAGCTGTCCAACACGATTAGAAAAACACGTTTTTCCATAATGGTCACTCCATTTCTCCGGGGCGCGCCCCGGAACAGTACTACTTTATTATCCTTATTATAAGCAAAAAGCCCCTCGGATGCAAGAGGAAGCAGCCTTGTGCGGTCTTATCAGTTTTTGCGTTTTGCAGCAGTTTTCCCCTGTCAGACAGCGCACGGAAAGCTGCGGCACATCGTTAAAAGTTTTGCAATCTTTCCTTTGGGCATCAGCAGATGCAAAAACTTGTATTCAAGCAAAAATTCCTCTTGCTCTCTTGCACCGGAATGATTATAATAATAGGTGGTAGAGTTTTGGGTTTTCCCGCTCTGCCATATAAACCAACCCGCTGTACCGAGAGCTTTTGCTCCCATTGGTCATACACAGCAGCCTGCAGGGATGCTGTGCCGGATATAGGTAAGAGAGAGTTGACGGAGGTATATTGCATGAGAAAGACGAAAATTATTTGCACCCTTGGCCCTTCCACCGATAAGGAAGGCGTTCTGCGCGATCTGATCGCCAACGGCATGAACGTGGCCCGCTTCAATTTTTCCCACGGTTCCCACGAGGAGCATCTGGGTCGCCTTGAAAAGCTGAAGGCTCTGCGCGAGGAGCTGGGCAAGCCCGTGGCTGCACTGCTGGACACCAAGGGTCCCGAGATCCGCCTGAAGGACTTCAAGAACGGCGTTGAGAATCTGGTTGCAGGCCAGACCTTTACCCTGACCACCCGCGATGTGGAGGGCACCAACGAGATCTGCTCCATCACCTACAAGGATCTGCCCATGGACGTGGAGCCGAACGGCACCATCATGCTGGACGACGGCCTGATCAAGCTGCAGATCCAGACCGTGAACGACACCGACATCGTCTGCACCGTACTGAACAGCGGCAAGATCAAGAACAAGAAGGGCGTCAACGTGCCCGGCGTGCACCTGTCCATGCCGTATATGAGCCAGCGCGATAAGGACGACATCATCTTCGGCATCCAGCAGGGTTACGATTTCATCGCCGCCTCCTTTGTGCGCACCGCACAGGATGTGTACGATATCCGCAACCTGCTGAACCAGTACGATTCCAACATCCGCATCATTGCAAAGATCGAGAACCGCGAGGGCGTGAACAACATCGACAGCATTCTGGCTGCTGCCGACGCCGTGATGGTGGCCCGTGGCGATCTGGGCGTGGAGATCGACTTCACCGAGCTGCCCGGCATCCAGAAGACCATCATCGACCGCTCCTTCTCCTTCGGCAAGCCCATCGTCACCGCTACCCAGATGCTGGACAGCATGATCGTGAACCCCCGCCCCACCCGCGCGGAGATCTCGGACGTGGCAAACGCCATTTACGATGGCACCTCTGCCATTATGCTGTCTGGTGAGACCGCTGCCGGTGCCTACCCCGTGGAGGCACTCAAGACCATGTCCGCCATTGCTGAGCGCACTGAGCAGGAGGGCTTCCATCTGCGTGGCCGCCAGATGGATTTCAACCCCGGCAAGATCAGCGTCTCTGACGCTACCGCCCATGCTGCCTGCCTGACCGCACGGGACGTGAACGCCGCCGCCATCGTTACCGTGTCCGAGTCCGGCACCACTGCCCGCCTGTTGAGCAAGTACCGCCCGCAGCAGCCCATCATTGCCTGCGTCATGCGCGAGCAGGTGCAGCGTCAGCTGTCCCTGAGCTGGGGCATCACTCCGCTGATGATGTCGCTGGCACACAGCACCGATGAGCTGATTGAGATGTCCACTGCTCTGGCTAAGGAGAACGGCTATCTGCACAACGGCGAGCTGGCTGTTGTGACCGCAGGCGTGCCCGTGGGCGTTTCCGGCACCACCAACATGATCAAGATCCACATGGTGGGCAACTGTCTGGCTACCGGCGTGGGTGTCGGCCCCGAAAACAACGATGTTGCCAGCGGCAAGGCCTGTGTCTGCCGCACCATGGACGAGGTGCGCGCCAAGTTCAAGCCCGGTATGGTGCTGGTGGTTCCCTCCACCAGCAACGAGATGCTGGGCTTTGTGCGCGACGCTGCCGCTCTGGTGGTAGAGGAGCCCGGCCTGAACAGCCACGCCGCCATTGCCGGCAAGGCACTGCTGAAGCCCACCGTTGTGGGTGCCGCTGGTGCTACCAGCCACATCCGCGATGGTCTGATGGTGGCTGTGGACTGCGCACACGGCAGTGTGCAGCGCCTGCAGGGCTAAAGCATAAAAGGAGAACCGTAGTATGGAACGTATCGCAAGCTTTTGCGTGGATCACACCCGGCTGGAGCGCGGGATGTATCTGAGCCGTCAGGACGGCGATGTGCTCACCTGGGACATCCGCATGAAAAAACCCAATCAGGGCGATTACCTGACCACCGCCGCCGCCCACACGCTGGAGCACCTGTTTGCCACCTACGCGCGCAACAGCGCCGTGAAGGACGGGGTGATCTATGTTGGCCCCATGGGCTGCCGCACCGGCTTTTACCTGCTCACCCGAGGACTGACCCCGGCGCAGGCATTGCAGCTGACGGTGGATGCCTACTGCTTTATGGCCAATTTCGAGGGCGCTGTGCCCGGTGCCAGCGAGGTGGAGTGCGGCAACTACCGCGATATGGATCTGCCTGCCGCCAAGGCTGAGGCCGCTGCCATGCTGCCTGTGCTGGAAGGCCTGACCGCAGAGGATCTGCACTACTGATCTATGAACCAAAAGGAGCACCACACAGTATTTTTGTGCGGTGCTCCTTTTTGCTGTGAGACGATTTTAAATATCCTCCGCTTTGCTCTGGATATTTTCAGCAGAATCATTATTTATAATTTTAGCGCAGGGGAACGTCTGCGGACGTTCCCCTGCGCTATTTTTACTAAAAGAAATCTCAAATCAGCCCCAAGGCTGCAAACTCCTTAGCAATGCCGTCCTCGTACACCGAGGGGGCAATGCGGTCGCAGCGTTGCTTCAGGCTTGCAGAGCCGTTGGCCATACAGACGCTGATGCCGACCACATCGGTCATCTGCAGGTCGTTGTCACTGTCGCCAAAGCCGATGCTGTCCTGCAGGGGCACGCCGAGATAGTCGCAGACGGCCTTGATGCCGCGCCCTTTATCAAATTTGCGGTTGATGAGTTCACCGTTCACATAGCCGCCGTCCAGACCGTCCAGCTTGCTCTCGCAGAACACGAATCTGTCCTCGTACAGGCGCTTTGCCTCGTCCAAGTCCTCGCTGCGCTCTGCGATATATACGATCTTATACAGCGGCTCGCCCTTGTACTCGGCCAGCGGGCTGATGGTCATGCCGTCCTCCATAGCCTTGCGCCAGCGGGCGGCTTCGCTGTTCAGGGGGCCTGCATCCCGGTGGGTGAAGCTCCAGCGCTCGATCATCTTCAGGCTGCCATAGGTGGCATCCCGCGCTTCCAGCGTACACTCTACGCCGTGGCGCTCCATGGCGCTGCGCACGTCCTTTGCCAACTGCGACTCCATAGGCAGGTCTACCAGCACCTTGTCCCCGCAAAAAACATAACCACCGGCGCTGCACACTGCGCCGTCAAAGCCGTAGTCCAGCAGCGGCTGGGTCATACGCAGATTGCGCCCGGTGCACAGAAACAGCTTATGGCCGTTGGCGTGTGCTTTGCGCAGCGCCTCCACCGTGCTTTGGGGAATCAGCATCTCGCCCGGGGGCAGCAGAGTGCCATCAATATCTAAAAAAATCAGCTTTTGTTTCATTTGTTCCTCTTTTTTTACAGTGAGCCGCGCTCTACCAGCGTATAGCCCAGCGTGGTCTGGCGCACCGGCGCAGCGTCCGGCTCGGTATGCTCTAAGCTTTGCAGTAGCATCCGGGCAGCTTCCTGCCCGACCTGCCGCTGATAGAAGCGGATGGTGGTCAGGCCGGGTTCCACCACCTTGCCTGCCCAGTTGTCTCCGATGCCGGCAAGGCCGACATCCTGCCCTACTTTGCGCCCGGCGTTGCGCAGCACCTGCAAAGCGCCAAAGGCCACGGTGTCTGTCACGCAGACCACACCATCCAGCTGCGGGCAGCGTGCCAGCAGCTCCTCCATGCAGCGGTGCCCTTCTTCCATGGAAAAGGCGGCGCAGTAAGCGCGGGGCAGACCATCTGCGTTCAGTCCGGCCTCCCGCAGTGCATCCTGCACACCCTGACGGCGGGCTATGCCGGTGGCGGCGTCCTGCTCGCTACCGCCGATGTACACGATATTTTTGCGGCCATGCTCCAGCATCTTCCGGGTCAGGTCGCGGGCGGCAGAGCGGTCATCGTTATAAACGCAGGGCAGATCTGCAAAGCGCTGCCCTGTTACTACCACGGGCACACGGCAGTCCTTCAGCGCTTTGCACAGCTGCGGGCTGGAATCATAGCCCAGCAGAATGATCCCGGCCACATGGTTGCGCTGCAATGCTGTAAGATATTCCAGCTCCATCTGTCCGTCCAGTTCGGTGTCTGCCAGCAGCATCAGG
This sequence comes from uncultured Faecalibacterium sp., assembly GCA_934525405.1. Taxonomy (GTDB): domain Bacteria; phylum Bacillota; class Clostridia; order Oscillospirales; family Ruminococcaceae; genus Faecalibacterium. The sequence continues at coordinate 4,877 of CAKSZF010000074.1, forward strand.
TAGCGGCTGGCCCCCAGCTCGGCTGCAATGCCGCTGGTAATCTGCCCCACCGACTGGGAGCTGATGCTGGGCACGATGACCCCCACCTGACGCACCTTGCCAGTGCGCAGGGTCTGGGCGGCAGTGTCCGGGCTGTAACCAGTCTTTTCCACTACGGCTTGTATTACGGCACGCTTCTGCTCGCTGAGAGGTCCGCCGTTCAAATAGCGGCTGACCGCAGCACTGGAAACGCCTGCCAGCTTTGCAATATCATTGATGGTCATGGGGTTTTTCTCCGTTCCCTCTCCGGTAGCAATGTGTAAACGTTTTCATTCTTATTATAAATCCGTTTCACATTTCCTGCAAGAGGTGCAATGACCGTTTTTCTGCGGAGCCATCCGCCGCTTTTTTGGTTGTTTTGCACAATACAGCCGTATTTGCTTTCCAATTTCCTACCAGATTTGCAAAAATATTGTGCTTACACAAGTCCCATACTGACGGCGCGTGCGATAAGCCCCAGCACCAGCGCTGCCAGAATAATGACCAGCGCTGTCCTGCTCTCGCCGCCGGTCTGCTGCTTTTTGCCGCGGGATGCCGTGCTACGGCTCTGTTTTGTCCCGGTGCTGCGACTGCGGGCAGGGGTACTCTGCCGCCCGGCAGTGCTTTTGGTGCTGCGGGTCTGCTGTGCGCTGCGGGACTTGCTGCGGGCAGCAGCTTTCCCCTGCTGCGTGTTTTGCGGGCTGCTTTGGCGCGCCTTGAGGGGCTTGCCCTCGCTGCACCGGTTCAGGTAATCCTCGGCTTCGCGGTAATACTGCGCCAGCTCGTTTTCTTTAAAGGCGGTACCGGCGTAGCCCTCCTCCAGCGCCTCGATAGCTTCGTTGAACAGCAGCGCTGCCTGTGCGCCGTCCGCTGCAACTGCCGCATGGGCAGCCTCGTTGCGGGCGGTGCGGATGGCATTGCAGGCATGGCGGGCGGCAGAGGGGTGCGCCGTGTTGCCCAGAAGGTCCAGCGGGCGGGCGGCATCGGTCTTCGGGTCCAGCAGCACCCGCATACACAGGGTGGTGTCCAGCTGCTGCCAGCTGGTCTTGCCGGCAAGGTCCGGCATACGGTCGTAGTAGTCCGGGCTTTCCTGCTTGCGGGCGGCGATATGCTCCAGCAGCGCATCCAGACTGTGCGCCCCGGGCTTGCGCTCCCAGTGCCAGCGCAGCAGACGGCGGCTGATCTCATCGCAGGCGGTCTTGATCTCAAAAGCCACCTGTAAAGCTTGTTCCGGCATGATATTTCCTTTCTGTGCAATGCACACAAAAGGCGGAGAAGGCACGCTGCCCCCTCCGCCGGGATGATCTTATTTTACAGCACGAACTGGTAGTACACAAAGCCGCACAGCGCAATGGCTGCACACAGGATGGCTGTAATGGGCGGCACCCAGCGGATCAGCGCTTCTGCCACGCTGTCCCGGCTGTCCTCGTACTCTTCGTCCTCCTCCACAGGCTCAGGCTGACGCACCGGAGCCGGGGCCGGACGGCGGGCGGCGGCGGGCATCACGCGGGTGCCCTCGTCTGCCGCAGCAGCGCCGGGATACGGTGCGCGGACAGAGGCATCCAGCACCCGGGTAGGCTCCGAGATGGGCTGGACGGGGTCAGTCTTTGGCTCGTAGACCGGTGCTCCCACGACCCGGGTGGGCTCTTCTACGGGAGCCGCCGGCGCAGCAGGGGCTGCACCCACGATGCGGGTAGGCTCCTCCACCGCAGCGGGTGCTGCCGGGGCGCTGAGGGGCATTTCCATCTCGTCTGCCGGGGCGGCGGGCTGCAACAGGGTGTTCAGTGCGTTCTGCAGCAGAATGCGGTCACAGCCGCACTCCGAGCAGTACACGGTGTCCTCCTCGGTGGGGTGGAAGGCACCGCAGGCGCAGTACCAGCCGTTCTCGAACACCTGCGGCTGATACTTGAGCCCGGTGCGGTTCATGCGGGCTTCCAGCGCCTTTTGCAGCTCCGGAGCCAAACGGCGGGGTGCAGGCAGGCGCACACGCTTGATGCTGTCCAGATGCACCACGCGCTTGCCGTTGTACACATTGCACAGCGAAACATCCACGCTGGTAATAGCCTTTGCCGTGATGAACACGGCATCGTCCCGCCCGAACAGCTCGCCGGGCTTTACCTGAAGATCCCGGTACTCGAACTTATCCTCACACAGGATCACGCCATCCACGCCCTTGCACTTGAAGTGGATCTCCAGTGCGGTCAGGGTCACGCGAGAAATATTCTTGAAGGTCAAGCAGACAGCGTGCTCGCCGCTGATGTCCCCCTTGAGCAGCTCCACGCAGACGAACTGCACCGGGCTGCCGGGAGTATAGTAGTTTGCACGGGTCTGGGCGACCGGGTTAAAATTTTCCTCCACGATGCTCGCTCCTTTCCTAAAAAAGCTTAGTCCTGCTGCTCCGGGGCATCCG
>CAKSZF010000075.1 GCA_934525405.1 uncultured Faecalibacterium sp.
GCAGGGTCAAAATGGGAAAACGTATCCAGTATACCGGAACAACGGAGGAAAAGCAACCATCCTGCGCGTTTCGTACATCTTTTGGGACGAAAAGATATGTTTGTCCCCTTCGCTTCGCTTAGCAGATTCCCCAAGGGAACGCTAACCCTCTCAGGCGCTACCGCGCCAGCTCCCCCGAAGGGGGAGCTTTTACGCATCTGCCGGTAAGCGCAAAAAAGCTCCCCCTTTCGGGGGAGCTGGCACGCCGCAAGGCGTGACTGAGAGGGCTCAGCCGTCCCCTCGGGGGAGCTGTCACGCCGTCAGGCGATGACTCCCGGGCAAGCAACTTTGTACTTCAGCCGAAAACTGTATCGCCATTGCAAAAAAGCTCCCCCTTTCGGGGGAGCTGGCACGCCGTCAGGCGTGACTGAGAGGGTTGTCTTACCCTTAGTTAAACTTGAAGATCTTGCGCAGCTGGCGGTAGGTGAAAAGAACCACCTTGTCGCCGCCGGGGAAGCGCAGGTCGCTCAGGCCGCCAAGATTCATGCGCACGGCGCGGTAGACGCCGGGGGTAACGTGATCCTTGAGGTATTGCCACAGCTCAGCCTTTTTGGCGTGTGCCTCGGCGCTGCCGTCCAGCAGCAGGAAGATGTCGCTGACTGCCATCATGACGGACAGGTAGTGCACCATGTAGGCGTGCAAACGCTTCTGACCTTTGAGTGCGTCCAGATCCTGACAGTCGATCATGTGCTTTGTGACCCGCAGCTGCTGGTCCACGCGGCCGATCATCACGCTTTCGTTCACACTCTGGTCTGCGCGGCCGATGAAGTAACGGTACAGATCCAGATCCATATAGTACATGCTCTTGACGTAGGGCAGGGGCTGGTACACAAAGATGTTGTCCACATAGAAGGTGTGCTTGGGCAGCACCATGCCGCACTGGCGCAGCACCTCGGTGCGGTACATGACCGAGTGCATCAGCAGGTTCTGATCCGGGCGGAAGTGCCGGACGTGCACCCAGTCGAACAGGCGGTTCTGCGGGAACACGTTGGTGTAGCGCACGGTATGGCTGGTGCCGTCCTCCACATGCTCGTACACATAGTTGCAGATCATCAGATCCGGCGCGGTGCCGCGGGCAACCAGCGTGGTCAGGCGCTCCAGCACCTTTTTCAGGGCGTCGGTGTCCAGCCAGTCGTCGCTGTCCACTACCTTGTAGTACAGGCCGGTGGCGTTGCGGATGCCCTGATTGACGCCCTCGCCGTGGCCGCCGTTCTCCTGATGGATGGCCTTGACGATGGTGGGGTACTTTGCGGCGTACTCGTCGCAGATGGCGGGGGTGTCATCCTTGACGGAACCGTCGTCCACCAGAATGATCTCGGCCTGCTCGCCTGCGCTCAGCAGCGTTTCGATACAGTGACGCATATAGGCTGCCGAATTGTAGCAGGGCACGGCAAAGGTGATAAGTTTCTGCTGCATATTATAAATGCTCCTTTTTACGTTGCATAATCCATGCCGGGCAGTCTGCGGGGTGGCATGGAGATATGTGTTTTCATTATAGCATTTTCGCGCCTGAAAAGCTATCCTTCCCGGGCAGAAAGATCGGTTATTGCACGTTTTTGCGCAAAGTGACGCTTTTTTCTGCAAAAAGTGTCGGTTTTGTGGTATACTGATAGGGTTTTGAGCGTTCTGCGCACTGCTGCATCTACTTATATAACGGAGGAAACCATGGAAAACCCGCACAGTATCCTGAAAAAAGTTTTCGGCTACGACAGCTTTCGCCCCGGGCAGGAGGAGATCGTCAGCCGCCTGCTGGCCGGGCAGGATGTGCTGGCGGTCATGCCCACCGGCGCGGGCAAATCCATCTGCTATCAGGTGCCGGCGCTGCTGCTGCCGGGCATCACCATCGTGGTGTCCCCGCTGGTCAGCCTGATGAAGGATCAGGTGGGGGCGCTGGTGCAGGCGGGCGTGGCGGCGGCTTTTCTGAACAACAGCCTGACCGACAACCAGAAGGCCCTGATGCTGCACCGCGCCCGGGAGGGCTGGTACAAGATCATCTATGTGGCACCGGAGCGGCTGGAGATGCCGGGCTTCCAGCGGTTTGCGCAGGAGCGGCAGATCAGCATGGTCACGGTGGACGAGGCGCACTGCATCAGCCAGTGGGGACAGGATTTCCGCCCCAGCTATCTGCGCATCAAGGCGTTTGTGGACAGCCTGCCTAGCCGCCCGGTCATCGGCGCGTTCACCGCCACCGCCACCGCCCATGTGCGGGAGGATATCCGCACCCATCTGGCGCTGCAAGCGCCCTACGAGGTGACCACCAGCTTCGACCGCCCCAACCTGTACTTCGAGACCCGGCGGGCGCTGCCCAGCCAGAAGCCCAAGGAACTGCTGGAACTGGTGCTCAAGGAGGGCAATCATGCGGGCATCGTGTATTGCAGCACCACCCGGCAGGTGGACGAGACAGTGCAGCTGCTGCAAAGCCGCAGCATCCGGGCGGCAGCTTACCATGCCAAGCTGGATGCGGACACCCGGCGGCAGAATCAGGACGATTTCCTCTACGACCGGGTACAGGTGATGGTAGCCACCAACGCCTTTGGCATGGGCATCGACAAGCCCAACGTGCGGTTCGTCATCCATTATAACATGCCCAAGGATCTGGAAAGCTATTATCAGGAGGCCGGACGTGCCGGGCGCGACGGTCAGCCCGCCCGGTGCACCCTGCTGTATTCCGGCACGGATGTGCGTACCATCCGCTTTTTCATCGACAAGGAGCGGGAAGCCGACAACGGTCTGCCTGCGGATGTAAAGGCCGAAGCCGCCCGCAAGGCAGAGGAGCGGCTCAAGTACATGACCTTCTACTCCACCACCCAGCACTGCCTGCGCGGCTTTCTGCTGCAATACTTCGGGGAAGCTGCGCCCAAAAAGTGCGGCAACTGCTCCTGCTGCCTTGCCGCCGAGCAGGAAGCCCAGCTGCAGGTGGAGTACGCCCGCCGCCGTGCCGCCCAGAGCGCCGACCGGCTGGAAAAGCCCCGCCGCACAAAGCCCGCCGCAGCGGGCAGCCTGAGCGAAGCGGACGAAAAGCTGCTCAACGCCCTGTATGCAGTGCGCAAACGCCTTGCGGGCAAGCAGAACCTGCCCGCCTTTATGGTGTTCAACGATGCCACCCTGCGGGAGATGGCAGAGAAAAAGCCTATGAGCATCGACGAGCTGCTGAACATCAGCGGCGTGGGCGAAAAGAAAGCCGCCCGCTACGGCAACGCCTTCCTGCGCGTCATCGAGGACGCCGTGGGCAGCCGGGAGTGAGAAAAGAAACAGCATCTGCAAGGTTCGCTTCTGAATTCAGAAAATTGGCGAATTTTGCAGATGCTGTTGTTTTTGCGGGGTGAACCCTCTCAGGCGCTCCCGCGCCAGATTCCCCCTTTTGTCATGCGGTGACATCTTCCCTCGGCCGGGGGAAGTCTTTCCTCTCAGGGAGAGCCAAGCCGTTAACCTCGTTGCTAAAGTATTAGGTATAATGAGAAAGTTTCCGGCAGTGTTCTTGCCTCTCCCTTTGGGAGAGGTGGATGCGAACGTAGTGAGCAGACGGAGAGGGCGCACGCCGGGAGAAACTCCCCCAGTCTCGCTGCGCTCGACAGATTCCCCCTTTTGTCGCTGCGCGACATCTTCCCCCGGCCGGGGGAAGTCGTCCTCTAGGATGGGGCCTTTGGCATGACGGAAAAGTTTCTGGCTAAAGTTCAAGGTTTCCGGGGCGCCAGAGGCTCCCTCCCAGAGGGAGCTGGCAAAACCGTCAGGTTTTGACTGAGGGAGTTCAGCACCGCTCACCGTTCCATGGTATGGGTGGCGAACACCTTTTCGTCCTCCCACCACACGGGTTGCCCGGCGGCAAGGGACTTTGGCACATCCAGCAGGCGCTGGTTGCGGCTGCCGCGGAAGCGCAGGGAGATGTCGTGCTCGGCCTGCACAAATCTGCCGTCCACCAGCACATCCAGCAGCGCCAGCAGTTCGTCGGTCACCTCGCACCGCGCGGGGCTGGGCTCCTTGCCGGTAAGCTGCTCCCAAGTGTAGCCGGAGTAGCACCACACCGTCTTGGCGGGGTACAGCGCCTTGAAGTTGCGCACAAAGGGCAGCAGCTCCCGCTGGTTTTCCGGCTCAAAGGGCTCGCCGCCCAGCAGGGAGAGCCCGGCGATATAGTCCGGCTGGCAGGAGGCAAATACCTCGTTACGCACGGTCTTATCAAAGGGCTGCCCGTAGTCAAAGTCCCATGCTATGGCGTTGAAGCAGCCCGGGCAGTGGTGGCGGCAGCCGGACACAAAAACGCTGGTGCGTACCCCGGGGCCGTTGGCGATATCGTAATACTTGATGTTTGCGTAGTTCATAGATAAAACTCCATATAAAAAGCTCCCCCTCTCGGGGGAGCTGTCAATGCGAAGCGTTGACTGAGAGGGTTACAGGTGCAGCACGCGGTCCTTGATCTCTTGCGTGCGGCCCTGGTTCCAGAACTGGGTGCCGATATAACCGCAGGTGCGGCGGGCAACGTTCAGCTTGTTCTGGTCGCGGTTGCCGCACTTGGGGCACTCCCACACCAGCTTGCCGTCGTCCTCCACGATCTTGATCTCGCCATCGTAGCCGCACACCTGACAGTAGTCGGACTTGGTGTTCAACTCGGCGTACATGATGTTGTCGTAGATGAACTGCAGCACGCTCATGACGGCTTCCAGATTGTCCTGCATGTTGGGCACTTCCACATAGCTGATGGCACCGCCCGGGGACAGGCGCTGGAAGTCGGCCTCAAACTTCAGCTTGGTAAAGGCGTCGATGGGCTCAGAGACATGGACGTGGTAGCTGTTGGTGATATAGTTCTTGTCCGTGATGCCCTCCACGATGCCAAAGCGCTTTTGCAGGCACTTGGCGAACTTGTAGGTGGTGGATTCCAGCGGGGTGCCGTAGAGGGAGTAGTCCATGTTCTCGGCCTTCTTCCACTCGTTGCACTTGTCGTTCATGTGCTGCATCACGCTCAGGGCAAAGGGCTTGGCACCGGCATCGGTGTGGCTCTTGCCGGTCATATACTTCACGCACTCGTACAGGCCGGCATAGCCCAGACTGATGGTGGAGTAGCCGCCGAACAGCAGCTTGTCGATCTTTTCGCCCTTCTTCAGGCGCGCCAGCGCACCGTACTGCCACAGGATGGGGGCAGCATCGCTGGGTGTGCCCATCAGCCGCTGATGACGTGCCTGCAAAGCGCGGTGGCACAGCGCCAGACGCTCGTCAAAGATCTTCCAGAACTTTTCAAAGTTGCCGCCGGAGCTCAGGGCGACGTCCACCAGGTTGATGGTGACCACGCCCTGATTGAAACGGCCATAATACTTGGGCTTGCCGGTCTCGGGGTCCACATAGGGGGTCAGGAAGCTGCGGCAGCCCATACAGGTGTAGCAGTGGCCTTCGCCGTTCTTGTCCACCTTGAGTTCCAGCATCTTCTTTTCCGAGATATAGTCCGGCACCATGCGCTTGGCGGTGCACTTGGCGGCCAGCTCGGTCAGGTAGTAGTAGGGAGCGCCGGGGCGGATGTTGTCCTCTTCCAGCACATAGATCAGCTTGGGGAAGGCGGGGGTGATCCACACACCGGCCTCGTTCTTCACGCCCTGATAGCGCTGCCGGATGGTCTCCTCAATGATGATGGCAAGGTCGGCCTTTTCCTGCGGGTTGCGGGCTTCGCCCAGATACATGAACACGGTAATGAAGGGTGCTTGACCGTTGGTGGTCATCAGGGTGACTACCTGATACTGGATAGTCTGCACGCCGCGGTTGATCTCGTTGCGCAGACGGCGCTCCACGATCTCCTTCTTGCGCTCGGCAGAAACATCCAGCCCTTTCATTTCCAGTTCCACCTCGGCGGCGATCTTCTTGCGGGAGACATCCACAAAGGGAGCCAGATGGGTCAGGCTGATGCTCTGGCCGCCGTACTGGTTGGAGGCTACCTGTGCAATGATCTGGGTGGCAATGTTGCAGGCAGTGGAGAAGCTGTGCGGCTTCTCGATATAGGTGCCGGAGATGACGGTGCCGTTCTGCAGCATGTCCTCAAGGTTCACCAGATCGCAGTTGTGCATGTGCTGGGCAAAGTAGTCGGAATCGTGGAAGTGGATCAGACCTTCCTGATGCGCCTTTACGATCTCCGGGTCCAGCAGCAGACGGGCGGTCAGATCCTTGGAGATCTCGCCGGCCATATAGTCGCGCTGCACGCTGTTGACGGTGGGATTCTTGTTGGCGTTCTCCTGCTTGACCTCTTCGTTCTGGCACTCGATCAGGCTCAGGATGCGCTCATCGGTGGTGTTGGTCTGGCGCTTCAGGCTCTGGACATAGCGATAGGTGATATAGTGCCGTGCCACATCATGGGCCTGAATGTCCATCAGCTGGTTCTCTACCAGATCCTGCACTTCCTCCACGCTAATCGCGCGGTTGAGCTGCTGGCATTGATCGGTGACGGCTGCGGCGATCTGGGTGATCTGCTCCCGGCTCAGGCGAGCCTGACCGCCCACGGAATCGCTGGCTTTGGTAACGGCGGTGATGATCTTGGTAATATCAAAAGGAACTTCTGCACCGTTACGTTTGATGATCTTCATCGGTTCTCCTCCTTGTATATGGGTGCATTGTGAACGGGTACCTCTTACTATAAGAGATACCCGTCTGCGCACAACGATATCCAACAAACTGAATGTAGCTCTATTTTATCATTATCTTGTGGCAAGTCAAGCAAAACACCACTATATTTTGCGTTTTGTAGCAATCGCCAAAAATCCCAGATATTTTTCGGGGTAAAATTTTGCCCTAAAAGACTTGACAGAGCAACCTGCTTTCCGGCGGGTAATATAAGCCGCCGTCTATACCCGGTCGGGCTTCACACGGCCTATATAATGTAATAATATAGGGACGAACCCTCTCAGGCGCTCCCGTGCCAGCAGCCGAACTCCCTCAGTCAAAGCCTGACGGCTTTGCCAGCTCCCTCTGGGAGGTAGCCTCTGGCGCACCCGCAAACTTTGCGCTTTAGCCGGAAGCTTTACCGCTATGCCAAAGGCCCCATCTTAGAGGGGGCTGGCATCGAGCGCAGCGAGATGACTGGGGGAGTTCGCTCCGCGCAAAGAAATTGGAAAAAAGATGTCAAAAAGTGTTGACAACTGTCCCGGGGTGTGGTATTATACTTGAGCGCCAAGCGCTGAGACAAAAGAATGACTTCTGAAGCCTCAGCAGGAAGCCCTTGAAAAGAACCAATGAACGTT
>CAKSZF010000076.1 GCA_934525405.1 uncultured Faecalibacterium sp.
CGGATGTGGCGGCGGCCGTCCTTGTAGTCGGCCTTTTCTGCGCCCAGAACACCGCGCTGCTGCAGGATGGCAACGGCCTCCTCCGCAACTGCCGGGGCAGCGGACAGGCCGGGGCTCTTCATGCCGGCCAAGTCAATCCAGCCGGGAGCTTCCGGTTCTTCGCCAATGATAAAGTCGTCCACGTCCAGATTGGCACGCACGCCCGCAAAGCTGCGGATGGACTCGCCAAAGTTGATGCTGGGCACGCTGCGCTGGGCAGTGGCCTTGACAAATTCCAGACCGCTGCTGGTGCAGGAGGTGTCGTTGCCCTCCACCGGCTCTGCGTTGGGACCGACGATCAGGTTGCCGTGCACGGTAGGTGCTACCAGCACGCCCTTGCCCAGCTCGTTGGGGCACTGGAAGATGACGTGGCTCACGCGGGTGCCCTCGCTCTTGTCCAGCAGGTAGTATTCGCCCCGGGTGGGGATGATGTGGAAGTTGGCGGGCTCCACCATGGAGTGTACCTTGTCTGCCCAGATACCGGCAGCGTTGATGACGCAGCGTGTCTCCACCGTGCCGCCGGGCACGGTCAGGCGGTAGCCGCCCTCGATGGCTTCGGCATTGGTCACTTTGCAGCTGCGGCGCAGCTCCACGCCGTTGCGTACTGCCACCTCGGTCATGGCCAGTGCATACTCCCACGGGTTCACGATGGCGGCGCTGGGTGCCCACAGTGCGCCGCAGACCTTCTCAGAAAGGTTGGGCTCCATGGCAAGGGCCTCTTCCTTGGAAAGGATCTTCATGTCGGGCACGCCGTTTGCGGTGCCGTTCTCAAACAGATGCTGCAGGTGGGGCAGCTCCTTTTCGTCCAGTGCCAGCACCAGCGAGCCGCACTGCTTATAGGAGACATCCAGCTTTGCGCAGATCTCCTTGGCCAGAGCCACGCCGCGCACATTCAGCCGTGCCATGCGGGTGCCGGGGGCGGGGTCGTAGCCTGCGTGGAGAATGGCGCTGTTGGCCTTGGTGGTGCAGTCTGCCACATCGTTCTCGGCCTCAAGGATGACCACCTTGTTGTCGTAGCGCGACAGTGCGTAGGCGGCAGCAGCACCGATGACGCCACAGCCGATGATTGCTACATCATACATTGTTCTTTTCCTCCTGTCCGTTCTGCCTTGGCCCGTCGGGAGCCGGGCATCTGTTGTTTATACAAAAAAGAGCGAAACAAACAAAGGCAATTGCCTTTGTTCGTTTCGCTCATATCTCTTGAAACAAACAGCACTTGTTGTTTCTTATCATACCTTGTCCCTGCACAAAAAGCAAGGTGTTTTGCACTTTTTGTGAAACCCTTACAAAAAACACCGGTTGCTTTTGCGCAGAATGCGGGTCACATATCCCACACGGCCTGATTGGTGGTGGAAATGGCGGTAGCACCGGCCTCCAGCGCAGCCAGCACGTCCTCCTTGTCCGCGATCAGACCGCCGGTCAGCACCGGCACCTTGGCCTTGGCACAGACGCGGCGCAGGATCTTGGGCATGGTGCCGGGCAGTAGGTCCAGACAGTCCGGCAGATTTGGCGGAATCTTATCCAAGCTTTCCAGTGCGATGGAATCCAGCAGGAATACCCGCAGAATGGCGGCCAGACCAAGCTCCTTGGCGCGGCGGATGAAGGACTGCCGGGTGGAGATGATGCCGTCGGCCTCGGTGGTATTGCGGATAAAGTCCACCGCCACCTCTTTGCCCGCCAGCCCGGCAATAAGGTCTACATGCACCACGGCAAAGCGCCCGGCTTCGTGGATGCGGCGCACAATGGAGGAGATATTACAGATATCTCCATATAATACAAATACCACCCGGATATTCTCGTTGGTCAGTGCGTTGCAAAGCCCTGTATCATCTTTGACGGCCGCAATGACCGGCGTTTCCTGAATGGCATCCATCAGCTCCTGCTTCATGCTTTCCCTCCTGCCCGGCGTTCTGTGGGGCAATTTTACTGGTGCTCTGCCAGCCAGCGCAGCGCCATATAGGTGTAGGCTGCCGTGCCGCGGTACAGAATGCTGTCATCAAAGCGCACCTTGGGGTGGTGCTGGCCGTAGGTGTAGCCCTCTTTAGCGTTGCCGGCAGCTAAGAACATGCTCACGGTGGGTACCTCGTGGCTGACAAAGGCGAAGTCCTCGCTGCCGCCGCCGGGCTTGCCGCCGGTGAGCGGGGTCATATCCATAGCGCCCTTGCCCAGCAGCTCGGTCATATAGGTCAGGGCGTTGCCCGCCAGCGGGGTGTCCACCACCATGCAGGGGCAGTAATCGCTGAACTCCACCTCGGCGGTGCAGCGGTAGGCGGTGGCTACGCCCTGCGCAATTTCGGTCATGCGCTGGTGGATAAGGGCACTGACTTTCTGCTCCGGGTCCACGGTGCGGATGGTGCCCCACATATCGGCAGTATCCGGGATGACGTTGGAAGCCTTGCCTGCCTCAAAACGTCCGGTGGTGAACACGCCAAAGCCTGCGGGGTCCAGCTCACGGCTGTTGATCTCCTGCAGGGCAATGTGGATGTGTGCCGCTGCGGTGATGGGGTCAATGCAGGCGTTGGGCATGGAGCCGTGGCCGCCCTTGCCGTGCACAACGATGTGATACTGCTCGCAGCTGGCCATGGTAATGCCGCCGCCCGGCACCAGCACCATACCGGCGGGCAGGGGCATCCCGGCCAGCACATGGAACATGACGGCTGCGTCCACCTTGGGGTTCTCCAGCAGGCCGCTGTTTATCATATCCAGCGAGCCCTGAAAGATCTCCTCTGCGGGCTGGAACTCCAGCTTTACCGTGCCCTCGATCTCGTCCTCGTGCTCCTTGAGCAGTTTGGCTGCACCCAGCACCATGGCGGTGTGCATATCGTGGCCGCAGCCGTGCATCTTGCCGGGCAGCTCAGAGGCGAATTCCTCGCCGGATTCCTCCTGCAAGGGCAGCGCGTCCATGTCGCCCCGCAGCAGGATCACCTTGCCGGGACGCTTGCCGCCTGCAAGCGCCACCACGCCGCACTTGCCGCAGTCCTGCGGGGTGTAGCCCATCTCGGTCAGCGCCTTTTTGACCAGTGCCTTGGTCTGGGGCAGGTCGAAGCCCACCTCCGGGTGACGGTGCAGTGTGCGCCGCCATTCCTGCAGCTGGGGCTCCAGCGCTTTGGCGGCTTCCAACAGTTTTTCCGGTGCGATCATTGTAAAATCAACTCCCTCTGAATTTATACGGAAAGCCCTCTCGGCCACGGCAGGGAGGGCTTTGCCTTACGGTTATTCTTCCCCGCCGTTATTGCCATTGGGGTGATACTGGGCGCAGGTGCACTTTTTGAACTTCAGGCCGCTGCCGCAGGGGCAGGGGTCGTTGCGGCCAATTTTGACCACACGCACCGGCTGGCCCTTGGGGCTGCCCTTGACGCCGGGTGCACCGTTGCCGGGCACAAAACCCTCGCCGGTGGGCTTTGCCACCTGCTCCCGCTTGGGGGCGGCACCGGCGGCGCGCAGTTCGATGGTCAGCAGCATCTTGACGCTGGACTCCCGGATGGAATCCACCATCTGGTCGAACATATCAAAGCCCTCGATGCGGTATTCCACCACCGGGTCCTTCTGACCGTAGCCGCGCAGCGCGATGCCCTGCCGCAGCTGGTCCATGTTGTCGATGTGGTCCATCCACTGGCGGTCTACGCACTTGAGCAGGCAGATACGCTCCAGTTCACGCATGACAGGTGCACCGTAGCGCACCTCCTTGGTCTGCAGAATCTGCATCCCGCGGTCGTACAGCATATCGGCAATGCCCTGCTGAGAGAGGGTATCAAAGTCTGCCACGGTATAGTGGAAGTCGGCATCGGTGGTCAGCCAGCCCTGATAGTGGCGGCGCAGCGCACCAAAATCCCACTCGTCCTTTACATCGCCGGAAAGGAACTGGGCGCAGCTGGAATCGATGTTCTCCCGCAGCATCTTGTGCATCTCGGTGCTGATGTCCTCGCCGTCCAGCACCTTGCGGCGCTGCCCGTAGATGATCTCGCGCTGCTGGTTCATCACGTCGTCGTACTTCAGCACGTTCTTACGGATCTCGAAGTTGCGGCCTTCCAGCTTTTTCTGGGCGCTTTCCAGCGTGTTGGTGATCATGCGGTTCTCGATGGGGGTATCCTCGTCGATCTTCAGGGTGTTCATCAGGCCGGACACCCGGTCGCCGCCAAACAGGCGCATCAGGTCGTCCTCAAGGCTCAGGTAGAAGCGGGAGGCACCCGGGTCGCCCTGACGACCGGCACGGCCGCGCAGCTGGTTGTCGATACGGCGGCTCTCGTGACGCTCGGTGCCGATGATGAACAGACCGCCTGCGGCGCGCACCTCGTCGGCCTCGGCGTCAATGGCGGGCTTGTACTGGGCGTACAGCTGCTCAAAGCGCTGACGTGCGGCCAGAATGTTGGCATCGGTGGTCTCGCCGTGGCCGTTGGCTTCGGTCAGCAGCAGCTCCACGGCTGCCGGGTCGGCGTCCTGCGGGGCGTCGGGGTTGAGCAGGTTTTCGCAGAAATGCTCCTTGCGCATCTGGGCCTTTGCCATGAACTCGGCGTTGCCGCCCAGCATGATATCGGTACCACGGCCTGCCATGTTGGTGGCGATGGTGATGGCACCCTTTTTACCGGCCTGCGCCACGATCTCAGCCTCGCGCTCGTGGTTTTTGGCGTTCAGCACGTTGAAGTCCCGGGTGTGGCGCTGTAACATTTTGGCGAGCGTTTCGCTCTTTTCCACGCTGACAGTACCCACCAGCACGGGCTGACCGTTTTTGTGGCACTCCATTACCTGCTCGATGACGGCGCGGTACTTGCCCTCCACGGTCTTGTAGATGGCGTCCGGGTAGTCCTTGCGCTGCACCGGGCGGTTGGTGGGCACGCTGACGATGTTCAGGCCGTAGATCTCGGTGAACTCGGTGGCCTCGGTGCGGGCGGTACCGGTCATACCGGACAGCTTTTTGTACATACGGAAGTAGTTCTGGAAGGTGATGGTGGCCAGCGTCTTGCTCTCGGCGGCGATCTTCACGCCCTCCTTGGCCTCGATGGCCTGATGCAGACCCTCGTTGTACCGGCGGCCGATCATCAGACGACCGGTGAACTCGTCCACGATGATGACCTGACCGTCCTTGACCACATAGTCGATATCCCGCTGCATCACGCCGTAGGCTTTGATGGCCTGATCGATGTGGTGGGCAAGGGTCATGTTCTCGGCGGCGGCAAGGTTCTCTACCTTAAAATAGGTCTCGGCCTTTTTGATGCCGGCGGCGGTCAGGGTACAGGTCTTGTGCTTTTCGTCCACAACGTAATCGCCATCGGCCTGCTCGTCGGTGGAGACCTTATCTTCCAGTTCCACCACCACGCTCTTGCGCAGGGTGCGCACAAAGCGGTCCACCTGCGTATACAGGCTGGAGGAGTCCTCGCCGCGGCCGGAGATGATCAGGGGGGTGCGGGCTTCATCGATCAGGATGGAGTCCACCTCGTCCACGATGGCGTAGGCGTGGCCGCGCTGCACCATGTTGGCCTTGTAGGTCACCATGTTGTCGCGCAGGTAGTCAAAGCCGAACTCATTGTTGGTACCGTAGGTGATATCGGCATTGTAGGCGGCCCGGCGGGCATCGCCGTCCATGCCCTGTACGATCAGGCCAACGGTCAGCCCCAGCCAGCGGTAGAGCTTGCCCATCCACTCGCTGTCGCGCTTTGCCAGATAGTCGTTGACGGTAACGATGTGCACCCCTTCACCGGTCAGGGCGTTCAGGTAGGCTGGCAGGGTAGCCACAAGGGTCTTGCCCTCACCGGTCTGCATCTCGGCAATATCGCCGCGGTGCAGGGCAATGCCGCCGGTCACCTGCACGGGGAAGTGCTTCATGCCCAGCACGCGCCATGCGGCCTCGCGGCAGACGGCAAAGGCATCCGGCAGGATATCATCCAGCGTTTTGCCATTGGTCAGCTGCTGCTTGAACACAGCAGTCTGCGCCTGCAGGTCGGCATCAGACAGGGCCTGATACTTGGGCTCCAGCGCCAGCACCTGTTTGGTGATGGGGTTTACCTTTTTCAGCTCCCGGTCAGAGAAGCTGCCAAAAAGTTTTTCAACAAGGGACATAGGTCACACCTCATAAATCTTAAAAATCGGGCTGTGATGCGCCCGGAATCGCGCATAACAATACAAATATATGATACACCAAAGCGGCAGACACGTCAAATCTGCAAGGCTATTTTAGCCCGCTTTTACATGAACTTTCTGTAAAAAGATGCTGCAAGCCGTTCACAGCTTCCCGATATCCCGGCAGCACACTTTATTTTCGCCCTATCGCTTTTGGGGGAATCGTGGTAGAATAGGGCTATCATTGATAGGGAGGGCTGTACTTATGCTCAAACGGCTGCGCACTGCGCACCCCATTCTTTATTGTATCCTGTCCGAGGTGCTGTTCCTTGGCAGTATGGTCGTGTTCAGCCTGCTGGCTACCATCGCGCTGGCAGCGGCAGGCGCAGATTTTGACACCATGGACGGCTACCTGCTGGGCTCTGTACAGGAGGCTGTCGGGCTGGCGGTGGCGCTTTTGCTGCTGGCCCGCACCGGCAGGATGGATCTGCTGCACCGGCGCGGCTGCGGCTTTCTGAACGGGCTGCTGGTGGGTATGTACCCTCTGTTTTTCATCGGGTACACGACCGTTGGGACGCTGGCCTTTGACCGCCCGGACACGCCACTGCTGCCGCTGCCCCGCATCCTGACCTATATGCTGAATATGATCCTTGTGGGCGTGGCCGAGGAGCTGGTGTTCCGGGGCATCATTGCCCAGACCCTGCTGGAGCGCTACGGCACCGCCCGCGCCGGGGTGTGGAAAGCCTGTCTTGTGTCCGGCGTACTGTTTGGCGCAGCGCACCTGAGCAACCTGCTCGGTTCGGCACCCTTTGGCGTGCTGATGCAGTGTGTGTTTGCAGCCTCGCTGGGCGTGATGCTGGCCGCCATCTACTTCCGCACCGGCAATTTGTGGGTAACGGTGTTCCTGCACAGCGCCATGGACATTGCCGCCATGCTTATCGGCGGGCTGTACGGAACCACCAGCGTGGCCGAGAGCGTGAGCGGCTACGATGCCTCGCGGCTGATGTCGGTGGTGGTGTACCTGATCCCCACCATGTTTCTGCTGCGCAAAAAGAAGCTGCCGGAGGTGCAGCTGTACTGGGGCGGTATTGTAAAAAATTAAGGCTTGCGGA
>CAKSZF010000077.1 GCA_934525405.1 uncultured Faecalibacterium sp.
TGCTTCTGCGCCATGATGCCGGTCTGGATCTGCATTACCAGCTCGGCGCGCTTGTCCTTGACCTCCTGCTCGATCTGGCCGTCCATCTTGGCAGCCACGGTGTTCTCCTCGGCAGAGTAGGCAAAGCAGCCCAGACGGTCAAACTGCACCTCCTTGACGAAGTTGCATAGATCCTCGAACTGCTCCTCGGTCTCGCCGGGGAAGCCCGCGATCAGGGTGGTGCGCAGGGTAATGCCGGGGATCTCGCGGCGCAGCTTGCCGATGACCTCCAGCAGCTCCGCGCGGGTGGAGCGGCGGTTCATGTTCTTGAGGATGGTATCGTTGCAGTGCTGGATGGGCAGGTCGAGGTAGGGCACCACCTTCTCGTTGCGCTTCATGGCGGCGATAAATTCATCGGTGATGCGCTCCGGGTAGGCGTACATGATGCGGATCCATTCCAGCCCCGGCACCTTGTTCAGCTTGTCCAGCAGCTCACAGATGCTGCCGGGCTTGCCCCAGTCCTCGCCGTAGGCGGTGGGGTCCTGCGCCACAACAATAAGCTCCTTCACGCCTTCACCGGCCAGCCAGCGGGCTTCGGCTACGCAGTCGGCCATATCGCGGCTGTGCAGCGGGCCGCGGATGCCCGGGATGGCGCAGTAGTGGCAGCGGTTGTTGCAGCCCTCGGCAATCTTTAAGTACGCATAATGAGCGGGCGTGCCGATGACGCGCTTGCCGCCCAGCGGGAAGTCCTTTTTGGCGCCGTAGCTTTCCAAGTGATCCTCGCCATGGAACAGCCGCTCCACGATGGTATCAATGGCCTTGTTGGAGGCGCAGCCCACAACGGCGTCCACCTCGGGGATCTCTTCCTCGATCTGGCTGCGGTAGCGCTCGGCGAGGCAGCCGGTAACGATGACCTTCAGGTTCGGGTTCTGCTGCTTATAAGCGCAGGCTTCCAGAATGTTTTCAATGGCCTCGGTCTTGGCGCTCTCGATAAAGCCGCAGGTGTTCACAAGGATGACATCGGCTTCGGCCAGATCAGCCACGGTCTCGTGCCCGGCAGACAGCAGGATGTGCACCATCACATCCAGATCCACCTGATTTTTCGGGCAGCCAAGGGAAATACACGCAATTTTCATAAGGGATGATACTCTCTTTCTCTTTTGAGGGATGCTTTTGATTTTGACGATTTAAGGATTTAAAATGCGCTCCGCGTTCGCTTTGCGCATCATCAGCGGAAGAATTATTTTAAATTTCGGGGTTCAGAACGAACTCCCTCAGTCAAAACCTGTCGGTTTTGACAGCTCCCTCTGGGAGGGAACCTTTGTCATGGCGGGAAAGCTTCTTATTGCACTTGAGACTTTAGCACCGAGGGCAACGGCGTGCGCCCTCTCCGTCATCGCTACGCGATGCCACCTCTCCCAAAGGGAGAGGCAAGAGCACGCCCAGAAGCCTTCCTATTAAACATAATACTTTAGCAACGGGCTTTAAACCTTGGCTCTCCCTTCGGGAGCGCCTGAGAGGGCGTTTCACTCCTCCTCCACCCTGCGGATGGCCTCTTTAATGGTGGGGTAGGCAAAGCCGCGGCGCTGCAACGCGGCCACCACAAGGTCACGGCGGCCAATAGCCAGCTTTTTGCGGTAGCGGCTGTCCACCAGCGCGGCGGCGGCTTCCAGCTCCGGGTCGTCGCCGCCGTCCTCCGGGGCGTAGACCGCTTCCAGCGCACCTGCCACCTCGGCGGGGGCAAGCCCCTTCTGGCGCAGGCTCTGGGCGGCGGCGCGGCGGCTTTTGCGGGCAGCCAGCAGGCTGTGCGCCCGCGCTTCGGCGTAGCGGGCATCGTTCACATAGTCCAGCTGCACCATCTCCGCCACAGCGGCGGCGGCAGCCTGCTCGGTATAGCGGCGGCACAGCCGCTCATACAGCATATTGGCAGAGACCTCCTGCCCGGCCAGCGTTTCCAGCGCGCTGGCCCGCGCCTTGGCGGGGTCGGCGCACTTTTCCGCATCCGGGCGGGGTCGGCGGCGGTAGAAGGCCATTTAGTCCTCCACCATGATGTCCAGCTCGCTCTCGCTGCTGCGGGTGGGTGCCTTGACTACCGGCTCCTTTGCGGCGGCGGGGTCGGCGGGCTTTTCCGCTGCGGCAACAGCGCGGCCTGCCGGACGGCGGGTGGCGTACAGCTTATCAGCGTTGGCGCGGATCTGACCCTCGATGTCGTTTGCGATCTCGGGGTTATCCTTCAGAAACTGCTTGGCGTTGTCGCGGCCCTGACCCAGACGGATATCGCCGTAGTTGAACCATGCGCCGCTCTTCTGCACGATGCCCAGCTTGACGCCCACGTCGATGAGCTCGCTCATTTTGGAGATGCCCTCGCCGAACATGATATCGAACTCGGCCTCACGGAACGGCGGAGCCACCTTGTTCTTGACGATCTTGGCGCGGGTGTGGTTGCCGATGAACTGACCGGAGGAGTCCTTCAGACCCTCCACGCGGCGGATGTCGATGCGCACCGAGGCGTAGTACTTCAAAGCGCGGCCGCCGGTGGTCACCTCCGGGTTGCCGTACATGACGCCCACCTTCTCGCGCAGCTGGTTGATGAACACGCAGACCGTGTTGGTCTTGCCGATGACGCTGGTCAGCTTGCGCATGGCCTGACTCATCAGACGTGCCTGCAGGCCCACATGGCTGTCGCCCATCTCGCCCTCGATCTCGGCGCGGGGCACCATAGCGGCTACCGAGTCCACTACGATGGCATCAATCGCGCCGGAGCGCACCAGTGCCTCGCAGATCTCCATGGCCTGCTCGCCGGTGTCCGGCTGGCTGACCAGCAGGTTGTTGATATCCACGCCCAGTGCCTCGGCATAGGTGGGGTCCAGTGCGTGCTCAACGTCGATAAAGGCCACCTCGCCGCCCTTCTTCTGGGCTTCGGCAAGGATATGCAGTGCCAACGTGGTCTTACCGCTGGATTCCGGTCCGTACACCTCGATGATGCGGCCGCGCGGCACACCGCCCACGCCCAGCGCCAGATCCAGCCCCAGACTGCCGGTGGAAATGGCATCCACCTGCATGGAGGCGTTGTCGCCCAGCTTCATAACGGCGCCCTTGCCGAACTGCTTTTCGATCTGCGCCAGCGCCGTAGCCAGCGCGTCCTTCTTGGCTTCCGGCTCGGTCTTTTGGGTGGCCGGTGCAACGTTGTTGTTCTGATTTTTTGCCATAGCCTGCTGCTCCTTTTATCCTTTGGGCCCGCAGAGGGCGGGCTGTGCTTCGCTTTCCTTCTTAGTATAACACAAAATCAAAATATTACAACAAGAAGTTGTTTGTTTTTTCCAATTTATTTTGGGCGATGGGCGATCACGCAGCGGTCATTCCTGCCAAAGTCCTGGATGCAGCGGATGTCTACCCAGCCGTACTCCGCCAGCAGGGCGGTTACGGCTTCCCGCTGCTGCCAGCCGATCTCCAGCACCAGCGCCCCGCCGGGGCACAGCGCATTTTGGTAATGCTGCGCCAGCGCCCGGTAGAACACAAGACCGTCCTCCCCGGCTTCCAGCGCCATGGCAGGCTCCTGCGCCACCTCAGGCTGCAACTGTTCCATCTCGGCGGCGGTCAGGTAGGGCGGGTTGGAGACGATCAACTCCAGCTGCCCCTCCGGCAGGGTTTTCCAATAGGTGAACAGATCGTCCTGCACCGGCTGCACCGCGTAGGCAGGCTTTTTGCTTGCCCGCAGCGCGTTCAGCGCCGGACCCCAATCAAAAGAAGGAGCATCCACCTGCTCAAGGGCAGAGGGTTCCAATACGTTCTCGGTCTGTCTGCCCTGCCCGGTCAGGGCGCAGCGGGCGTTCTTTTCCAGATAGACAAAGGCTTCCGGGCTTTTTTCCACGCAGGTCACCTGCGCGGCGGGGCAGAAGCGCTTGACTCCCAGCCCTAGACAGCCCGTTCCGGCGCAGAGATCCAGCACCCGGGGCGCTGCGATGCCCGCAAGGGTCTCGGCGGCGGCCTGCGCCACCACCTCGGTGTCTGCCCGGGGGCAGAGCACCCCGGGGCCTACCGCCAGCTCAAAGTCTAAAAAGCTCCAGCTGCCGCAGAGGTATTGCAGCGGCTCCCGCGCGGCGCGGCGGGTGCAGAGGGCTTCCAGCGCCGCCGCCTGCTCTGCGGTCAGCGGACGGTCGGAAAGGCGCACGTCCCGCCCGGTCGCCAGCCGGAACAGCTCCCGCGCGTCAAAATCCGCGTCCGGGCAGCCTGCGGCGGTCAGCCGCTGCTCCACCTCCCGCACCGCTGCGCGGGGGAGCATTGCTTCGCTTACCATTTACCCTCCTCCGGGTTTTCAGGCAGCACGGGGGTGATGGCAGCAATGGCCACCTCGATCATGCTGTCGTCCGGCTCAAAGACGGTGAGGTGCTGCACCCAGATGCCCGGCTGCCGGATGATACGGGTGGCGATGTTATCCGACCGGCCGCACCACTTGAGCAGCTCGTAGCTGATGCCCATGACCAGCGGCAGCAGCAGCAGCTTGCACACCACCCGCAGACCGATGCTGCCCCACGGCAGCACGCTGTACAAAAACACGCTGACGATGACCACCAGAATGAGGAAGCTGGTGCCGCAGCGGGGGTGGAAGCGGGTGTACTTGCGCACGTTCTCCACGGTCAGCGGGTCGCCCGCCTCGTAGCAGGCAATGGTCTTGTGCTCTGCACCGTGGTACTCGAACACACGATGAATTTCCTTCATTTTGGAGATGCCCACCATATAGGTCAGGAAGATGGCCACCTTCAGCACGGCTTCCAGTACCACCTTGCCCCAGCGCCCCAGCGGCAGCAGACGGTTCGCCCCGCCCACAAGGAAGGTGGGCAGCACGGTGAACAGCACAATCGCCAGCAGACCGCCCAGCACCGCAGCAACGGTCAGCAGCGCATTTTCGGCTTTTTCGCCCAGATGCTCTCCCACCCATTTTTCAAAGGCGGTCTCCTCCTCGGCGGGGTCGTAGTCATCCCCCATGCTTACCTGTGCCGAGTACATCATGTAGCGGTAACCCACGATCATGCTCTCGATCATGGAAATTGCGCCGCGCACCAGCGGGATCTTCGTCCATACCCCGTGGGTGGGGGTGGGGTCGAGCTTGGTTTCAATGGTGCCATCCGGCTTGCGCACGGCGCAGCACATCTGCTTGGGACCGCGCATCATAATGCCTTCCATCAGTGCCTGCCCGCCTACGCTGGTCTTAAAGCGTTCCTTTTTAGGTTGATTCATTGATTTCTCCCGATACCCGCCCCGCACTTTGGGCAAGGGGCGGTCTTTTTTGTATTTTATCCGGGTCAAGACCCGGGCAAAGTTTATTTTAGCACACAAATGTGACAAAATCTGTGTTTTGGGCGCTGCTCACGCCTTATGGTACAGCGGCAGACCCAAAGTGACCACGGTGCCGCGCCCGAGGGTGCTTTTGATATCCAGCGTGCCGTCCAGCGCAGTCATGATGGAATCCACCAGCGCCAGACCGATGCCGCTGCCACGCACCGAGTTGCTGCCCTTGTAGAACTTGGTCTTTACGTTTTCCAGATCCTCCGGCGGGATGCCGCGTCCCTGATCGATGATCTCCACAAAGGCTTTGTACTCCCCTGCCCACAGCTTGACCGTGATGCGCCCGCCGGGGGCAGAGTATTTGATGGCATTATCCAGAATATTGATGAACACCTGCCGCAGACGGTCCGGGTCGGCGTAGACAGGGATCATCTCCTCCGGTTCAGTGTAGTGGAGCAGCAGCCCCTCCTGCCGGATGCGTGCTTCGCAGAAGAGCACCGCATCGGTCAGCTCTGCCACCAAGTCCAGCGGGCGGCACTCCATGCGGATGCGTCCGTTCTGCAGGCGGCTGAAATCCAGCAGCTCCTCCACCATGTTGTTCAGCCGCCCGGTCTCGTTGTTGATGATCTCCAGCCCCTTGCGGTAGTTCTCGTCGGTGGGGTCGTCCAGAGTCATCAGCGTCTCCACCCAGCCCCGGATAGAGGTAAGCGGGGTGCGCAGCTCGTGGGACACCGAGCTGATGAACTCGTTCTTCATCTTTTCGGTTTCTTCCAGTCCCTCGGCCATCTGGTTGATGGTGCCGCGCAGCCGGTCCACCTCGTCGTGGGGGTCACCGGTCAGGGGCAGACGCACGTCCAACTCGCCCCGGGCGATGCCAGCGGCGGTGCGTTCCACCTGTCCCAGCGGCACCACGATGCCCCGCACGAAGTAGAGCCCAGACATGATCGTAAACAGCAAGATCGCCAACGCAATGAACACACTGATGATGATGGCGTTTTTGACCTGCCGCTCCACCAGCGCCAGGCTGGTGACCAGCCGCAGCGCGGCCACGTCCTCGGCGTCATAGGGCACCAGCGAGCAGGCCGCCATGACTACCTCACCAGACTGGGTGCGGTACACCGCCACGCCCAGACCGTCCGGTGCGCCGAGCGCCTGCTCAAAGTCCTTACTGCTGACAATACCCTCCGCGTCTGTACCGCTGGAGGAGGCGATCACGCCGCCGTAGCTGTCCAGCAGCATGAACTCGTATTTATCCTTATCGGCAAACTGTTCCACCATGCGCCGCAGCGCCAGACTGCGGCTGGCGGCAGCGCTCTGGGCGGTATCGCCGGTATACATTTTCAGCTGCCCGGTCACCGAGGAGAACCGCCGGTACATAATTTGCTGCACACTGCCGTAGTAGCTGCGGGTATAGCTATACAGAAACATTGCCTCGGCCAGCAGCACTACCAGTACGGTGATAAGCAGGTTGCCCCGCAGCCAGCGGCGGGTGATACCGCTTCGCATAACAGTGTCCTCCTTTCGGTGAGATTTAAATCGAACTTCCTCAGTCAAAACCTGACGGTTTTGCCAGCTCCCTCGGAGAGGGAGCCTTTGGCATAGCAGGAAAGTTTACTGCTGAATTGAAAAGTTGCTTGCCCGGGATTTTACCCCCTCAGTCTGCTCACTGCGTTCGCAGCCAGCTCCCCCAAGGGGACGCCTTTCAGCGCTGTCGCAGAGTTTCCCGCCACTGCTGAAGCCGTCCCCTTGGGGAAGGTGGCATCGCCGCAGGCGATGATGGAAGGGGTGGCTTCCGGGACAGCAAAGTTTCCAGCTAAAGTGCAGCGCCTGAGGGGGCATCATTCCTCCCACCGGTAGCCGTAGCCCCACACGGTCATGATGTGGGTGGGGTGGCTGGGCTCGTCCTCCACCTTCATGCGCAG
>CAKSZF010000078.1 GCA_934525405.1 uncultured Faecalibacterium sp.
TTAGCAGCTGCATAGCTGGGCAGACACAACAAAAAAGCACTGCACATTCCTGTGCAGTGCTTTTCTTTCTGGTGGAGATTACCGGGATCGAACCGGTGACCTCTTGCATGCCATGCAAGCGCTCTCCCAGCTGAGCTAAACCCCCAGATGTTTGGCCTTATGCCTGACGACATGGGTTATTATACCAGCCGGAGGGGCGCTTGTCAACGGTTTTTTACAAAAATCTATTCTCTTTTTTCAGCAACGCAGTGCACCCGGAAGCTTTTGACGCAGCTGCGTTTTTCCCGGGGTACTCAGCTGCAAAAGGCTGCTGCATTACCTGTCCCATTTGTCGCACAGGGCGTTGATCTGATCGGCAAATTTTGCCAGATCTTTGTTGGCACCGCCCTCGTTGTGCTCGATGACCCGCAGCAGGCGCTTACCGGCGCTGAGCAGCCGCTGGAACACAGTAGCGGCGCGGTTTGCGCCCTCGGCGGCTCTCTGCTCCACGCGGACCTTTGTGCCCTCCTGCAGGCAGACTGCGCCCTCGGCACCGATGGCCCACTGCGCGCCGTTGTAGGGCGCACAGGCGGTAAAGCCCTGTTCGGTCAGAGTGTCCACAAAGCGGTTCTCTACCTCGTCCTCACCGTGGATCACGAACACCCGCCGGGGCTTTTCCGTAAAGGCGTTCACCCAGCGCAGCAGACCGTCTTTGTCCGCGTGGCCGGACATTCCGGTCAGCTGGCAGATCTCCGCCTTCACCTCGATGGGCTCACTGAACAGCTTGACCGAATCCACCCCCTCGATGAGAGTGCGTCCCAATGTGCCCACAGCCTGAAAGCCCACGAACAGGATCGTGCATTCCGGCCGCCACAGGTTGTGTTTGAGGTGGTGGCGGATGCGCCCGGCTTCACACATTCCGCTGGCGGACAGAATGACTTTGGGCGTGCGGTCGGTGTTGATCATGCGGGAATCATCGCTGGTCACGCTGATGCGCAGCCCCGGCACGTTGATGGGATCGATGCCCTTTTCCAGCAAAGCGCGGGTTTGGGTGTCAAAGCAGTCGGGGTCTGTATCCCG
Organism: uncultured Faecalibacterium sp.; assembly: GCA_934525405.1. Taxonomy (GTDB): domain Bacteria; phylum Bacillota; class Clostridia; order Oscillospirales; family Ruminococcaceae; genus Faecalibacterium. The sequence continues at coordinate 1,060 of CAKSZF010000078.1, forward strand.
GAAGATGCGGGTGGCTTCGGTGGCCAGCGGGCTGTCGATGTAGACCGGGAAGTTGCCGTGCCCTTTGACTAGCCCTTTTCCCTTGATCTCACGCAGAAAATACAGCATCTCCTGCGTGCGTCCCACCGCAAAGCTGGGCACCACCACGTTGCCGCCCCGGTCAAAGGTGCGCTGCAAAATTTTTGCCAACTCTGCCACATAATCCGGCCGGGGGTCGTGGTTGCGGTCGCCGTAGGTGGACTCCATGAACACATAGTCCGCCTGCTGGATATAGGCGGGGTCTTTTATGATGGGCTGATTCAGATTGCCGATATCGCCGGAGAACACCAGCTTTGTGGTGGTGCTGCCCTCGGTGATCCACAGCTCGATGCTGGCAGAGCCCAGCAGGTGTCCCACGTCCACGAACCGTGCCTCGATGCCCGGAGCAAGCTTAATGCGCTTGTCGTACTCCACACCCAAGAACAGGCGGCAGGCGGCTTCGGCATCCTGTATGGTGTACATGGGCTCTACCGGCTCTGCGCCGGAGCGCTTGCCCTTGCGGTTTTTCCACTCGGCTTCAAACTCCTGGATATGCGCCGAGTCTCGCAGCATGATACCGCACAGTTCCACCGTGGGGATAGTGGCGTAGATTTTGCCCCGGAAGCCGTTGTGTGCTAGCAGCGGCAAAAGGCCGGTATGGTCGATATGGGCATGGGTGATGAGCACAAAGTCGATCTCGCCGGGGGCTACGGGCAGGGGCTGGTTTTCGTACACATTTTTGCCCTGCTCCATGCCGCAGTCGATGAGAAACCGCTGCCCTGCCGCTTCCAGCATGGTGCAGCTGCCGGTCACCTCATGGTTCGCGCCTAAAAATGTCAGCTTCAATGCAAAACACCTCCGGTTCATTTTATGGCTTTAGTATAGCATATTTTTAAGGTGCACGCCGCACAAATCTGCGGGAAGTTTGCGGGCATAATGCTGAATTGCAGAAAAAATTTTTATACAATCTTGACAAACCACCCTGTTCTGTTATAAACTTAGGTTTGTATGACGTTCGTTCGTATTTTATGAGTCTTTTTAAATAGAGAGGTAGAAATTTATGGTTCGTAACGATTTGCGCAACGTTGCCATTATCGCTCACGTTGACCACGGCAAGACCACCCTGGTGGATGCCCTGCTGCGTCAGAGCGGCGCTTTCCGCGACAATCAGGCCGTGGCCGAGCGCGTGATGGACAGCGGCGATATCGAGCGTGAGCGCGGCATCACCATTCTGGCCAAGAACTGCTCCTGCACCTACAAGGGCGTCAAGATCAACATCGTCGATACCCCGGGCCACGCCGACTTTGGCGGCGAGGTGGAGCGCGTGCTGAAGATGGTCAACGGCGTGCTGCTGCTGGTGGACGCTGCCGAGGGCTGTATGCCCCAGACCCGCTTTGTGCTGCAGAAGGCTCTGCAGCAGAACCTGAGCCTGGTGGTGGCTATCAACAAGATCGACCGTCCCGATGCCCGCATCAAGGAAGTCATCGACGAGGTGCTGTACCTGCTGATGGACCTGGGCGCTACCGACGAACAGCTGGACTGCCCCATCCTGTTCTGCTGCGGCCGTGACGGCACCGCCAGCTTGGACCCGGATGTGCCGGGCACCGACCTGATCCCCCTGTTCGATACCCTGCTGAGCACCATCAAGCCGCCCGAGGGTGACCCTGAGGCTCCCTTCCAGATGCTGGTGTCCTCTGTGGACTACAACGAGTTCGTGGGCCGCATCGGCATCGGCCGCATTCAGAACGGTGTTGCCAAGGTGGGCGAGGAAGTGGTCGTGTGCGACTGGCACAACCCAGACCTGAAGATGCGCGGCCGTCTGACCAAGCTGTACGACTTCCAGGCCAACGGCCGTCAGCCGTGCGACAACATCACCGCAGGTGATATCGTGGCATTCTCCGGTCTGCCGGACGTGACCATCGGCAACACCCTGTGCAGCCCCTCCAACGTGGAGCCGCTGCCCTTCGTCAAGATCAACGACCCCACCGTGGAGATGACCTTCTCGGTCAACGACAGCCCGCTGGCCGGCCGTGAGGGCAAGTTCGTCACCAGCCGTCAGATCCGCGACCGTCTGCAGAAGGAACTGCTGAAGGACGTGGCCCTGAAGGTGGAGGACTCCGCCACCACTGATTCCTTCCGTGTCATGGGCCGTGGTGAGATGCACCTGTCCATCCTCATCGAGACCATGCGCCGTGAAGGCTATGAGCTGCAGGTCTCTCCCCCGCACGTTCTGACCAAGGTGATCGACGGCAAGACTTACGAGCCCATGGAGCATGTCGTCATCGACGTGCCCACCCAGTATCAGGGTGCCGTCATGACCGGTCTGGGCCAGCGCAAGGCCATCCTGCAGCAGATGGAGTCCCTGGGCTCTGACCGTGTGCGTCTGGAGTTCCGGATGCCCAGCCGCGGCCTGTTCGGCTACCGCAACCAGTTCCTGACCGATACCCACGGCGAGGGCATCATCAACCAGATCTTTGACGGCTACGACGTCTGGGCTGGCATGATCGCCAACCGCTCCACCGGTTCTCTGGTCAGCTTTGAGACCGGCGAGGCCGTCACCTACGGTCTGTTCAACGCTCAGCAGCGCGGCACCCTGCTGGTGGGCCCCGGCGAGAAGGTGTACGAGGGCATGGTCATCGGCTACACCGCTTCCGGCGAGGATGTGGACGTGAACGTCTGCAAGACCAAGCACCTGACCAACACCCGTTCTTCCGGCTCCGACGACGCTCTGCGCCTGATCCCCATCAGCAAGCTGAGCCTGGAGGGCTGCCTGGAGTTCCTGGCACAGGACGAGCTGCTGGAGGTCACCCCGGAGAACCTGCGCATCCGCAAGCAGATTTTGAACCACGACCAGCGCATGAAGGCCAAGAGCAAGCTGAAGTAATTTTACAAAAGCATTCTTATTATAGCGGCGCAGAAGCACCTATGGGCGTTTCTGCGCTGCTTTTTTCATGTCCGGCAAATTTCCCTATGCTTTTTTGCAAAAAGGGCTTGCAAAAAAGCGGTGACTGCGGTATAATATTTCTCGCAGTCAATGATATGCCTCTTTAGCTCAGTCGGTTAGAGCACCTGACTGTTAATCAGGGTGTCGCCTGTTCGAGTCAGGCAAGAGGCGCCAGCAAAGCGATGGATATTTTTCCATCGCTTTTTTGTTTTTCTGTATCTTTTTTCACCCATTCTTAACGGTTCTTAAAAAATATCGCCTTGAAGAACCCTAGTGGATGTGGTATACTTTTATAAGTTTATAGGCGTGGAAAAGGCACTGCGCAGCCCGCACAGCTTTTTCTGCCCCACAGACAGGCGCTCCCCCCGGTCAGAAGGCTGCCGTGCAGGAGCGCAGTTTTTTCGTTGGTCAAATCAGCAGGCCGGCCGGTAGCTTTGTGCGGCAAACACGGGGCGGCAGGGCAGCTTGGTGTCGTTTGAATAAATCTTGAGAGTAAAAGGAAACATCTATGCGTTATACCTACGTCCGGCAGCACGATACCACCGACTGTGCGGCTGCCTGTCTGGCCATGGTGTGCCTGCACTACAAAAAGGAAGTTACCATCACCCGCCTGCGGGATATGATGGGCACCGACCTGAAAGGCACCAACCTTGTAGGCCTGCAAAAAGCCGCCAATGAGCTTGGTTTTACCACCGCCGCAGTCCGCGTGGACCGCGAAAACTTTCTGAGTGATTTCTCGCTTCCCTGTATTGCACAGGTCATCACCGATCAGGGTCTGGCTCACTTTGTTGTGGTGTTCAAAAAGACCACCATCAAGGACGAGGGCGCGCGCCGCAAGCACATGCTGCAGGATGCCGAGACCCGCAAGGAAGAAGAGGAAAAAGGCAAAAAGCATAAGTGCAAGGATTACGTCATCATCGGCGACCCCGGCACTGAACTGAAAAAGATCACTCTGGACGAGTTCTACAAGAACTTTACCGGCGTTCTGCTGCTGTTGAACCCCACCTCGGAGTTCAAGGGCGGCAAGATCGAAAAGGGCGGCATGATGAAGCGGTATATCAACCTGCTGCTGCCCCAGAAAAAGCTGTTCTTCTACGCCATCCTCAGCTCGATCATCACCACCATTCTGGGCATCGCGTCCTCCATGTTCAATAAGATCCTGATGGACGAGGTGCTGCCCTACGGGTTGAACAGTCTGCTGGTCACATTGATCCTGGTGTTCAGCGTGGTCAGCATTACCAGCACGCTGATCGGCTTTGTGCGGCAATGGGTGCTGATTCATCTGTCCATTAAGATCGATATCCCGCTGATGCTGGGCTACTTCGGGCACATCTTCAATCTGCCCATGAAGTTCTTTGCTACCCGCAAGACCGGTGATATCACCACCCGTTACTCGGACGCAAACACCATCAAATCCATCTTTACCAGCATTGCGCTGAGCCTTGTGATGGATATCTCCATGGCTATCATCACCGGCATCATCCTGTTCCGCATGAACGCCATGCTGTTCTCCATCTCGCTGTTCATGGCACTGGTCAGCATCCTGCTGGTGCTGGTGTACAAGCAGCCCTATAAAAAGATCAACGAAGAGAGCATGGCACAGTCTGCCGCACTGAACAGCCAGATGATCGAGAGCCTGCGCGGCATCGAGACCGTCAAGTGCAACGCTAACGAGCAGACCGAGCTGGACAATCTGGAACGCGAGTACATGAAGAGCCTGAAGATCAGCCTGCGTTCCAGCCGCATCAGCACCACGCAGGGTCTGATCTCCTCCTTCATCTCCACCGGCTTCAGTATGCTGACCACCTATGTGGGCATCACGCAGGTGCTGAACGGCGAAATGACGCTGGGCGGTTTTATGGCGTTCAGCACCCTGTCCGGCTACTTCACCTCCCCCCTGAGCAACCTGATCGGCTTGCAGATGCAGATTCAGGAGGCCAGCATCTCCATGAAGCGTCTAACCGAGATCATGGACTACCCCGCCGAGTACGAGACCGCCGATGGCGTGGAGCAGACCGAACTGACCAAGGTGGAGGGCGATATCGAGTTCAAGGACGTCACCTTCCGCTACGGCAATCGTGCTCCCGCACTGGATCACGTCAGCTTCACCATCCCCGCCGGTAAAAAGGTGGCGCTGGTGGGCGGCAGCGGCAGCGGCAAATCCACCATTACCAAACTGCTGCTGAAGTACTACGACCCCGAGGACGGCGAGATCGACATAAACGGCGCAAATCTGGCCGAGTACACCAACAGTTCGGTGCGCCGTGCCATTGCCTATGTGCCTCAGAACATCGAGCTGTTCAGTAAGACCATCTACGACAACATCCGTATCTCCCGCATGGACGCCACGCTGGACGAGGTGAAGGACGCCGCCAAGAAGGCCGATGCCCACGAGTTTATCCGTCACCTGCCGCTGCAGTACAACACCTATCTGGAGGAAGCCGGCAACGGCCTGTCCGGCGGTGAGAAGCAGCGTATCGCGCTGGCACGCGCCTTCCTGAAGGACTCTAACCTCTACATTCTGGATGAGTCCACCAGTAACCTGGATTTTGCCACCGAGACGCTGATCTTCAACATGATCTACGAGCAGCTGGCAGACCGCTCCATGCTGATCGTGGCACACCGCCTTTCCACCATCCGTGACTGTGATCTGATCCTTGTGATGGATCACGGCAAGATCGTGGAGCGCGGCACCCATGAGGAACTGCTGGCAAAGGATGGCCGCTATGCTGAGCTGTGGAATATGCAGCAGGGCATCTTCCGCAAGCGCAAGCAGGAGCCTGTTGAACAGCTGCCCGGCGCTACAGTGGAAGAGGATGACGACGGCGAGTCCATCACCTACTGACCGGCATCGCATCCGCAGCCTTTGCCCGGATGCAGCATAAGTTTTTTCCCGCTGGCGGGAAACCGAAGAATGCCTCGTTATGGCGTGCCCGGAGGCAGACGCTTCCGGGCACCTTTTTGTTTTGGCTTACATTTAAAAAATAACAGGATTAGGGGTAATTTATCATGAATGAGATCAAAGTTGCTGAAAACAAGACCCTCAAGCTGACCAATGTCCTCTCCCGCCTCGTGCGCCCTGAGGAACT
>CAKSZF010000079.1 GCA_934525405.1 uncultured Faecalibacterium sp.
CCGGTAATTCAGGTGGCACCGCGGACATTACAAGACAGCTTGTTCGCCCTGAACTTTCAGGGCAAAAGCTGTCTTTTTTGTTTATAAAGGAGAACTATTATGGAACGTACCGAGATCCTTTCGCTGTTCAAGAGCACCCCGGCGGACGGCACCGAGATCACCGTCTGCGGCTGGGCAAAGAACATCCGCGACTCCAAGAACATCGGCTTCATCGCCCTGTCGGACGGCGGCTGCTTCAAGACCTTGCAGGTCGTGCTGGAAGCCGGTAAGCTGGCAAACTACGACGAAGTCATCCACACCGGTCTGTACAGCAGCCTGCGCATCAAGGGCAAGCTGGTGCTCACCCCGCAGGCAAAGCAGCCCTTTGAGCTGAACGCCGAGAGCGTGGAAATTCTTGGCGACTGCCCCGCCGACGAGTACCCCCTGCAGAAAAAGAAGATGAGCATGGAGTATCTGCGCACAATGCCCACCCTGCGTCCCCGCACCAACACCTTTAATGCTGCTTTCCGCGTGCGCAGTGTGGCTGCCTACGCCATCCACAAGTTCTTCCAGGAGAACGGCTTTGTCTACGCCCACTCTCCGCTGATCACCGCCTCCGACTGCGAGGGTGCCGGCGAGATGTTCCGCGTGACCACGCTGGATCTGGACAATGTGCCCAAGACCGAGGACGGCGCTGTGGATTACAGCCAGGACTTCTTTGAAAAGCCGGTCAACCTGACCGTTTCCGGTCAGCTGGAGGCCGAGGCTATGGCCATGGCCTTTGGCAAGGTGTACACCTTTGGCCCCACCTTCCGCGCCGAGAAGAGCTTTACCACCCGCCACGCTGCGGAGTTCTGGATGATTGAGCCGGAGATGGCCTTCTGCGACCTGAACGGCTACATGGACAATGCCGAGGCTATGATCAAGTACGTCATCCGCTATGTGCTGGACAACTGCCCGGACGAGATGGCCTTCTTCAACCAGTTCATTGATAAGGGCCTTGTCGAGCGTCTGGAGCTGGTGGCAAACAGCGAGTTCGGCCGCATCAGCTACACCGAGGCCATTGAGATCCTGGAAAAGAACAACAAGAAGTTCCAGTACCCCGTGGAGTGGGGCGTGGATATCCAGACCGAGCACGAGCGCTACCTGACCGAGGTGGTGTTCAAGAAGCCGGTCTTTGTCACCGACTACCCCAAGGAGATCAAGAGCTTCTACATGAAGCAGAACGCCGACGGCAAGACCGTTGCCGCAGCAGATATGCTGGTGCCCGGCATCGGCGAGCTGATCGGCGGCAGCCAGCGTGAAGAGGACTACGGCAAGCTGGTGGCCCGCATGGACGAGCTGGGCATGGACAAGACCAACTACGAGTGGTACCTGAACCTGCGCAAGTTCGGCGGCGTGGAGCACGCAGGCTACGGTCTGGGCTTTGAGCGCATGATCATGTACCTCACCGGCATCCAGAACATCCGTGACGTGCTGCCCTTCCCCCGCACCGCATACGGCTTCTGAGAAGCGCGCATACTGTAAATCAAGAAAGCCGCCGCCTCTGCGGCGGCTTTCTTGGTTGAATGGGAGCGCCCTCTCAGTCAAAGCCTGACGGCTTTGCCAGCTCTCCCAAAGGGAGAGCCAAGAGCACTGCCGGAAGCTTTCTCATTGCGCCTAATACTTTAGCAACGAACGTAATGGCTTGGCTCCCCCTTTGGGGGAGCTGGCGCGGGAGCGCCTGAGAGGGCGTTCTGCCTATCTTTTCAACAAGGAGCACAAAACAAGTGGAAAACATTTCGCCTGCCCTCTTGGACTGGTTTTACAAGAACCGCCGCAGCCTGCCCTTCCGGGAGGACCCCACCCCCTACCATGTGTGGCTCAGCGAGGTGATGCTGCAGCAGACCCGGGTGTCGGCGGTGCTGCCGTATTACTACCGCTTTCTGGAAGAGCTGCCGGATATCCCCGCGCTTGCCGCCTGCGGGGAGGAAAAGCTGCATAAGCTGTGGGAAGGGCTGGGCTATTACAGCCGGGTGCGCAACCTGCAAAAGGCCGCAAAGCTCGTCTGTGCACAGTACGGCGGGCAGCTGCCTGCCGATTACGCCGCCCTGCGTGCGCTGCCCGGCATCGGGGAGTACACCGCCGGTGCCATTGCGTCCATCAGCTTCGGGCTTCCCGTGCCCGCCGTGGACGGCAATGTGCTGCGGGTGTTTTCCCGCCTGTACAATGACCCGGGCGTGATTACAGAACCGGCGGTAAAAAAGGCCTTTACCGCCCGGGTCATGGAGCATCAGCCGCCGGAAAAGGCCGGGGATTACAATCAGGCGCTGATGGAGCTGGGTGCGCTGGTCTGTGTGCCCAACGGCGCACCGTTGTGCGGGCAGTGCCCGCTGGCAGAAAGCTGCCTTGCCCGGGCGGCGGGCACCACCGCCCAGCTGCCCCAAAAGGCAAAGCCGAAGCCCCGCAAGCTTGTGCCGGTAACGCTGGCGCTGGTGGAAAGCCCGGCGGGCTTTCTGGTGCAGCAGCGGCCGGAAAAAGGGCTGCTGGCCGGGCTGTGGCAGCCGGTACTGTGGGAGGGCGAGCATCTTTTGCAGGCCGAGGTGCTGGCACGGCTGGCGGCACTGGGGCTGGACACCGGCACGGCAGCCCCCGCCGCCCTGCCCGCCGCAAAGCATATCTTTACCCATATCGAATGGCTCATGTCTGGCGTGCAGCTGCGCGTTGCGGCACAGCCCGCCCCGGCGGGCTATATCTGGGCAAGCCGGGAGCAGCTGCGCACCACCTACGCCCTGCCCGGGGCATTCCGGGCGTACAAGCCGCTGCTGCTCTGACTTTGGCAATTTGCTGTAATGAACCGCGCCAAAACCGGCACACTGCCCAAAGTGCGCCCCGCAGCACCTTCGGGTCGTGAAAATTGGGGCGCAACGGTTGTAATTTTGGACGCGAACGGGTATAATAAAAGCTACAAGGCGGCGCTGACTGCCGCTTGAATCAAGATCCTTTTGCGGGACGCCCGCTGGAAAAATCAAGCTGAAACAACGTTTCAACTGCAAAAAGGAGTGTACTGAATCTATGAAAAAATCTTGCTTGGTCGCTGTGATCGCCGTTCTGGCTGCTGTGGCTGGTGCGCTGGCTGCTGTGGCACTTTACCTGAACCGCCGCGAGAAGGAGCTGGACGAGTACGAGCGCCTGCTGTTCGGCGAGGATGATGCAACCACCGTAGAGCCGGAGGAAGCTGCTGCTGAGGACGAGGCAGAATAATTCCCCTAAAATACCGGAAACTGCCGGGAAGATAAGTGCATCGGGGCGCACGGAGCAGTCTGTCTGAACGGACTGCCCCGGTGCGCCCTTTTTGTACATAAGGAGAAGGAACATGAAGCGTTTTTTGCTTTGGCTCATCAGTGTGGCGCTGGGCGTGGTGGTGCTGCTGGCGGCTGTGATGGGGGTAAGCTATGCCTTTACCACTGAGGGCGGCTGCCCGGACGGGGCGGCGCAGTTCGGCGGGCAGGCGCTGGAGGCCAACGGCTCCTGCTGGCAGGTACCGCTGCTGGGCGGCAAGCTGGATAAGGTCTTTGCCAGCCCCGCCACCCTGACCGTGCAGAAGCTGGGTGTGCTGTACACCGCCCATCCGGAACTTTCTTTGCCGGAGTGGACCTGTTACACCGCCCTGACCATCCAGAATGCGGCGGGGGATGTGCTGTTTGCGGGCAGCGCAGGGGAGTACCAGAACTTTCTCTTCCCTGCAAACGGCGAGTATAAGGCGGAGCTGACCGCATGGCGTGTGCCCAAGGGCGGGGTCATCACCCAGTTTGAGGGCGGCAGCACCGGACAGCTGCGCAAAAATCTGGGCTTAGAGCGCCCCGCAAAGCCCACGGGCTGGTACCGGTACAGCTTCCGGTTTACTTTGCAGGCCAGTGCGGAGGTGGAGCTTTCTGCCGAGCGGGTGGAGCAGGGCGGCACGGTGGGTGTGCGCATCTCCGGCATGACCGGGGACGCCGTGCCCACCATCGAGACCGACCTTGGCAGCGTGCAGTGCGTGCGCGCCGCCGAGGGCTGGCGCGCCTATATCCCGGCAGCGTATAACGCCTCCTCCGGCGGGCACGAGATAAACATCACGGTGAACGGCGAGACCATCACCCGCACCCTGACCGTGCTGCCGAAGGACTTTGGCACGGTGGAGGTGGAGGCCGAAGAGTCCGCCCCGGAGAGCGCCAACGCGCAGTTCCGCAGTGCCATCTGGCCGCTGTACGAGGCTGCCGCCACCGCCAAGCAGTGGCAGGGCGGCTTTGTGCCCCCCGCCGAGGACTCCATGACTTTAGTGGACTACGGGCAAATTAAAGTAACGAACGGCCAGCAGGGCAGCCGCTCCAACTCCACAAAGCTGTACACCATCCCCGGTGCGCCCTGCCGCGCCGCAGCCAACGGCACGGTGGTGTTTGCGGGCAGTCTGGAGCTTACCGGCAACACGGTGGTCATCGACCACGGCTGCGGGCTGCGCAGCTACCTGTACGGCTTGCAGGAGCTTTCGGTCAGCAGGGGACAGACCGTGGAAAAGGGACAGGCTGTGGGCGCACTGGGCGAGGAGCTGACCATGGACTTCAAGCTGGGCAGCAGGAGCGTGAACCCCCGCCTGCTGTTCCAGACCTCCGGCGGCTTGTTCTGGAAGGAAAACTGAACAAACTCCCTCAGCCTTCGCTTCTGCATGGCTGGGGGATTTTTTGGAAAACCTGTAACGTTTTTCCTCTTTGTGCGTTATTGGGGTGAAAGGGCTCAACAAAGCCCGCAAAGGAGGAAATGACCATGAAACTGGAATGTGACGTGATCCGCGACTTACTGCCCCTGTACGCCGAAAAGCTTGCCAGCCCCGCCAGCAGTGCGCTGGTGGAACAGCACCTTGCAGAGTGCCCCGCCTGCCGTGCAGAGCTGGAACAGATGGAAAAACCGGTGCCGGTGCAGCCGGAGCCCCAGCCGGATGCACCGCTGCGGAGCATCCGAAAGACCATGCAGAAAAAGAGCATCCGCATAGCAGCGGCAGCGGTTCTGACAGTGCTGTGCGCTCTTGGGCTGGTGTTCTGGATGGGCGGCGCAAAAACGCCGGTAACGGCAGAACAGGCGAAGATCTGGACTTACAACAAAAAGGAAAACGAGGCCAACCTCTGTGTGCTGGAAGTGCAGGGCGAAAACGTCTGGCTGGAACTGGAAGGCTCCTTTAATTGGGGCAAACCATCCGTTACCGTCCGGGTGGTGCGCTATACCTTCCCGCACATCCATGCTGCGCTGGAAGGGCTGCTGGGCACATCGGCTTCCGATACCAGCATCACAGTCTCCGGCACACAGCTGCTGACAGTGCAATGCGCCGACGAGACCCGCTATTACAGTGACGGTCAGCAGGTGGAGCGGTTCATCCTGAAAAAAGAGGATGGAACGCAGACCTATGTTTACGAATCTGAGGATGTAGTCACACAGGAACAAGGCGTGTTTGAGAAGGGCTGACTATGGACATTGAAACCATCTACCGGCTCTACTTCCGGGACGTCTGCCTGTTTTTGCAGGGGCTTACCCGCAGCGAAGCGTTGGCCGAGGAGCTGACGCAAGAGACCTTTTTCCGGGCACTGGACGGCCTGAAAGACTATGACGGCAAGCAGGATGTGCGGGCGTGGCTGTTTACGGTGGCACGCAACGCCTACTACGACCACTGCCGCCGCGCAAAGCACGCCGCCCCGCTGGAAGATGCCGAAACAAAAGCCGCCGACAGCCCGGACATCGCGCAGCTGTTGGTGGACAAGGATGCCGCCTTTACAGTGCATCAGTGTCTGCACGCGCTGGAAGAACCTTACAAAGAGGTGTTCAGCCTGCGGGTGTTTGGCGAACTGCCTTTTGACCGCATCGGAGCCATTTTTGGCCACAATGCTGCATGGGCGCGGGTGACCTATTACCGCGCCAAGACCCGTATCCAGACCATGCTGGAACAGCGGAAATGATCGGGAATGCCCTCCGCGCGAACCCTCTCAGTCACGCCTTACGGCGTGCCAGCTCCCCCGAAAGGGGGAGCTTTTTTGTGTGGCGGCAAGGTTTGCCTGTCCGGGAGTTACCCCTTCTGTAAAAAAGTGGCTCAGAAACGCCCACAGGCGTTTCTGAGCCACAAATTATAATAATATTTTTTCCGCGGTTCAGGCCTTCTCAGAGGGCTTGCTCAGGTCTACGCTGCGGATGATCTTGCGCACCGGCAGGATGCTCTTGGCGTTCATGGACAGCTCGTCCACGCCCATGCGCAGGAAGGTCTCGGTCAGGGCGGTGTCGGCACCCAGCTCGCCGCAGATGCCTACCCAGATGCCGTGGCGGTGACCGGCTTCAATGGTCATCTTGATGGCGCGCAGCACGGCGGGGTGATGGGGGTTGAAGAAGGGCTCCAGCTTTGCGTTCTGGCGGTCCAGTGCACAGGTGTACTGGGTCAGGTCGTTGGTGCCGATGGAGAAGAAGTCGCACTCGGCGGCCAGCTCGTCCGCGATGAACACGGCGGCGGGGGTCTCGATCATGGTGCCCACTTCAATGTTCTGCCCCATCTTCACGCCCTCGGCGGTCAGCTCGGCGCGGCACTCTTCCAGAACAGCCTTGGCGTCCTGCAGCTCCCGCAGGCTGGTGATCATGGGGAACATGATGCTCATGTTGCCGTAGGCGGAAGCCCGCAGCAGCGCACGCAGCTGGGTCTTGAAGAAGTCCTTGCGGGTCAGGCAGATGCGGATGGCGCGGTAGCCCAGCGCGGGGTTCTCCTCGTGATCCAGCTTCATGTAATCCACGGTCTTGTCTGCGCCGATATCACAGGTGCGCACAACGACCTTGCGGGGTGCAAGGCTTTCCACTACCTGCTTGTAAGCCTCGAACTGGTAGTCCTCGGTGGGGAAATCCTTGCAGTTCAGGTAGACGAACTCGGTGCGGAACAGACCCACGCCGCCGGCGTCGTTCTGCTGCACAGCACCCACATCGCCCATGCCGCCGATGTTGGCAAACACGTTGATGGTCTTGCCGTCCAG
>CAKSZF010000080.1 GCA_934525405.1 uncultured Faecalibacterium sp.
GCCGCCCAAAGCAAGCTATGCCGACCGGGTGTTCACCACGTCGGTGGTATCTTACCCCGAAATGACGCACATCGGAGAGGACAAAGACTTCACCCCGGTCATCGAAAAGGCTTTGGAGCTAGGCGGTTACTCCGAGGACAAGACCTTCACCGGGATCAACGGCGGCAGTACGGTCATGACTGGATTTGCCCATGGCACGGTGCTTGGCGTGGCAGATCAGGTCATCGAGGCGGTCAAGTCCGGCGAGATCCGGCACTTTTTCCTGGTTGCCGGTTGTGACGGCGCACGCCCCGGCCGCAACTACTACACGGAGTTTGTAAAGCAGACGCCTGCCGATACCGTAGTGCTGACCCTCGCCTGTGGTAAATACCGCTTCAATGACCTTGACCTCGGCACCATCGGCGGTCTGCCCCGTCTGATGGATGTCGGACAGTGTAATGATGCTTACAGCGCCATCCAAATCGCTGTCGCTCTTGCGGATGCTTTCGGCTGTGGTGTGAATGACCTGCCACTGTCCATGGTGTTATCATGGTACGAGCAGAAGGCCGTGTGCATTTTGCTGACGCTGCTGTATCTGGGCATTAAGAATATCCGCCTTGGCCCCACGCTGCCGGCATTTATTTCGCCGAACGTCCTTGATTTCTTGGTGAAAAACTATGGCATCGCACCGATCACAACGCCGAAAGAAGATCTGGAAGCGTTGTTGAAATAATTGGGCGTTTTGTGAGAGGCATAGTTGGGAGAAAAGCAAAATCATCTTATACCGCTTGGGCGAAAAACGTGGTATTGTAACATGGAACCGGACCGCTGAAAAAGTGCCAAAACGGGACAAGCCGGAAAAATCTTCCGAGTGGACGCTTCAGAGGTCGTGCGCGCCAAGACACAACGCATATAGGATGCTCCCGGAGAGCCGCAACAAGCCCTCCGGGGGCATTTTTGTTTTTCGATATGCCCTTGTCCCGGTTTTCGTTTTTGCCAACCAGCGCGTAGATGCCGAAACGGTCTTTCACGCTGGACAGGTGCAGGGACTTGTACGGCAACATGGCAAGTAGCTGGTCCGTGTCCCGGCTGGATGCCAGCTTGGTGAAATAGGGCGATACCTCCACCATAAAATGATTCTTGTCCGGGCTGTTGGGAGCGGCCAGCCGCTTCATATCGGCTACAATGCGCTGCGCCTCGGCCTCGATCAGCCCAGTGTGCAATGTCGCAAGGTACCTTCAAAACCGGAAGTGATAGTTCCGGTTTGATGCAATATTGAATGAATCAACGCTGATTTTTCTGAAACGAATTTTTCTCAAAAAAATTTTGCTTATTCAGCGACCGTTAAGGTGCGGAACTAGTGCATTCTTGTGCTGAATATCGGGTTTGGGCGAAGCCCAACAAGTGTTTTGAAGCTGGATTTGTAAAAAATCAGGTTCAAAACTTGCGAGGTGGTACCGGCTCGCCCTGCTTGCTGCGATTGCAAACTCGAAAACTTCCTGAGTAAAAAAATAACCGCCCGCATCAAGTGAAACTTGAAAATGGACGGTCTTGATCGCAAAATGATTTTCAAATTTGGAAAGCACCTTGAGAGGCTTCATAGCATCCGCAAACCTGCTAATGAGTGTCAATAGCCTGAACAAAAAATCATCAAAAATTTATTGCCGGGTGCAGTTAAGCATCCGGCAACTTTAATAGGTGTAGAATTGCAAAAGGCATTTCGGAGCGGATCATACGAAGGCAGACACTGAATCTGCGTTTGTCATGCCGAATACGTTCTTCCAGCGCCCAGAACTTATCAGCACTGGACGCGGAGCCGCTCAAAAGTCCAACATATTCGTTGCACAGTTTCGCCATCCGATTTTCCTGCCAGATGACGATCTTTTCTTTGAAAAGCGTCTAGTCCTTTTTCGGAAATTCCATAGAGAATGCACCTCATATACATATAAAAGTATAATTACTATTATTCTACCACAGACAGGCACAAACATCAATTCTGCCATAAGAATTGCACGAGATTTTGTTGAAGTTGTCCAGCCGCCATGGTATACCCCTATACATAGGGGGCATCAGGATGTACGAAAAACAGGTAACACCGTTGTGCGGCGCGGTTGGCTCGTTCGCCTCTCTGCGAAATGTACATTTTCCGTTATAGTAAAATCACCTCATGTGGCTTTATAGGTTGAGAATTCACGTTTTATATACTGATCCTCAAAGAAAGGGCGAAAAGTTCTTTGAGGATATTTTTATTGTCACTTTGCTGCAATTTTTCTCTGATTCTTCGCCAAAACGCAGAAAATGCGGAAACCGCTTGATTTGACTCGGTTTCTGCACTAGAATGGAAACCGGAAAGACAAATACAGTTTCCACAAGGAGGACGCTCATGCAGGAAAAGCTCGATGCGCTGGTGCGCACACAGGCCATGCAGCTGTTCCGTCAACAGGGGCTGCATTTCACCATGCAGCAGGTGGCAGAGCCGCTGCACATCAGCAAAAAGACCATCTACACCGTTTACCCTTCCAAGGAGGCACTCTTGCTGGACATGGTAGACCATGCCTTTGCGGACATCCACCGCTGCAAGCAGGAAATTCTGGCGGGCGGCGGTACTTTGCAGGAAAAGCTGCGGGCAGTCATCATAGCCATGCCGACGGAATACGCCGCGCTGGACCTGCGGCAGATGAAGGAACTGAACGAGAAATACCCGGTGGTAGCGGCACGGGTGCGCAGTCAATTGGAAAATGGGTGGGAGCCCACCATGGTGCTGCTGGAGCAGGCTGTGGCTGAGGGGGTCATGCGTCCGGTATCTCTGCCGGTGCTGCGGCAGATGATCACCGCATCCATCGAAAGCTTTCTGGCAGACCGCAGTCTGGCAGAAAGCGGGGTGCAGTATGTGGCTGTACTGGAGGAAATGATTTCGATTTTACTGGAAGGAGTGCTGCCGCGATGAGACACAGCTTTTGCGAGGATTGGGAGTTTACACGACACTGGACGGAAGCCTTTGGCAAGGGGCTGCCTGTACCAAAACAGCAAGCCGTCCGCCTGCCCCATACCTGCCGGGAGGTGCCGCTGCACTATGCCTCTCCGGCCGATTACGAGATGGTCTGCGGCTACCGCAAGCGGTTCCGGGTGCCGCCGGTGCAGGCTGCGCCCCGGCTGTTTGTCCGCTTTGACGGCGCTGCCCATCAGGCAGTGGTGCGGGTCAACGGCAGGGTTGCCGGGCAGCACCGGGGCGGCTATACCGGCTTTGCGGTGGAGATCACAGACCTTGTGGACCGGGAGGGTGAAAACCTGCTGACCGTGCAGTTGGACACCCGGGAAGACCCGGCCATTCCACCCTTTGGCTTTGTCATCGACTACCTGACCTACGGCGGGCTGTACCGGGAGGTTTGGCTGGAAGCTACGGCAGAAAGCCGCCTGACCGATCTGTTCGTCTACACGCCCACCCTGCATGAGGCTGTGGTGCAGTGGACGGCAGAGCTTACACCCGCAGCCGCGGCGGTCCGCATCCGGCTGGAGACCGCAGACGGCGCCCTGCTGGCAGAGCAGACTGCACAGGCGGCAGAAACCGGGAAGATGCAGCTTTCTGTGCCGGAAGCACAGCCGTGGGATACAGAACATCCGGTTTTGCATCATGCCGTTGCAGAGCTTTTGAACGCAGCGGGGCAGCCCATCGACCGCAAACAAGTGACGTTTGGCTTCCGCACCGCAGAGTTCCGGGCGGATGGCTTCTACCTCAACGGCAAAAAGACCTTTCTGCGGGGTCTGAACCGACACCAGAGTTACCCTTACATCGGCTATGCCGCACCGGAAAGCCTGCAGCGGGAGGATGCCCGCATTTTGCAGGAGGAGCTGCACTGCACTGCCGTGCGCACCAGCCACTACCCCCAAAGCCAGTATTTTCTGGACGAGTGCGACCGGCGGGGTCTGCTGGTGTTCACTGAATTGCCGGGCTGGCAGCACATCGGGGACGGCAACTGGAAGGATGCCGCCTGCGAGATGCTGCAGGAGATGCTCCTGCAAAACCGCAATCACCCCAGCATCATCCTGTGGGGCGTGCGCATCAACGAGAGCGTGGACGACGATGCCTTCTATACCCGCACCAACAAAATCGCCCATCAGTTGGACCCCAGTCGTGCTACCTCCGGCGTGCGCTATCTGGAAAAAAGCCATCTGCTGGAGGATGTATACGCCTACAACGATTTTTCTCACAACGGCACAACGCCCGGTGCTAAGCCTAAAAAGGACGTGACCCCCGATATGGGCAAGGCGCTGCTCATTTCGGAGTGCAACGGCCACATGTACCCCACAAAAGCCTTTGACGATGGTCCCCATCGACAGGAACACGCCCTGCGGCATGTCCGGGTTCAGAATGCCGCTTACGGCAGCGGGGAGCACGCCGGGTGCTTTGGCTGGTGTATGTTCGATTACCAGACCCACAAGGACTTTGGCTCCGGGGACCGCATCTGCTACCACGGCGTGCTGGACAGCTTCCGTAACCCCAAATTGGCGGCAGCAGTCTATGCCAGTCAGGGTGACGCTGACCCGGTGCTGGCAGTCAGCTCTTCCATGGATATCGGCGATAACCCCGCCGGGCAGCTGGGCACGGCCTACGTTTTCAGCAATGCCCAACAGGTAAGGCTTTACAAAAACGATGTGTTCGTCACCACCCTGCGCCGCAGCCAGTGGACAGCGCTGCCCCACCCGCCCTTTGTGATGGACGACACCATTGGCGAGCTGCTGGAAACGCAGGAGCACTTTTCTCCCGCCAAGGCAGCCGCTGTGCGGGACTGTCTGCTGGCCGCCGGGAAATACGGGCTGCCGGGGCTGCCGCTTGCCTACAAAATCAAATTCGGCTGGTGTATGCTGCGCCACAAAATGACCTTTGAGGACGGCGTGGCACTCTACGGTAAATATGTGGGCAACTGGGGCGGCGAAGCCACCCGCTGGCGGTTCGATGCCGTGCAGGATGGCAATGTGGTGCGCAGCGTGACCCTTTGCCCCAGCGCAAAGCTGCACTTGGAAGTCAAGGTCAGCCGGACGGCTCTTCGGGAAAAAGACACTTACGATATGGCCGCTGTGCGGGTGCGCATTCTGGACGAGAACGGCACCCCTGCCCCCTATGCACAGTTCCCGGTGCAGTTTACGGTAGAAGGCAACGCTGCCCTTGTCGGCCCGCAGACCGCCGTGGCAGAAGGCGGCATGACCGGTACTTATCTGCGCACCGTGGGTGCTGCCGGAGAAGCCGTGCTAACTGTTTCTGCACCGCAGACACAGCCCGTTGTGCTGCGGTTCACCATTGAAAAGGAGGATGCTGTATGGAACTGACCTTGAAACAGAAAACCGCATTCGGTATTGGTGCCGTGGGCAAGGATATGGTATATGCCCTGTCGGCTTCTTACGTCATGTATTATTATCAGGATGTGCTGGGGCTTTCGGCCAGCTTTGTGGGCGTCGTGCTCATGGCTGCCCGGTTCTTTGATGCCTTCAACGACCCCTTTATGGGGGTTCTGGTGGCAAAGACCCGCACCCGCTGGGGACGTTTCCGTCCGTGGATCTTTTCCGGCACGCTGCTCAATGCGCTGGTGCTCTACGCCCTGTTTGCCGCCCCGGTGCTGGACGAAGCGGCGCTGATGGTCTATTTCAGCGTGGTGTACATCCTGTGGGGCGTTACCTATACCATGATGGATATTCCTTACTGGTCCATGATCCCCGCCGTGACCCGCACGCCCAAAGACCGGGAGAACCTTTCCATGGTGGGGCGTACCTGTGCAGGCGTTGGTTCGGCCCTCATTGCCATGTTCACCATGCTGCTGGTAGGAGCACTCGGCGGCGACAGCGAGCGCGCAGGCTTCCGCTGGGTGGCATTGATCGTAGCGGCAATTTTTGCAGTGACAGAGCTGGTGTGCTGCATTTCCATGAAAGAAACCACCCCCAGTGAGATGAAGACCGCCACCGTAAAGGAGATGTTCTCCGCCCTGTTCCGCAACGATCAGGCTATGGTAGTGGTAGGCAGCATCGTGCTGATCAACTCGGCGCTGTACCTTACCTCCAACTTCATCATCTATTTCTTCAAATACGACCTTGGCGGTGCAGGCTGGAAAGCCACCTACACCCTGTTTTCCACCGTGGGCGGTGCGGCGCAGATCCTTGGCATGATGGTGCTTTACCCCTTGCTGCGCAAAAAGTTCAGCAGCACGCAGGTATTTCACCTGAGCCTTGTGCTGGCGCTGTGCGGCTACGGCACGCTGCTGGTGTTCTGCCTGACCGGGCTTTCCCATAGCCTTGCGCTGCTGTGCATCCCGGGCGTTGTCGTGTTCGCCTGCAACGGGATGCTGACCGTGCTGACCACCCTGTTCCTTTCCAACAGTGTGGATTACGGCCAGCTCAAGACCGGCCGCCGGGAGGAGAGCGTTATCTTTTCCATGCAGACCTTTGTGGTCAAGGCAGCCTCCGGCGTGGCGGTATTCCTGACCGGCATCGGGCTGGACCTCATCGGTCTTGTGGGCAACACGGAGGAGACCGGCCCGGTAGCAGTACAGAGCGCCGGAACCCTGCTGGGTCTGCGCCTGATGATGACGGTCCTGCCCATGCTGGTGCTGGCAGGTGCGCTGGTGCTGTTCCGCCGCAAGTTCGTTTTGACGGATGCCCGTGCTGCCGAGATCAGCGCACAGCTCCACGGGGAGGAAGCGCACCATGACTGAAATGCTGCACTGGTACGCAGAGACCACCGGCGGTGTGCGGCAGGGCGATGCCCCGGTGCACCCGGGCTGCGGTGCGCTGCATCTTTCCGCCGACCTGCCCGCCGGGACACTGAAAACCGTGCGTGCCGCGCTGCCGTGGACGATGGGAGCAGACGAGCGTCTGTTCATGAACGGCTACCAGACATGGACCTACAGCCCGGAGCTAAACCGGGACGGCAAGCTGCGCGGCACCGACCATATCCCCGGCTTTCTGCGCAAGAAATACGCCTTTGACCGCTACGGCGATTATCATTT
>CAKSZF010000081.1 GCA_934525405.1 uncultured Faecalibacterium sp.
TGATGCTGGAAGTAGTTGGTGTCTACCTGACCGTCCTCGACGACCTGGTTGGGGATCACATAGTCGTCGTACTCCTGAATATCCAGCGTGATGCCCTTGGCGGCAAGGATCTCCTTGCACACCTCCAGCACCTCGCAGTGGGGAGCGGGAGTAGCGGCGCAGCTGACGGTCTGACCGTTCAGAGCATCGTAGTCCACAGTGGAATCATAGCCGTCGGTGGGATTCTCCACAACGGACACCACGGAGCCCTTGTAGGTCTCGTCCATGAAGTCCTTCACCTTCTGGCTCTGCAGGGCAGCAGCCAGAGCCTTGATCTTGGGCTCCTCCTGATTGCCGTCCTTGCAAACCAGAATGTTAACGTAAGCAGAGGAGCCGTCCTCCATAGCCAGTGCATCGGTCATGGGGTTCAGACCGGCAGAGATGGCGTAGTTGGAGTTGATGACGGCATAGTCCTCGTCCTGCAGGACGTTGGGCACCTGAGCGGCCTCCACCTCGTCCACGGTGACGTTCAGGGGGTTCTCCTCAATGTCGTTCTTGGTGGCGGTCAGGCCTGCGTCTGCCTTCAGCTTGAAGAAGCCGTTCTTCTCCAGCAGGGTCAGGGCACGAGCCTCGTTGGTGGTATCGTTGGGCACAGCTACCTTGACCTTATCCAGCTTAGCAGCGGCAGAGGATGCCACACTGCCGGATGCAGCAGCGGAAGAAGCAGTGGAAGAAGAACCACCGCAGGCAGTCAGGGCAGCGGCTGCGGCTGCCACACCGGTAACTTTCAGAAAATCGCGACGAGTAATCATAGTTTTATTCCCTCTCTATTGTTCTCTATTATGTACTGCGGCCCGCACGGCACCTTTCCGCGCGCGGCCTTGAACGGACGCATGAAAAAATGCCCCCGTCCTTACAAGCCTTAGGCTCTGCAAGGACGGAGGCATGAACATACTTCCGTGGTACCACCTTGGTTCACTGCATCCTTACGGACACAGCCTCGATGCTGCGGCAGCGTGTGCTGCTTACAGCCGGACGCTGTAACGGGCGCATCCCGTTGCGGGCTTAGCACTCCTGCGCCTCGTCCGCACGGCTCCGAGACCATTTTCAGCTTCCTGTTTCCTGCCCTTTTTCACCGCCCGGGCTCTCTGGTAAGGATCAATGCGAAGGCCTACTCTTCTCTTCACAGCCATTTTTGTGATATTGACACTATAATAAACCCATTGGCGGCATTTGTCAACACCTTCAACGAAGTTTTTGGGTAGGGATATGGCTTCCGGTCTGCCACTGCGCCCGTTTTGCTTGACAATGCGCACAAAAAAGGTTATACTATAACTACAAAAGGCACTGCGACAAGCGGTTAGCCCTTTAGGTTTTTGGTTTAACTTTTATCAAAGAAAAACCGTCACCTGCCGGGGTGGCGGTTTTTACTTTCTTACCTTGATCGTAAACGTAAATCCAAACAAGTGGAATGTCAAAGTAATAGGCATGTTCTCACCTCCTTCCGGAAGTGAGGGCCAACCGCCTGCCGTATGTGCAGTACCTTTCGGTCGCTTTTCAGCGACAAAATGATTATAACATATTCCGACCCTTTTCGCAAGAAAGCTCTGGTGTTTCCAGAGCTTTTTATTATACACCCTTGTATGCGGCTGGTGCACATGATAAAATAGGGTATCATCTTTTGCAAGGAGAGCAGGCAATGAACAGCAGAGACCCTTTTCCCGATGAAGAGCTGCGCCGCCGCATTATGGATTTTATCATGGCCGCAGGGCAGACCCTGCTGGAAAACGGCGCGGAGGTGTTCCGGGTGGAGCAGACCATGGAGATCATGGCGCGCAGCTTCCATCTGCGGGAATTCCACGTTTATGTGCTGACCAACGGCATTTTCGCCAGCGCCGGCACTGCCGAGATCAGCGAGGTACGCAACGTGCCGGTGCGCACCACCCATCTGGGGCGGGTGGCGGCGGTGAACGAGCTTTCCCGCCAGATCGCCCAGACCGGAATGGCTTTGGACGAAGCCGAGAGCCGTCTGGTGCTGGCGCGGCGACTGCCCTTCCCCAAGGATCATGTGCAGCTGCTTTCCGGGCTGTGCGGGGCGTTCTGCTTTGCCATGATGTTCGGCGGCAACCTGCGCAGCGCGCTGGCAGCTGCCGGGGCGGGGCTGGTGGCCAGCTGGTATCTGCTGTGGTGCGGGCGGCACGAGGTGCCCGGCGGCTTTCAGAAGATCAGCACCGCCGCGCTGATTACGATGATGTGCATCCTGCTGTGCAATCTGCTGCACACCTCTGCCAGCCACGCCATCATCGGCACGCTGATGATTTTGACCCCGGGCATCGCCTTTACCATGGGTATCCGGGACTTTGTGCAGGGCGACTATCTTTCCGGCACCATCCGCATGATCGACGCCTTGCTTATTGCCGCCAGTATTGCCATAGGCGCCGGTCTTGTGCTGCGGCTGTACACGGTACTTACGGGGGTGGTCGTGGTATGATGTCCCTTACTGCTGCACAGCTCGGCGAGCTGACCGCGCAGTTTTTTCTGGCCGCGGCGGGCACACTGAGTTTTGCCATCCTGTTTGCGTGCCCCCGGCGCTGTCTGCCCTACTGCGCGCTGGTGGGCGCTGTGGGCTGGCTGGGGTACGAGTTGCTGACCCTGCTGGGCGCAGACGCCGCCACGGCCTCCCTGCTGGCGGTCATTCCGCTTACCATCCTTACCCGCGTGTTTGCCATTACCCAAAAAACGCCGGTCACGGTGTTTTTGCTGACCGGCATTTTCCCGCTTGTGCCGGGCGCGGGCATCTACTACACCGCCTACTATTTCATCCAGAACGAAAACGCCCTTGCCCTTGCCAAGGGCATCAGCACCTTTAAAATCGCCGTGGCGCTTGCCATCGGCATCAGTCTGGTGCTGTGCGTACCACTGCCGAAGAGGAAGTAGAACCCTCTCAGTCATCTCGCTTTGCTCGATGCCAGCTCCCCCGAAAGGGGGAGCTTTTTTGCTCCTAACCGGCAGATGCTTAAAGCTCCCCCTTCGGGGGAGCTGGCGAACGCAGTGAGCCTGAGAGGGTTCAGCCCTTCCCTTGGGGAAAGTGGCTTGACGCGAAGCGGCAAGATGGAAGGGACTGCCCGCTACCCCAAAAGCAGCCACACTAAAAAGAAAGACCAGAGAACCCGTAAAAGTTCTCTGGTCTTTTTGCTATTTAGCTAGTATGCCGCAACCACTTATTAAAAGGCAGTCTCAGCACATACCGGTGCAAACGCTATCAGGCGTTAACGCACAGGCAAGGACGAGTTGCGATGTCAAGACCTGCATCAGCGCCCGTACCCAGCACCAGATCGCTGTACCAGTCCTCGCTATTCTTATCGAGAACCCAGCCCTCGGGAACGGTGATGTCAGCAACCGTGATCTGCTTAGCGTCCTCAGCAACCTTGAACTGCTTCACAATCTGCTTGCCGGTATCGCAGTTCTGGAAGGTGACCTTAACGTATTTCGTGCTCGTGACCACCTCTTTGTGCTGCTTGACAGGAACCAGTGCAATGTTCATGTTGCCGTTATTGGTGATGTCAACCTCATCCTCGCTGACCAGCTCATAGCCCTTCGGCAGCTTCTCTGCGGGAATCAGCTTCGGGTTGTACCGCTTTGCGTCCTTCAGGACAGTAGTGTCATAGTGGCCAGTAACGTCATTGCCAACAGGCTTACCCTTTTCATCCACAAAGAGAACACGCAGATCAACGCTGGTCACTTCGGGCACATCGGGGATATCGGTGTCGGGAATCTTTTTGCAGCCGGTCAGAGCAGCAACAGCCAGAGCAGCAACGCCTGCGCTCTTCAGGAACTGACGACGAGAGATATTAGACATAATAATCAACCTCACAATCTTTCTTTCACGCACGCCTTACACGCTACGGAATGCGTTTACACCTATATAATACCCTTACCTTCCCCCCATTGTCAAGTGCTTTATGGAAACATTCACCAAAAAAAAATACAAGGACGCAAGAATAAGTGTCACTATCCTTTACAATACAGCCGCCGTATCCGCAAAAAACCACGCCGCAGCCATTGCTGTGCGCCGGTGCATCTGCTATACTTTATATATAGTTTCTCTCATTTTTGTATTTTACCGGATAAAGGAGCG
The DNA here is from genome assembly GCA_934525405.1 of uncultured Faecalibacterium sp. GTDB lineage: Bacteria > Bacillota > Clostridia > Oscillospirales > Ruminococcaceae > Faecalibacterium. The sequence goes on from CAKSZF010000081.1 coordinate 4,118, forward strand.
ATTCAATATGTCTGTCATGGAACTTCTGACTACCCGCCGCACCTACCGCCGATTTGCACAAAAGGCCGTGCCGCAGGACGTGGTGGATGATATCGTACAGGCCGTGCGGCTGTCCTCCTGCGGGGCAAACCGGCAGGCGGTGCGTCTGGTGCTGGTGCAAAGCCCGGAGATGGTCGCCAAGGTGCAGCCGCTGGTCAAATGGGCTGGCTATCTGCCGCCGGAGCAGGGCACGCCCAAGGCGGACGAGCTGCCCACCTTTTATGCAGCTGTGGTGCAGGATACCGCCATCCCCGGCGACCTTGCCACCGACACCGGCATCGCACTGGCAAACATGACCCTTGCCGCATGGGACAAGGGCGTGGGCAGCTGCATCATGGGTGCGATCAACAAGCCCGCCCTGACCGAACTGCTGGGCATTGAGGAGCCGCAGAAGCTGGCGTTTATGGTGGCATTCGGCTACCCCACCCACAAGGCCGCTATCGTGCCCATGACCGAGCAGACCGGCGTAAAGTACCATCTGGACGAAAACCGCGACTACTGCGTGCCCAAGCACAGCGCGGAGGAGCTTGCAAGAAGCGTATAAGCGCCACAGTGCAAGTTCGCCCTCTCAGGCTGAACTCCCCCAGTCGCCTACGGCGCCAGATTCCCCCTTTTGTCACCTGCGGTGACATCTTCCCCCGGCACGGGGGAAGTCGGCCTCTGAGATGGGGCCTTTGGCATGGCGGCAAAGTTACCGGCTCAAGTGCAAAGTGTCCGGGCGCGCCAGAGGCTCCCTCCCCGAGGGAGCTGGCAAAGCCGTCAGGCTTTGACTGAGGGAGTTAAGGCGCGCCCTCTCAGGCGCTCCCGCGCCAGCTCTCCCGAAGGGAGAGCCAAGCCGTAAAGCTAATCGCTAAAGTATTAGGTGCAATGAGGAAGTTTTCGGCAATGCTCCTGGCTCTCCCTTTGGGAGAGCTGTCACCGCAGGTGACTGAGAGGGCGCAGGACAGCAGGCACTGAGGGAGTTTATACCGCATATATTCACACATTTTCTCCGTTATTGCATAAATGTTTGCAAAATCGTTTCAATTTCACGGATTATTATGCACAAGTATTGACTTTTCGTTTTGTACAAACTATACTAAGTGCGTTCCCCGAAAGCGCGATGAATCGCATCCCATCGGGGCAAGGCAAATTATATTGCATAGATTGAGGAGTGTTTGAATATGAAAAAGATCTCTCGCCGCAGCTTCATGGCTGCCGCTGCTGTTTCCGTTGCTGCTCTGGCTATGACCGCCTGCGGTGGTTCTGCAAGCTCTGCTGCTTCCTCTGTGGCAAGCTCTGCCGCTTCCTCCGAGGCTGCTTCTTCTGCCGCTGCTGCTGAACTGACCACCGTGGAGGCCGGCAAGCTGACTATGGCTACCAACGCCGCCTTCCCTCCGTACGAGATGACCACCGATGCCGGCGAGTTTGAGGGCATCGACGTGGACACCGCCAAGGCCATTGCCGAGAAGCTGGGTCTGGAGCTGCAGATCGATGATATGGACTTTGACGCCGCACTGCTCAGCGTGCAGCAGGGCAAGGCCGACATCGTGATGGCAGGCGTTACCGTGACCGACGAGCGCAAGGCTGTGATGGACTTCTCCGACAGCTACGCCACCGGCATCCAGTCCATCATCGTGCCTAACGATTCCGACATTGCTTCTCCCGACGATCTGGCCGGCAAGAAGATCGGTACCCAGCGCGGCACCACCGGCTACATCTACTGCTCCGATGACTTCGGCGATGAGAATGTGGTTGCTTACGACGACGGTCTGACCGCTGTGCAGGCCCTGAACAATGGTCAGGTGGACGCTGTGGTCATCGACAACGCTCCCGCACAGGAGTTCGTGGCTGCCAACCCCGGCCTGAAGGTGCTGGATACCAGCTACGCCGAGGAAGATTACGCCATCGGCGTGGCAAAGGGTTCTGCTCTGGAGGACGCTGTCAACAAGGCTCTGGAGGAGCTGAAGGCTGACGGCACTCTGCAGGCCATCGTGGACAAGTACATCAACGCAAACTAAGCTGCGTGCCCTGTACCATTTCCGTACCCAAGGAGGCGCCCCGCTCCGGGGCACCTCTTTTTTTAGAAAAAAGTGGTTACAATTTATTGACAAACAGAAAGTGAGGATGTGAATGGCTGCGCAATACGAACTGCTCAAAGAGCTGCTCAACAGCGGCACAAAGCTAAGCTTTGGACAGGATTTCTTTTTTAAGTTTTATCAGGCCTTTCTGCTGAAGGACCGCTGGATGCAGTACATCAACGGTGTGGGCACCACCCTGCTGGTCACCGCACTGGCGCTGGCGCTGGGCGTGGTGCTGGGCAGCGTGGTGGCGCTGGTGCGCGTGACCCACGACCAGCAGCGTCCCGGCCACAAAAACGCAGTGCTGGGCTTTTTTAACGCGGTGTGTCAGGTGTACACCACCATCATCCGCGGCACGCCCATGATGGTGCAGCTGCTGATCATGAGCATGGTCATTTTTTCCAACAGCCGCAACTTTACTATGGTGGGTGCACTGACCTTGGGCATCAACTCCGGCGCGTATGTATCCGAGATCATCCGCGGTGGCCTGATGGCTGTGGACCCCGGCCAGATGGAGGCCGGGCGCAGCCTTGGCCTGAACTACATGACCACCATGGTGGTCATCATTATCCCGCAGGCCATCCGTGCGGTGCTGCCTGCACTGGGCAACGAGTTTATCATCCTGCTCAAGGATACCTCCCTGATCACCACCATTGGCGGCAAAGAGCTGCTGTATGCTGCACAGGGCATTATGAACCGTACCTACGAAGCCATGTTCCCCCTGCTGGGCGTTGCACTGAT
>CAKSZF010000082.1 GCA_934525405.1 uncultured Faecalibacterium sp.
TATGGCCCGGTAGCTCAGTTGGTTAGAGCACCAGCCTGTCACGCTGGGGGTCGTCGGTTCGAGCCCGATCCGGGTCGTATTTGCCTCTGTAGCTCAGTCGGTAGAGCAGGGGACTGAAAATCCCCGTGTCATTGGTTCGATTCCGATCGGAGGCACCACGTCGAAAGTCGTGTAAGACTTTCTCCTTCTTTACGCAGTTCGTTGCGAAAGCACCGTTGAAAAACGGGAGGGTGCAGGGATAAATGCACCGGATATGCGGCCGTAGCTCATCTGGTAGAGCGCCACCTTGCCAAGGTGGAGGTAGCGAGTTCGAGCCTCGTCGGCCGCTCCAATACGAAGCCATCGTTGATGCAGAAATGCAAAAGCGATGGCTTTTTTGTTTTGTGTGGCGATTGCCGGGAATATCCGCAGCCCCGCGCTTTCGCAGAAAGCGGCGCTGCACCTGCCGTTTCCCATAACGACCCCACCTGTAAAAAAAGGAGTAGCGGAACGCCCGCAGGCTTCCGCTGCTCCGAAATTTAAAATAACGATTCCACTGATTATGCGCAAAGCGAACGCGGAGCGCATTCCAAATCGTCCCGCTTGCAAAAGCAAAGAGCCGCCGTACAACACGATGCACGGTGGCTCTTCTTACAATATAAATATGGCACCGCCGCACGGCACCTTACATCACCATGGTGATGATCAACGCACACAGCGGCAGGGTGATGATGCTGAGCAGGGTGGTCAGCACCACGCTTCCGGCGGCAAAGTGCTCGTCGTGGCCGAACTGCACCGCAAATACCGAGGTGATGGCGGCCGCCGGGCAGCATTCCAAAAGCGTTACCACCTGTGCGGCAGTGCCGTGAAAGCCCAGTACCCCGAACAGTGCCAGCGTAGCCGCCGGGATCAGCAGCATACGCACAGAGGCAAGCTTCCAGATGTGCTTGTCGGTCACGATGCTGCGCACGTCACCGGCGGCGATCAGCATACCGGTGATGAGCATGGACAGCGGGGTGTTCACCCCGGCCAGCAGCTCCAGCGGCAGGGTGATCAGGGTGGGCAGCGGAATCTGCAACAGATAGATGCCCAGACCCACCACAATGGCGTACAACACCGGGGTGCGCACCAGACTGTGGGCAACCTCTTTTACGCTGGAGCCGCCGCTGACAAGGCCGTAGCCCAGCGTCCACAGCAGAATATTGAACACGGTAACGTAGGCGCTGGCATACAAAAGACCCTCAGAACCGAACAGCGCCGAAATGAGCGGGAAGCCCATGTATGCCGCGTTGGAAAAAATGCAGGCAAACCGGAAAATGGGCATCCGGCTACCGGTTTTTCGCGCCGTGAGCAGCAGGGTGATCACGGTGCCCAGCAGAACGGACAGGACGCTCATGCCGAAAGCCGCCAGCAGATTGCGCAGGATCTGGGCGCTGAACTCCATGCGATAAGAGTTTACCACCATGGCCGGTACGATGATGTACACCAGCAGATTGGAAAGAGCCTGCTTGTTTTCCAGCTTGAGCACGCCGGTCTTGACCGCCACCATGCCTGTGCCGATCAACAGGAACAAGACCGCGACCTGCTGCGCGGTGATGAGAGCCAGTTCCATAAAATTTTCCTCCTCTAGGCCATAACGTGTATACTACGAAAGATACAACACAGGTATAGCACAAAACCCTGCGGATAGCAAGGCTAAACGCAGGGTTTTGCAAGATTTTGCTGTTGTAGCTTACAAAATGACATTTTTGATCAGCAGGGAAATGCTGCCGTCATCAGCGTGCAGGAACTCTACCTCCGATTCGGCGTTCAATAACTCAGTGGGAATCTTTACCTCAATGCCGTTGGCGGTGCGCAGGCTGCGGCTCTCCATGCGGCGGATGCGGGCGGGGGTCACGGTCACAGGCTGGGCAGCGCTGTCAAGGACATCGCTCTTTTCTACATAGTCGTCAAAGGGCACGGCAGCGAGGGGATATTCCTCTTCCAATTGCTGGCGCACCTGCTGGATGGACACCTGATTGTCATTGTCAGCAGCCTGATTGGCGATCATCATGGCTACCTGTGCCTCCACATGGGGCGTTTCGGCGTAGTTTTCCTGCACGGCCTGCACGGCGGCCTCCTGAATGGCCTGCAGCTTCTTCTTTTCCGGCTGGGCGGTGGTGTACTGGAACACCACGGTGGAAAGGTAAAACTCCTTGTGGCCGTCAATATCGTACTTCTTTTCCAGCAGACGCATGGAGTAATCGGTCAGGTCTACCAGTGCGCCCTCCTCCACCTTGCCGCTCTGGGTGGGCAGGCAGGCGCGCTGCTGGATGATGGAGTTCACCGGCGCACCCTCTACGGTTTCCGTGTAGTGGGTGTAGCCGTTTTTGTAGTTCAGCTTCAGGATGCCCAGCCACGGCGCACCGTCCCGGGTAAAATCCACCACGGCAAGGTCTGCCCCGGGGATGGTGGTGTGGGCGTGCATATAGTCGAACAGCACCCCTGCAATGCGGCAGGAAAGGTCCACAAAGTCCTGATTGTGCTCCAGTTCGTTTTTAAAGGCCGAGTCCGGCAGCGGGCGGCACTGGCGGATATCGTCGCTGGCCAGCAGCTTTTCAATGTGATTTTGCAGGTAGGCGTTCTTTTCGGCAGTCAGCTCCATGGGCCCGCCGCTGAGCACCGGCGCATCCATGGTGGTATCCAGAACGTGCAGAATGGCCTGATGAATGATGATCTCCATTGTTGCTCCTCATTTCGTGACGTAGTGTTTGCGCCCAGTATAGCACAACCGCCGGAAAAAGGCGAGAGCCGCCCGGGGATTTTGCGGATTCTACAATTTACAAATCCCGCCAAAAGGGCTATACTTATAATATCTGTGCAAAAGGAGGTGGAGCTGGTGGACGAGCAGCAGTTGGAACAGATCGAAGGCGTCGTGGAGGATATCATCTACGAGAACGAGGATAACGGCTATACGGTGTTCGAGATCTCCGGCGGCGGGGTGCTCACGGTGGTCTGCGGCATCGTAGGCGAGCTGCACGCAGGGGAAAGCGTCATCTGCCGCGGCCGGTACGAAAACCACGCCACCTATGGCCGCCAGTTCCACGCGCAGGAATGCGAGACCGATATGCCCAAGGATCTGGAAGCAGTGTATGCCTTTTTGGCCAGCCGTTCTCTGCCGTATATCGGCGCAAAAACTGCGGATAAGATCATTGATATGTTTGGTGCCGAGGCGTTGGAGGTCATCGCCAACGACCCCGCCCGGCTGACCAAGATTCCCGGCATCTCGCCGGATAAGGCTGACCGCATCCAGCAGGAGTTCAAGCGGATGTTCGGCATGCGGGAGCTCATCGCCTATCTGGCGCAGTTCGAGATCAGCCCCCGCAAGGCGATGGAGGTGTTCAAGGCCTTTGGCGTGGGGGCGATGCAGGCCATTGCGTCCAACCCCTATCTGCTGTGCGGCGAGCCGTTACAGCTGGACTTCCGCCACGCGGACAGCATCGCCCAGTATTACCACATGGAAGGGGACTGTGCCCAGCGGCTGGAGGCAGCCCTGCTGCGCACCCTACGCCACAACGCAGGCAACGGCCACACCTGTCTGCCCCGGGCACAGCTGCTGGCGACCGCCTCCAATTTCATCCATCAGCCGCCGGAAAAGCTGGCCCGTGCACTGAATCATTGCATCGAAACGGAAGAACTGGCCGTGAAAATGTTCGATGCCGTGCCCTATATCTACTTGCCGGATCTGCTGGCTGCGGAGCAGGACATTGCCGACCGGCTGAACCTGCTGGCAAAGCGCGGCAAGAATACCGTGCAGGAGCTGGATAAAAACATTCAGATATTAGAGCTGACCCAAGGCTTTGCCTATGCTCCTCTGCAAAGGGAAGCCATCCGCAAGGCCATGACCGAAAACTGCCTTGTGCTCACTGGCGGCCCCGGCACCGGCAAGACCACCACCGTCAATGCCATTTTGCAGCTGCTGGAAAATCAGGCCGAGCGGGTAGCCCTGTGCGCTCCTACCGGACGCGCCGCCAAGCGGCTCAGCGAGCTGACCGGCCGCAAAGCCAGCACCATCCACCGCCTGCTGGAGGTGGACTACACCGGCGGCGTGGTCAGCTTTATCCACAACGACAAAAACCTGCTCAAGTGTGACGTGGTCATTCTGGACGAGATGAGCATGGTGGACGTCAAGCTGTTTCAGGCGCTCATTGCGGCGCTACGCTACACCTGCCGTATTATTATGGTAGGCGATGCCGACCAGTTGCCCAGCGTAGGCGCGGGCAACATCCTCAGCGAGGTCATCCGCTCCGGCTGTGTGCCCACCGTCTGCCTGAACGAGATCTTCCGGCAGGCAAAGCGCAGTCTCATCGTGGAAAACGCGCACCATATCATCTCCGGCGAGCCGCTGCAAAAGGGCAGCAAGACCGACGACTTCTTCTTTCTGGAGACGGACGGCGAAGCCGCGCAGCGTCTGGTATGCGACCTTGTTACCACCCGGCTGCCCCGGAGTTACGGCTTTGACCCCATCCGGGATATTCAGGTGCTGTGTCCTACAAAACTTGGTCCCACTGGCACGCAGGCGCTGAACGTGGAACTGCAAAACCTGCTCAACCCGCCTCAGAAGGGTAAACCCCAGCTGCAAAGCGCCGCCCGGGTGTTCCGGGTGGGGGATAAGGTCATGCAGGTGCGCAACAACTACGAGATCGTCTGGAACCGCATCGGCGGTGAGCAGGGCGTAGGCGCTTATAACGGTGATATCGGCATCGTGGAAAGCATCAACCTGCGGGAGCGCTCCATGGTGGTGCGTATGGATGACCGGCGTCTGCTCTACCCGGCGGAAAACCTGAACGAGCTGGAGATCGCCTACGCCATCACGGTGCACAAAAGTCAGGGCAGCGAGTTCCCGGCGGTGATCCTGCCGGTGGCGCAGGTGCCGCCAAGGCTGTGCTACCGCAACCTGTTCTACACCGGCGTCACCCGCGCGCGCAGGCTGTGCGTTGTGGCGGGCCGCAGGGACGTGGTGAACAGCATGATGAGCAACATCCGGCAGAACCTGCGTTACAGCGGCCTGTGCGCCCTGCTGCAGGCCGGACAGCCGCCGGAGCAGCTCAGCACAGAAGGGGAGAGTCCCTGATAAAATCGTGCAGAACAGCGGCAAAACTTGTATACTTTTTGCCGCAACTATGTTATACTAAAACAGTCTTTGTTTTTTGCCCGCAGCTGCGGGCGTTACATACATGATAGAGGAACGCAGAGAAAGGAATCAGGCAATTATGGCACAGAATGATATCGGTATCGACCTTGGTACTACTACCATCATCATTGCACAGGAGGGCAAGGGCGTGGTGCTCAACCAGCCCAGCGTTGTGGCAATGGATACCCGCAAGAACACCGTGCTGGAGGCTGGCGACAAGGCACTGGCTATGGTGGGGCGCACGCCCAACTACATCTCCGCTATCTTCCCGCTGAAGGATGGCGTCATCAGCGACCACACCATGACCCGGGAGCTGATCTGCCGCTTTGTCAAGCAGGTGTACAGCTCCCACATGGTCAAACCCCGGGTAGCAGTGTGCGTGCCCGCCGCCATTACCGGCATCGAGAGCGATGCCGTGGTGGAGGCTGTGGTGGCTGCCGGTGCCCGTCAGGTGTACCTGATCGACGAGCCCATTGCCGCCGCCCTTGGCTCCGGCATCGACATCACTCTGCCGGACGGCCGTATGATCATTGATATCGGCGGCGGCACCACGGATATCGCCGTGCTGAGCCTTGGCGGCAAGGTCAAGGCCACCAGTGTGCGCGTGGCCGGTAACCACTACGATGAGGAGATCCTCAAGCACGTCCGCAACAAATATAGCATTGCCATCGGTCAGCGCACCGCCGAGGAACTGAAGAAGCACGTTGCCTGCTGCCCTCAAAAGACCGATTTCCACGAGAGCATGGAGATCAAGGGTCGCAGCCTGCTCACCGGTCTGCCGGTGCGCGTGACAGTTTCCACCGATGATCTGTACGAGCCGGTGATGATGCTCAGCGAGCAGATCGGCACCGCAGCCCATCAGGTGCTGGAAAAGACCCCGCCGGAGCTGGCAGGCGATATCTACCGCAACGGCGTCATGCTGACCGGCGGCGGTGCCCAGCTGCACGGCCTGACCGAATATCTGAGCCAGGAACTGAAGGTGGAGGTCACCGTCTCGCCGGACCCCGTAAACTGCGTTGCACTGGGCACGGCACAGAGCCTTTCCATCGGTGATAAGCTGGAAACCGGCTTTACGGATGCTACTCCGCGCATCGGCCACCGCTAAACTTGGTTCGTTTTGTCCATGTCATATCACAAAGCAGCAAAAATAAAATTTGTTAATTTTTGTTGAAATGATTGGCAAAATACGGTATACTATACCCAAATTGATTTTCTGCTAACGATCTTGTATCGCTTGCAGTATCCAACAAACAGGAGGAAAAACCATGGACTTAGGTTTCGATGTGGTCGTTACCATTACTGGTATCGTGCTGGTGTTCCTGATCCTCGTGCTGCTGATGGCGATCATCACGCTGGAGGGCAAGATCTTCGACTCGATGAATGCCAAAAAGAAGGCCGCCAAGACTGCTGCGCAGGCACCTGCCGCAAAGCCCGCTGCCGCTCCGGTACAGCAGGCTGCGCCGGCTCCTCAGGTAGAGGAAGGCATCCCCGGTGACGTGGTGGCCGCCATTATGGCTGCTATCCACGCAATGGGCAACGGCAAGTACACCCTTAAAGCAGTGCGTCGTGGCAAAAATGGCTGGGGCAAGGCCGGCGTGAACGACACCACGGCTCCGTTTTAACACAGGAGGAAGAGCATGACACAGTTTATTGATACTCTGGTCGGTATTTTCCAAAGTTCCGGCTTTGCACAGTTTGGCCAGCCCGGCGGCTGGCTGTACGCCGTGATGATCTGCGTGGG
>CAKSZF010000083.1 GCA_934525405.1 uncultured Faecalibacterium sp.
CTGTAATAGTCCGGCACGTTGCCGATGCCGTCGCCGTCGGTGTCCTCGAACGAGGCCATGTACCGCGCAATGGCGTCCCAGCCCTTCAGCTCTTTGCCGTTTTCGGTCAGAATCACATCCTCAAAATCTTCGATGGGGGTGCCGTCGGCGTACTTCGGTACGATGGACAGAATGCCGTAGGACATATCCGTCACAGCGCTCAGCATCTGCCCGCTGTAAAGGTCTGCCACAATGCGGTACAGCTTGTCGTCCTGCAGCTCCACGCGCTGCCCGTTCTTGACCAGATAGACGTCCGTCACCTTGTTCAGCAGCAGCCGGTGGGGGTTGTAGGTAAAGTTCAGGCCGCTGCAATACAGCCGCGCGGTGGTCATGAAATCCGACACGGAAGCGTCGATCTCGGCGGCGGTGCGCAGCTCCTTGCCGGTAAGGTAGACCTCGATGAGGGGATAGCCCGGCACGCCGTCTGCACCGATGCCCAGCGAGAAGGAGTTGAACACCTGCTCCACCGTGATATCGCCCCGGGCGTAGGTATCGCGCACGGTGCCGCTGGGCACCACCGCCAAATCGACCGGCACGCCGTCATAGTCGGCGGCGTTCTCCACCGCGTACACATAGGCGTCCGCGATGATATCGCCCAGATTGTGCTCGGTGTGCACCTTGCCCAGATCCTTCAGGTTGGAGAAAACAACGTCATTTTCCGCCAGCACCTGATCCTTGGTGTAGCCGAACTGCGCCAGATAGTCCTCGTCCACCGTGTCCATAAAGCGGTCGATGACCTCTTGCGTTTCTACATCGGCGGGGATGTCGGCAGTAATGGGAATCAGCTGGTAATCGGTCACCTGCCAGCGTCCGTCCGCTTTCTGCGCCATGGAAAGGCTGCCCAGATTTTTGCCGTACTCGCCGCAGGACACCACATAGGTGTCCCCGTGCCGGATGGGCTCCCGGATGCGGCTGTGGGTGTGGCCGCTCAGAATGAGGTCGAGGTCAGGCACACCCTTGGCCAGCAGCTCGTCCTCAGACTTTTTGGGGTCGTCCCAAGTGCCGCTGTGGGAAACGCAGACGATCATGTCCACGTTTTCGTTCGCCTTGATCTCTGCCACGGTGGCTTTGACCGCCTGTACCGGGTCCTTGAATTTCAGTTCACAGGTGGGCGCGCAGGAGAGCGCATCCTTGCCGAAAACGCCCACCACGGCAATGCGCACATCGCCCTTCTGCACCACGGTGTAGTCCTGCACGCCGTAGGCGGTAAAGGCGTCTTTGAGCATCTGCTGTCCCTCGGTGAGACCTGCGGCCTCCATGGCGTCCCAGTCCACATTGCAGACCACGATGGACGGGACGGCATCGCCGGAGGTGCGGGCGCTGGTAAGCATATTGGCAAGACCCTTGGAGCGGTAATCGAACTCGTGGTTGCCGAAGGTGGTCACATCGTAGCCCATGTAGCCCAGCATCCGCAGTTCTGCGGCCTGCGTTTCAAACACCGTCTGGATCAGGGTGCCCATGGAAAAGTCACCGCCGTCGATCACAAGGGTGTCCGGGTCTTTGGCGCGCTGTGCCTTGATGAGGGTGTTGGCGCGGGCAAAGCCGCCGATCTCTGCTTCCTCGTCCTCCACCACGGTGGTGAAGGTGTTCAGGTGGGAGTGGGTATCGTGGCTGAACAGGATATCCAGCGTTTTGCCCGTTTCCGGTGCCTGCCCATAGGCGGCGGGAATGCCCAGCAGTACTGAAAACAGCAGCAGCACGGCCACCGTCATGGCAAAAAGTTTTTTCATGGCGTGTTCTCCTTTGTTGCGTCCTTATTTTTTCGGCTCAGCCGAATTTTTACAGCATCAGAAAAAAGTAATACCGCTCTATAAAAATCAACCATCTGCACGCTATTTTAGCATAAATGCACAAAATAAACAAGACGGCAGTTGCCTTTTTGCGCCGATATGCAACGCTTTTGGAAAATCAGACTTGTTTTGTCTCCTGCAAAAACAAAACCAGCCAAGCCCGCAGGCTTGGCTGGTTTGAAAGTAATCAATATTCCTTTATCAGGCACCCACGATCAGGCGCACGGCACCGTAGATGCCGGCGTCGTTGCCAAGGCTGGCGGCCTTGATGGGGGTCTCCTTGCAGGACTGGAAGGCGTACTCCTTGTAGTGGCGCACCAGCGGGTTGAACAGAACCTCCCCGGCGCGGGCTACGCCGCCGCCGATCATGAACATCTCGGGGTCGGTGGTGGCGGCAATGTTTGCCAGTGCCATGCCCAGCGTAGAAGCCATCTCGTCCACCTCGCGGGCGGCCAGTGCGTCCCCGGCGCGGGCGGCGTCGAACACGTCCTTGGCTTCAAAGTCCTTGCCGCGCAGGGTGCAGGCGGTGTCCGGGTTCTCGTCCAGCAGCTTCTTCATGCAGCGCACAACGCCGGTGGCGCTGGAATACTGCTCCAGACAGCCGCGCTTGCCGCAGCCGCAGACCGCCGTCTCGTGAGGGTTGACGGTGATGTGGCCGATCTCGCCGCCGGCACCGTGGGCACCGTCGATGACCTTGCCGTTTACGATGACACCGCCGCCCACGCCGGTGCCCAGCGTGACCATGACGGCGCTGCGGCAGCCCTGTGCCGCGCCCATCCAGATCTCGCCCAGTGCAGCCACGTTGGCGTCGTTGCCCACCAGCACCCGGATGCCGCCCAGCAGCTCGCTGAGCTCAATGGACACGTTGCGGTTGCCCCAACCGCCAAGGTTTGCACACACGATGGGCACGATGCTGGAATCCAGAACCGGGCCGGGCACGCCCAGACCGACTCCCTCGACTTTGTCTGCGGACAGACCCTTTTCCTGCATCTTCTGCTGCACGGCAGCAGCCAGATTTTCCAGAATGTGAGCACCGTGATTGGAAGTATCGGTGCTTACCTCCCACTTTTCCAGCAGCTTGCCGCTGGTGGTGAACAGGCCGACCTTAGCGGTAGTGCCGCCCAGATCGATGCCAAATGCGTATTCCTTCATGTCATTTACCCCTTTGATGCGGATGCGCCGCATTTTTTATCAGTATTTTATAGTATACCATATTTTTCCGCAAAAGAGCAGTACTGCGGCGGCATTTCGTGCAATCGGACTGAAATCCATGTAAAATTTTGGGCAGTTCCACAAGGGACTTCAGCGCACGGTGTTGGTCAGCGTGCCGATTCCCTCGATCTCGCACTGCACGGTGTCGCCGGGGTGCAGAAATTGCGGCGGGTCCATGCCCATGCCCACCCCGGCAGGGGTGCCGGTGGCGATGATGGTACCGGCTTTCAGGGTCATGCCCTGCGAAAGCTCGTGGATGACGTGGTCGATATCAAAAATTTGCAGCCTGGTGTTGGAATCCTGCCGCAGTTCGCCGTTCACCCGGCTGCGGATGGGCAGCGCGGGCGGGTAGGTGTCAAATTCATCGGCAGTGACGATGCAGGGCCCCATGGGGGTAAAGCCGTCCAGACTTTTGCCGAAATACCACTGCTTATGGGCGGTCTGCACGTCCCGGGCGGAGACATCGTTCAGGATGGTGTAGCCGAACACATAGTCTTTGGTCTGCCCGGCGGGCACATCCTTGGCATCCTTGCCCAGCACCACGGCCAGCTCACACTCGTAGTCCAGCTTCTGCACAAGGTCGGTGTGTGCTTCGATGAAGCCACCGTCCGGCACTGCCCGGCTGACCCGCTTGGAGAAGTAGATGGCGTCCTGATGCTGGGTGGAAAAGGCATCCGCAGAGTACTTTTCGGCCTCGTCCGAGTGCGCCATATAGTTGATGCCCAGACAGACCACGTCCTGCGCGGGGCAGGGGATGGGGCTTTGCAGGGTGACGGCCTCCACCGGCAGCGCGGGGATGCCGCTGATGGCCAGCTGCAAGCCGAACCGCACCTGCGGGGTGAGAAAGGGGATGGCGTCGGACAGAGTTTCGTAGGAGAGCCCCAGCCAGCTCAGCGGCCAGACCTGTGTGCCGTCCTGCGAGAGGATGGCGGGGTCCTCCATGCCGTCCGGCAGGCGGCAGGTGACAAAACGCATACAGTCTCCCTCCTCTCAGTGCCGGTAGGCGATGGCGCTGCGGATGCGGTCGGCTTCCACTTCTCCGGCCAGCTGGCGCACCAGCTCCAGCGCAAAGGGGATAGCGCCGCCCAGACCGTAGCTGGTGGTGATGTTGCCATCCACGACCACCTCGGTGTCCAGCACATGGGCGCCGGCCAGCTTGTCCTGAAATGCAGCGTGGGCGGTGGCGTTTTTGCCCTCCAGCAGACCCAGCGATGCCAGCACGCTGGGTGCGGCGCAGATGGCGGCTACCTTTTTGCCAGCCTTTGCAAAGGCAACGCAGGTATCCGTCACCGTCTTGTTGGCGGCAAGGTTCGGCGTGCCGGGAATGCCGCCGGGCAGCACCACCAGATCCACATCGGAATAATCGACCTCCTCTGCCAGCGCATCGGCGGTGATATGCACCTTATGGCTGCTCAGAATCTCCCGGCTGCCGGAAGCGCTGGCAACCAGCACCTCCACCTTGGCGCGGCGGAGCAGGTCCACCACCAGCAGAGCCTCGCACTCCTCAGTGCCCTCTGCAAAAAATACAACAGCTTTTGCCATAAGAAAAACCTCCTGTTCAAATCTTAAAAAGAAAAGCCGCGTGCCGCAGCTTTGGGCGGTACGCGGCTTTTGTATCAGTCAGCGGACTTTTTTTCAGCTTCCAGCAGCGTGCGCAGTACACTGTTGTCCGCGCTCAGCACCCGGCTGACCCGGCTGATGATGGCGCTGGACGCGCCAGTCTTGTCCATGATCTCGGTGTAGATGCACTTGTCGGCCAGCAACTCGGCAATGTTGTAGCGCTGCTCCATTGCGCTGAGCTCCGAATAGCTGCACACGTCCTGCAGAAAACGATAGCATTCCTCCGGGGTCTTGAGCTGCAGAAAAGCCCGGTACAGGCCGGAGTTGCCGGTGGGATGATCTTTCGCCATGATAGTCTCCTTTTTTGCACAGAATGCCCGCAGACAGCGGCTTTATTACACTACATCAGTGTAGTACAAACGCGGATAAATTTCAATGGCTATTTTGTGATTTTTCGGAAATCAGCTCAGGGTGTGCTCATACACCAGCTCGTTGCGAGGTACGGTGCCGGTCTCCTGCTCGGCGGGGCGCAGCTCGCGGTAGCGCAGCGCCTTGAAGAACTGCTGCACCGGCAGTGCCTTGGCGTGGATGGTGCACCACACCCGGCCCTTGCCCTCGCCCTTGGCCAGCCGCTCGCAGGTCTGCACGATATCCCGGCCAATGGCCTTGCCGCGGTACTCCGGTTTGAGGTACAGGTGCATCAGGTGCAGGGCGGTGTTCTCCATCTTCCACGCGAAGTAGCCGATGAGCTTGCCCCCCAGAAACACCAGAAAATAGTTCACATCGTTGTCGATGTCCGTTTCAATGGCGTCGGCGCTTTGCAGCTCCTCCACAAGGGCGTCCAGCTGCTTTGCGGGGTAGTAGCGCTTGTAGACCTCGTGCCACAGCTCGCTGGCAAGGTCGGCGGTGTTGTGGATGTATTTGGCCTTTGCGACCAGCTTGTAATCAGGCTTCATAAAACTCCTTATACTCTTACGATGTAATCCGGCTTGCGGGGTGCGGCGGGCTTGGGCTCGGCGGCGGGGTAGCCCAGAATGCAGTGGCCTACGCCGATCCAGTCCCCCTCAATGCCCCACTTTTTCAGCAGTGCTTTGCCCTCGGCGGAGTCAAACTCCTCCCGGGCGCGGTTGATCCAGCAGCTGCCCAGCCCCAGCGATGCGGCGGCCAGCATCAGGTTTCCCATGACAAGGCTGCCGTCCTGCACGGCGCAGTTTGCGTGGGCATCGGCCAGCACCACCAGAATGGTGGGCGCGCCGTACATGGGGTCGCTGTCGGTGCCCATGACGGCGGCGTTCATCCGGGTCAGCTGGGCGCGGGTAGCGGCATCCTGCACGACCACGATCTTGGCGCTCTGGCGTCCCATGGCACTGGCGGCGTAGGTGCCGGCCTCCAGCACGGCGTCAAGCTCGGCATCCGTGATCTGCCGGGGTTCGTAGGCGCGGCAGCTGCGGCGGCTGCGAATGGTTTGTAAAGTCTCGTTGGTCATGAAAGATCCCCTCCTTAATAGTGGATGGCTTTATTGTACCACAACCTGCGCCGGAGTGCAAAGTGCCCGCCGGTAAAAATCATGATCGGTTCCTGAAAACGTTCCCGACGCAAAAACACGGCAGAATGCACAAAAAACAAAAGAAAGATTATGGAAAAGCATTCTTGTTGCCAGCGGGCAAATCGGGTATAATAGGGCTACCATAGCGGAAAGGAGTTGTGCTCTATGGCAAAGGCATCGCAGGTCGTCATTATGGAAGGGGAATACTACATTATCAAGGCCCCCAACGGGAAGGTACTGGAAGTAAAGGATTTCAACACGGAGAACGGCGCCGGTATCCAGCTGTGGAGCTATGCGGGCCATCCGTGGCAGCAGTGGCAGTTTGTGGACGCGGGCGATGGACGCTGGCGTATCCAGAACCGCTTTACCGGCAAGATGATCGATCTGGCACTTGGCGGCGTGGTGGAGGGCACATGGCTGCACCAGTGGAGCCGCACCAGCGGGCTGAGCCAGTGCTGGGCGCTGGAGCCTACCCGCAGCGGACGCACCCGCATCCGCAATGTGCTGGCGGATAA
>CAKSZF010000084.1 GCA_934525405.1 uncultured Faecalibacterium sp.
TTTGCAATCCTGCGGCGGGCTGGTTCGTATACAAGGCAGACCGGCACCCGGCAGCCGCCGGGACGGAATGAAACGAAAGGAGCAAACCTTCCATGTTTCAAGGCCTTGGGCCGCTGCTCAACCTTTTGGGCGGCGGCAGCTTGACTAAGCTGCTTCTGTTTTTGCTAAAGGGGCTGTTCGGCTGAATCGGACGGTCTGAAAGGAGAATACCATGCTGATCGTATTGGAGCATCTGCTGGGTCGGATCAATCTGCCCGGTATGTGGTGGATCATCGCTGAGCGCTGGCTGTGATGTGACACCCCGCAAAGCCGCTGCACTTTTTGTGCGGCGGCTTTTTTTGCGCGGAACGGTCTGAAATGCCCCGCCGGGCTGGCTCCTCTCAGGTGCTGACCGGCAGAAATAAAAAAGCTCCCCCTTTCGGGAGAGCTTGCATCGCATAGCGACGACTGAGAAGGTTCTTATTTCAGCGCTTCGTCCAGCACCTTCATCAGGTGCGGGATATCCAGCGGCTTTGCGATATGGCCGTTCATGCCCGCATTCAGGGCGTTTTGCCTGTCCTCTTCAAAGGCGTTAGCGGTCATGGCAAAAATGGGGATGCCTGCCTTGCGGGGGTCGGTCAGGGCGCGGATGCGCCGGGTGGCTTCGTAGCCATCCATCCGGGGCATCTGGATGTCCATCAAAATCAGGTCGTACTGCCCGGGCGCGGACTGCTCCATCTTTTCCACCGCTTCAACGCCGTCCTCGGCGGTGTCCACAAGGAAGCCCGCTTCCTTTAAGATCTCCATGGCGATCTCCCGGTTCAGGGCGTTGTCCTCCACCAGCAGCAGGCGCTTGCCGTCAAAGCTTGCCTTGGGCTGCGGGGCAGGCGTCTGCTCCGGCTGCACCCGGAAGGGCTCTGCCAGCACCTTGCGCAGTTCCGAGAGGAACAGCGGCTTTTCGCAGAAAGCGGTCACACCGGCGGCGCGCGCTTCCTCCTCGATATCTGCCCAGTCGTAGGCGGTCAGGATGATGATGGGACAGTCGTCCCCGATAATCTTGCGGATCTGCCGCACGATCTCGATGCCGTTCATATCCGGGATGAGCCAGTCGATGATATACACGCTGAAGGCATCGCCCTGCTCCACGGCGTACTTGGTGCGGATGACTGCTTCCTTACCGGAGATGGTCCACTCCGGCCGCATCCCGATCTTGGAAAGCATGGTGCTGACGCTCAGACAGGTGTTGGTGTCGTCGTCCGCCACCAGCGCCCGCAGCCCTTCCAGCTGGGGCAGCTGTTTGATTTCCACCTTCTGTCCGCTGAGGGTAAAGCAGAGGTTCACGATGAACTCGCTGCCCTTGCCCGGCTCGCTTTCAAGGGCGATGGTGCCGCCCATCAGGTCTACGATATTCTTGGTGATGGAAAGGCCCAGACCCGTGCCCTGAATGCCGCTGACGGTGGAGCTTTCCTCCCGGGTGAACTCCTCAAAGATGTGCTTCTGGAACTCCTTATTGATGCCGATGCCGTTATCCTTGATGCGGAACTCATAGTTGCCGCAGCCCTTGGGCGCGCCGGGCTTTTGGGCAATGCGGATGCTCACCATGCCACCGGTGGGGGTGAACTTGATGGCATTGGAAAGGATGTTCAGCAGCACCTGATTCAGCCGCAGCGGGTCGGTGATGATATCCTCGTCCACCACGTCCATGGTGTCGATGAACAGCGACAACCGTTTGGAACTGATGTTGGGCTGGATGATGGAGCGCACATCGTGCACGAGATCCGGCAGGTGCACTGCCTTTTCCTCGATCTTCACCTTGCCGCTCTCGATACGGCTCATGTCCAGCACATCGTTGATGAGGGAGAGCAGGTGCTGGCTGGAAGTGGAGATCTTTTTCAGGTAGTCCAGCACCTGTTCCTTATTATCAACATGGGTCGCCGCCAGCGAGGTGAAGCCGATAATGGCGTTCATCGGGGTGCGGATGTCGTGGCTCATGTTGAACAAAAACTCCCGCTTGGCGCGGTTTGCCGCTGCCTCGTGCCGGACGGCAAGTTCCAGCTTGCGGTTCTGTTCCTCCAGCTGAGCGTGATGCTTCTGCTCCTGCTCCTTCCGCTGCTGTTCCGCAGCCGCTGCCGAGCGGCGGCGCAGCGTTTGCAGCACTGCCACACAGATCAGATAGAAGATCAGTGCAGTCAGCAGTGTGCTGCTGGCATTGCGGAACACCAATTTTTCGTCGATATAGATATACAAGTCAAAATGTCGTCCGTTGCTGTACATGCCGAAATAACAACCGGAATTTGCCCAGTCGCGGGTGTGGGTCAAAGTATCGGGCGCACCGGCTTTGCGGATGCCCCGCACCAGCGGGCTGTTCGTGGTGTACAGTCCGATGAGGCTCGGGTCGTTTGCGGCGATCACCTTGTTGTCCTGCACGATAAAGATGGTGCCGCTGATGTTCTGCGGGTAGCCGTCCAGCACGCTTTGGATGGACAGGGCTTCGCCCTCCACAAACTCCGGCGGGGTCACCCGGTAAGCCAGCAGCACGGCGTCCCCTGCTGCGGCGCGGCGGGTGGCAACATCCACCGCCGTGCCATCCTGTAACAGAATGCGCTTGAGGTAGGTTTTTTGCGGGTTTTGCAGCACATTCAGCGCAGCTTGCTCCCGCAGAGATTCCGCAAACTGCGCATAACCGATATTACCATTCGTATATTCGCACAGTGATTCTCCATTTTCGTCCAGTACGGCAATGCCGGTAAGCCAGAGAGATTCCGTTTCTGCCCGGAGGCTTTCGGGGTCGTAGAGATCCAAGGCGTCATTTTCCGCCAGCTGCCGCACCGACACCGCCATCCGGCGCAGTGCCTTTGCGGTGATGGTATCGTTATATTTTTCGTAGCTGGTGGACTGCACCTTTACAAAATTCATGGTGCTGACGAAGTATTCCTCTATGGAGTGCATGGACTCCCGCCCGGAGAAAAGGGACGCTGTCAGCAAAAGCAGCACACCCATCAGCAGATAGAGCGCCGCCACCCGCATACCGGGCGTGAACGGTTTCTTGTTACGGTTCAAGGGCGTCCACCTCCAGATATTTTTCCGGGTCCGGCAGATACCTGCCTACGATCTGCTTCATCGTGCCGTCGGCGCGCATGGCGGCAAGGGTCTCGGTCAGCTTTTCGTCCAGCCCGCGGGTGTCGTTCAGCGCAAAGGCTACGCCGATGCCGGTGACCAGCAGCGGCTCTTCCAGAATGCGGAAATTGGCATTGCAATCCTGCATATACTGCAAAATGGCGGTTTCGTGGGCGGCAATGGCGTCCACATAGCCGCAGTTCAGCATGGCGTACTGCACGCTGCGGTTCTCGGCGCTCAGCAGTTCACCAAACTGCGGGATGCGGGGGTCGGTGCCGCCGAGGAAAATCTCTTCCGGCTTGGTGGTGCTTTGCACCATCATGGTCTTGCCCGCAAGGTCGGCCAGCGTATCAATGCCGCTGTCCGCATTGACCGCCACCACCTGACGGCTGACCATATACGGCCCTGCCCAGCGGTACAGCTGCTCCCGCCCATCCATGGAAAAGCAGCCCCAGATGCAGTCGATGGCACCGCTTTCCACAAGGTTTGTTTTCTGCTCCCAGTCAATGATTTCAAACCGTACCGCATACCCCATGCGGGCAAAGGCCTCGGTGGCAATGTCCACATCAATGCCAGTGGGGGTGCTGTCATTGTTCAGGTAGATAAAAGGCGGGTAGTTATCGCTGCCCACCGTGAGCTCAGGCAGCGCTTCCGCCGTCTGCGTTTTGCCGCAGGCGGTCAGCCCGGCTGCCGCTGCCGCCGCGCACACCTTTAAAAAGGTGCGGCGGGGTATTTTATAGTTGGATCGGTGTTTTGTCACGCGTATTTTTCCTCACATTACCATTGTAAAATTTCCTGCTTCAGTTCCCCCTGCACGTCCAGCAGACATTGGATCAGCAGCGGATTGAATGCCCCGCATTCACCGTTTGTGATCATCTGGACGGCAGTCTCGTGCGAGAATGCCTTTTTGTAGCACCGCTCGCTGGTCAGCGCATCGTACACATCTGCCATAGAGACCAGCTGCGCGCTGATGGGGATGTCATCGCCCTTCAGCCCGTCCGGGTAGCCCTTGCCGTCCCAGCGCTCGTGGTGCCAGCGGGCGATCTCGTAGGCGGTCTGCAAAAGCGGCTGGTCTGCAAAGCTTTCGGTCTTTTGCAGCATCTCTGCGCCCAGCATACTGTGGGTCTTGATCACCGCAAATTCCTCTGCGGTCAGCCTGCCGGGCTTATTCAGGATAGCTTCGTCAATGCCGATCTTGCCGATATCGTGCAGCGCCGACGCCAGTGGAATGTTATCCTGCTGTTCGGGGGTCAGATCGTAGCGGTTGGTCAGCTCCATCAGCCGGTGCAGCAGCGTCTCGGTGATCACTCGGATGTGCCGCACATGAGAGCCGGACTCGCCGTTGCGGAACTCCACGATCTGGCTCAGCACGCCCACCAGCACATCGGTGTTCTTTTCGCGGGCGCGGATCTGGTCGGACACCATCTGCACCAGCCGCCGCTGCTTGGCGTACAGCTTGATGGTATTGACCACCCGGCGGTAGACGATCTTGGCATCAAAGGGGCGGTTGACGTAGTCGCTTGCACCCAGCTCGTAGGCTTTGCGGATCACCTCTTCCGAGTCGTCGCTGGAGATCATGATCACAGGCACATCCTCGATGGTGTGGTTGGTGTTCATGGTGCGCAGCACCTCAAAGCCGTCCATGACCGGCATGTTGATATCCAGCAGCACCAGCGAGATCTGCCCCGCCTTTGCCCGCAGCAGCTCCAGACACTGTTTGCCGTTCTCTGCTTCCAGAATGCGGTAGTCCTCGCCCAGAATGCTGGTCAGTATCATACGGTTCATCATGGAATCGTCCACCAGCAGGATAGTGGGCTTTTCCTCTAAGACATCCTTCTGTGCAGCCAGCCGACTGCCCGGCACATCCACTGCCACCGCGTCCTTGCGGTTTTTGGCCTGATACATCAAAAGGTCTGCCCGGTGCACCACGTTCTCCATGGGGTCGGCAAGGGTCTGCATTGCGCCACCGATGCTCAGTGAGAGTCGGAAGTGGGGGTAGCCCGGCACCACCATTTGCTGCGCGGCAGTGCGGATTTGTTCCAGCTTTGTCTTGAGATAATCCGCCGGGATGCCGGGCAGCACCAGCAAAAACTCATCACCGCCGTAGCGGATCAGCAGATCCGTTTCCCGGATGCAGCTGCGAATGGCCTTTGCAACCGTTTCCAGCGCCATATCCCCGGCGTCGTGGCCGTAGGTATCGTTGCAGATCTTGAAATCGTCGATATCCATCAGGGCGATGCCCGCCGGGCCGATGTTATTGCGCACCACTTCCTCGTAATAGCGGCGGTTGAAGGTACCGGTCAGAGCGTCATGGTTCAGCCACTGCTGGTAGCGCTGCTCTTTTTCCATGTTCCGGGCGGTGGTCCGGGCAAACTGTGCCTTTTGTTCCTCCATCTGCCGCATCATCTGCAGCAGGTTGCGGTTGGCGGTTTCCAGCGCCTCCTTCTGGGTGCGGTTCTGCTGTTCCAGCTTTTCCCGCAGTTCCATATAGGGGGTGATATCCGTGATAGTGCCCACGATATAGCCTTTGCCGTACCATTCCACCCGGTTGGCAGCGCTGGAGACCCAGCGGTAGCCGTTTTTGCCCAGCAGCCGGAAGATGCTGTCACCATTCTTGGCGTAAGTCGCGCTGTTTTCCGCATTCCGGTAGCGCAGCCCGGCCGCCAGATCATCCGGGTGCACCAGCGCGGTGTAGCGGTTATCGAACCTTGCCACAAACTCTGCCCGCTCCCAGCCCAGTATCTCCAGAAAACGGTCACTGATATAAGCAAACGGATAGCCGTTTTCAGGGTCCTCTGCGCAGCAGTGAAAGCCGCCCGGTATATTCTGTGCATAGCGTTCCAGCCGCAGAAGTCCTTCTTTTATCGTCTCGTCTATTTCCATTTGGTTTTCCCTGTCTCTTTCTCTGTGTACCGCGCCTTGACAGCACGCGGTACACCCTGTTACCGCAATTTGCAAATTTACCTTCCTGTTACGCCCTGCTTTTTGGCATACTACAACAGTATAATTTTATCATCAAAACTGCCTAGATGCAAGCATTTTTTACCATTTTTGCCAATAAAAAGACAGGTAAGACAGCTTAGAAAAAGATACAAGGCAGCAGGCTCCTCCTGCCTGAAGAAGCCGTTCTTGTTGTATCTGGTTCGTTACAGTTTCAGACTGCAACAAAAAAAGAGATAGACCTCCCCCTCTGAGAAAGTCTATCTCTTTTTATCTGGTTTCTTCTGTTTTCTATCAGCCCTGCTTTTTCCAGCGGCGCATAACGCCCATGCCCAAGGCATAGGGGCCGGTGTGCACCGCGATGGTGCAGCCGATCTGCAAAAGCCCTACCTCGCACTGTGCGCCGGGGTACTTGGCGCGCAGGGCGGCGCGGGTCTGCATCCACAGACGCTTGCCCTCGTCGGCATCGTAGCCGTAGCCCACCGTGATGCGGTAGTCGTCCGGGGTGCCGCCGTGGGCATCCAGATAGTTCATCAGCTGTTCCAGTGCCTTTTCAAAGCTCTTCTG
>CAKSZF010000085.1 GCA_934525405.1 uncultured Faecalibacterium sp.
TCTTCCAGCTTGCCGCTGCCCAGCACGATGCCGGTCTCCGGGGTCTGGCGCTTCTGGGTGATCTGCGCCACGGCCTCCATGTGGTTGGCCTCGCACAGGGCAGAAAGCTCTGCCAGACTGCGCTCGCAGTCCCACAGCCCCTGATCCAGTGCCAGCAGCACCACCTTTGTGGGAGGGGTCTCGGTCAGAATATTATAAAGCTCGCTCAAAGTAAGTCCTTTCTGTTATCGTAGCGTTCTTTTGTCAGCAGATAGCACCGGCATTCCATCGGGGTGCCGTCAAATTTGTGGTAAACGTCGTTGTGATGGTACACAAAGCCGACCTTTTCCATCACCCGGCCGCTGGCGGGGTTCTGCACCGCGTGGCAGCAGGTGAGGAAGGCTCCGCCCACCTGTCTGAACCAGAAATCCACCACAGCTTGCAGCGCTTCGGTGGTAAAGCCCTTGCCCCACCACTTCTGCCCGATGCAGTAGCCCGGCTCCCAGATGCCGTCGGAGAGATCCAACTCCGACCACTTGGTCTTTTGCTGCGGCTCACCTAATAGGGCGTTATACACGGAGAGGGAGCCGAACACCTGCCCGGTGGCCTTTTCCACCATGGCCCACTGGTAATAATCGGGGTTCGGATACAGCTCTGCCCACGCCGAAAGCAGCTCCCGGGTCTCGGCGGGGCTTTTGTGCGGCTCCCAGCGCAAAAACCGGGTCACAGCCGGGTCATTTGCCCAGTTTTCGTACATCTGCGGGGCATCCTGCGGCAGCAGGCGGCGCAGCAGCAGACGGTCGGTCTCCAGTTCTAGTGTGCCGGTATGGCGCATGATCCATCCTCTCCCTTTTCTCAAAAGTTATTCCTAAGATAGCACAAAAACGACCGCGCCGCAAGCGAAATCAAGAAAACCGCTTGACCGGATGGGTGAACTACGATAAACTGAAAGATGAAATCTTTTATAGGGAAGGGAAAGTACCGATGTTAGATGTGCGCAAACTGTTAGCCCAGCGGCCGCTGCTGTTCGATGGCGGCATGGGTACCTATTATAAAGCAAAACCGGGGCAGGAGTGTGAGCAGGCAAACCTGACCGACCCCGAGGGCATTCTGGCGGTGCACCGGGCGTATCTTGCCGCCGGAGCGGACGCCATCAAGACCAACACCTTCAGCCTGCCGCGTCTGGCGGCGGCGCAGCAGCCCGGCTGGGAGCAGCTGGCAGATGCAGGCTGGCAGCTGGCAGCAAAGGCCGCCGGGGAGACCGGCGCGGCAGTGTTTGCCGACCTTGGCCCCGCACCGGATACCGAGAACCTCCCGGCGGCGCAGGTGTATCTTGCTGTGGCAAAGCGCTTTGCGCTGCTGGGCGCACGGAATTTTCTGTTTGAGACCCTGAGCGCCGAGGACGGCGTGCTGGAAGCGATTCGTGCGCTGAAGCAGACCGTGCCGGAGGCCTTTGTGCTGGTATCCTTTGCGGTGCTGCCGGACGGCTACACCCGCGAGGGTCGTTACTGCGCAGAACTTGTGCGCCGCATGGCGCAGAGCGGCGTGGTGGATGCCGTAGGCTTGAACTGCGTGTCTGCCCCGGGCGCGATGCGGGCACTGGTGCAGCAGCTGGGAGATGCGGGGCTGCCGCTTTCGGTCATGCCCAATGCAGGCTACCCGGTGGTGGCGCGGGCACAGGTGCGCTATCAGGGCAAGCCGGAATATTTTGCCCGGGAACTGAGCCGCCTTGCCGCCGAGGGCGTGCGCATTCTGGGCGGCTGCTGCGGCACGACACCGCAGCACATCGCTGCCCTGCGCACCGCGCTGGATGCTCTGCCGGAAACACTGCCCGCCGCCCCGGCGGCAAAGCCCGTAGCTGCGGCAAAGCCTGCGGTGGAAACGGACGATGCCTTTCTGCGCAAGCTGCGCGCCGGGCAGCGGGTCATCGCGGTGGAGCTGGATTCCCCCAAGGATGCTGACCTGACTGCCTATCTCGAGGGTGCCCGCCGTTTGCAGACTGCCGGTGCGGATCTGCTGACCATTGCGGACTGCCCCATTGCCCGGGCACGGATGGATTCCTCTCTGGTGGCCTGCCGGGTGCACCGGGAGTTGGGGCTGAACGTGCTGCCCCACATGACCTGCCGGGACCGCAACCTGAACGCCACCAAGGCGCTGCTGCTGGGACTGTACGCCGAGGGCGTGCGGGAGGTGCTGGCCATTACCGGCGACCCCATCCCCACCGCCGAGCGGGACGAGGTGAAAAATGTGTACCAGTTCAACTCCCGCAAACTGGCGCAGTATATCGTATCGCTGGCCGGGGAAGGGCGGGAGATGCCCAGCCCCATCACGGTGTTCGGTGCGCTGAACCTGAACGCCCGCAATTTTGAGGTGGAGCTGCGCCGCGCCGCAGAAAAACTGGAAAACGGCATGAGTGGCTTCCTTACCCAGCCGGTGCTGTCGGCACAGGCGGTGGAAAACCTGCAAAAAGCCCGGGAGACGCTGGGCGAGCGGGCAAAAATTCTGGCGGGCATCCTGCCGGTGGTCAGTCAGCGCAATGCGATCTTTATGGAAAACGAGGTCAACGGCATCCATGTGGACGAGGCCATTATCCAGAAGTTTGAGGGTCTGGACCGCGCCGCAGGCGAGGAACTGGGCTTGGAAGTCTCGGTGCAGGCTGCCAAGGCGGCTGCGCCCTATGCGGACGGCTTTTACCTGATGACCCCCTTCAACCGGGTGGCGCTGATGGAGCGGCTCATTGCCCGCCTGCGCACGGAGGTGACGGATTGAACAACGTAGAACGAGTGCCGGAAGGGGAAAAAGCACCGCTGCTCAGCATCATTGTGCCGGTGTATAAGGTGGAAAACTATCTGCCCAAATGTATTGATTCCATTCTGGCGCAGACCTTTACGGATTTTGAGCTGATCCTTGTGGACGATGGCTCACCGGACGATTGCCCTGCGCTATGCGATGCCGCCGCCGAAAAAGATGCCCGCGTCCGGGTGATCCACCAGAAAAACGGAGGATTATCTGCCGCCCGCAACGCCGGGCTGGACGCAGCAAGGGGCGCGTGGATCGGCTTTGTGGATTCAGACGACTACATTGCACCGGAAATGTATGAAGTGCTGTACCAAGCCGTGCAAAGCACCGGGGCAGACCTTGCCCTGTGCGATTACGCCGAGGTGGACGAGGCGGGAGCGCCATGTCAGTCGATGCACGTCTGTCTTGAAAAAAAGGTCTTTGCCGGGCAGGATTTACTGAAAAATGCTACGGATTCGATGATCCAGCCTGCGTGGAACAAGCTGTACCGCCGCGCCGTCTTTGCGCAGCTGCGTTACCCGGAGGGAAAGCTGAACGAGGACCTGTTCCTGATCCCGGAGGTCTGTTTGCAGATCCAAAAGGCCGTGGTGGTGCCAAAGGCGCTGTATTATTATGTGCAGCGCGGCGGCAGCATTATGAGCGGCAATAAAACGCTGCGCCATTTCGATGCTGCCGAGGCGGCACAGCGGTATTGGGACTGTCTTGTGGAAAATGCTGCATACGATGCACTGGCAAATGCGGCAAAGTTTACGATGGGCAGCGTGAGCCGGGTGTACCGGCAGCTGCCCCCGGCGCTGCGCAAGGCACCCCGCAGCCGGGAAATGCTGCGGATGCAGTTTGAGGTAGTCAGCCGCACCCGGCGGTACTGCACTGTTCCCGGCGGGCTTTGGCTGCAAAGCTGGCTGCTGTGGCGCTGCCCGCAGACATACAGTCGGCTGCGGGGGTTCAAGGGCTGAGGAGAAAGAGAAAAACGCATGAGAACACGCTATTCTATCATCAATGTGCTGGTCAACATCGGCGGGCAGTTTTTGACGATGCTGCTGTCCTTTATCAGCCGAATGGTTTTTATCCGCTGCCTTTCGGCGGCATATCTGGGCGTCAACGGTCTGTTTACCGATGTGCTCAGTATCCTTAACTTCGCGGAGCTGGGCATCGGCACGGCCATGGTGTTCAGTATGTACGAGCCAGCCGCCCGGAACGACGAGCAGAAACTGGCGCGGCTGATGAATCTTTATAAGTGGATGTACCGGGCGGTGGCAGCTTCGGTGCTGTTGTTCGGGCTGGTTCTGCTGCCGTTTTTGCCGTACCTCATCAAGGATGGAGAAGGCATTGAGCATATCACCCTGATCTACATGATGTATGTGCTTTCCTCTGCCTGCTCTTACCTGCTGAACTATAAAAGCTCTATTTATCAGGCCTACCAGAAAAGCTATATCTGCACCGGGTGGACGCTGGTATGCGAGTGCATCCGCACCGTCGTGCAGATCGTGGCGTTGCTGCTGACGGGAAACTTTATCCTGTACCTTGCCATCCAGCTTGTGGTGCAGTTCATACCCAACATCATTATCTCCCACATGGCGGACAAGGAATTTCCCTATCTGAAGGAATGCCGGGAGCTGCCGGAAAAGGAGGAACGGAACGGCATCCTGAAAAACATCGGCGCAATGAGTATGCACAAGCTGGCCACCGTTATTGTGCGCAACACGGACAGCCTGCTGATGTCCTCCTTCATCGGTCTGGCAACGGTGGGGCTTTACTCCAATTACCGGTTGGTACTCAACGCGCTGAACAACCTGCTGAACAAGTTTGCCACGGCTTTTTCCGGCAGCGTGGGTAATTTTGTGGCACTGGAAAACTCTGACCGGCTGTACCAAGTATATAAAGAGATGGACTTTCTCTTTTTTGTGCAGTCTGCCTATCTGACCGGCGGGCTGATGATGCTGTTCAACCCCTTGATCGAGCTGCTGTTTGGCAGGGAATACTGTTTCCCGATGACGACCGTGGCGATCATTGTGACAGAGTTCTATATCTCGCGGATGCGGCAGACGAACCTGTTGTTCCGGGAGGTCATGGGTCTGTTCTGGAACGACCGCTATAAGGCTGTGGCGGAGTCCATCATCAATCTGGTGGTCTCTCTGGCGCTGGTGAAGCGGTACGGCGTGGTCGGCATTATCGGGGGTACCATCATCAGCAGCCTGTGCACCTGTGTCTGGGTGGAGCCCTATATCTTTTTGAAGTATGGCGTTCAGGATGCATGGCAGAAGAAGCTCCGGGCTTATTTTGCGGAGTACCTGAAGCGCACACTCCTTACAGCGGCGGTCTCGGCGGCAGCCATGCTCTGGGTAAAGCGCTTTCCGGTGGGCAATTTCAGCGTTTTTGTTTTGGACGGGCTGCTTTATACGGCGGTGTTTGCAGGAGTGATCGTATTGCTCTACCGGCGCAGCGCGGAGTACACGGAGCTGAAGCGGCGTGGGTTGGAAATTTTAAAAAGGAGAGCCGGATGAATACAGAAAAAAGCCCCCTGATCTCGGTGATCGTACCGGTCTATAAGGTGGAAAAGTATCTGCCCGCGTGTCTGGACAGCCTGCTGGCGCAGACCTACCGGAATTTTGAGCTGATCGTTGTGAATGATGGCTCGCCGGACGACTGCTGGCAGATCATGCAGCGCTATGCGGCGCAGGATGCCCGGGTGCGCATTTTCAACAAAGAAAACGGCGGGGTGTCCTCGGCGCGCAATTTTGGGCTGGATGTGGCAAGGGGCGAATACATTGGTTTTGTGGATTCCGATGACTTTGTGCTGCCGCAGTATCTGGAATGGCTGTACGATGCCTTGTGCAGCTGCGGCACCCGGATGTCCATGTGCCGCTACCGCAGCATACAGGAAAACGAGACCCTGTGGACGGTAACGGAATGTCCGGCACCGCAGAGGATTACGGCGGAAAACTACTCGTGGATGCGGGAATGGAGCGGCGGGCACTGCTGGCGGATGCTGACCCACCGGGAGCTGCTGCGGGATATCCGCTTTGACCCGGCGCTGTTCTACGGGGAGGATGCCCTGTTTTTTGTGACAGAATTTCTCAAGGCGGGCAGTATGGCGTTTTTGAACTGCCCGCTCTATGCCTACCTTGAACGTCCGAGCTCTGCCGTGCGGCAGGAGCCGAGCCTGCGCTTTTATACGGCGGCACTGGCATGGGAACGGGTCTGGCAGCTGGTAAAGGGGCAGCCGGACCCCTTCCGCAGTACTACGGAGCAGCGCTGCATCATGTCCTGCGCCGAGGTGTATTTCCGGCTGGTCAACCAGCCGGAGCGGGACCCGGAAAAGGAAAAAACACTGCTGGAACTGGCAAAGACGCACCGCCGCGCTGCGTGGAAGATCCCGTCAGAGCACAAAAGCCAGAAGCTGCAGGCGCTGATGATGGGTTACTGCCCACATCTTGGCGCAAAGGTATGGAAGCTGGTGCGTTGGGTGAAAGGTTTGAAAAACTGATTGACAAATCCCACAAAAAACGCTATATTCTTTTTATAAATGCGTTGAAAAAGAGTGTGCATCGTCTGGAACCGCACAGAGAGCCGGGGGCAGCTGAAAACCCGGAGGGATACCGGCGGGGCACTGTCACTTTGGAGCAGAAGCGGTGAGCTTTGCCGGTAAGCCGCTTTCGGGTCTGCCCTACGTTACAGGGGCATCAAGGGGCGCGGAGCTTTCCGCGCAATTTGGGTGGTACCGCGGTTATGTATTTACAGCCGTCCCATGGAACGCTCCGTGGGGCGGCTTTTTG
>CAKSZF010000086.1 GCA_934525405.1 uncultured Faecalibacterium sp.
GGGTTGTGGCTGGTGGTCTTTTGGTCGATGGAGATGGCCGGTGAAAGACCGGTGATCTCGTCCACGTCCGGCTTATCCATCCGACCCAGAAACATCCGGGCGTAGCTGGAAAGGCTTTCCACATAGCGGCGCTGACCGTCGGCGTAGATAGTGTCAAAGGCCAGACTGGACTTGCCCGAGCCGGAAAGGCCGGTCATGACGATCAGCTTTTCCCGCGGGAGGGTCAGGTTGATATTTTTCAGGTTGTGCTCGCGGGCACCCTTGATGATAATTTTATCGTTTGCCAAGGTATTTTCTCCCTTTTCGTTGTGTCTGTGCATGGTTCTGCTTGCGCTCGGTCTCGGCGGCGGAGTCCACGGTGGGGTTTTCGCCCCGGCGCAGGCGGTCGATCTGATCCCGCAGGAAGGCTGCGTGCTCAAATTCCAGCAGCTTCGCAGCCTCCTTCATCTCCCGGGTCAGGCGCTCAATGGCAGCTTCCCGCTCCATTTTGCCCATGCGGCGGGTGTTGCGCTTGGCGTTTTCGGCCTTATCGCTGATCTCGATGCTGTCCGCAATGGCCTTGACGATGGTCTTGGGCACGATGCCGTGTTCTTCATTATAAGCCATTTGGATGGCGCGGCGGCGCTCGGTCTCGGTGATGGCGCGTTCCATGCTGTCGGTCACCACATCGGCGTACATGATGACCATGCCCTCCGCGTTGCGGGCGGCGCGACCGATGGTCTGGATCAGGCTGGTCTCGCTGCGCAGAAAACCCTCCTTGTCGGCATCCAGAATGGCCACAAGGCTCACCTCCGGCAGGTCCAGACCTTCGCGCAGCAGGTTGATGCCCACCACCACGTCGATGCTGCCCAGACGCAGATCCTTAATGATTTCCATACGCTCGAAGGTATCCACCTCGTGGTGCATATACTTGACCTTGATCCCCTGCTCGGTGAGGTAATCGGTGAGATCCTCGGCCATCTTTTTGGTCAGGGTGGTCACCAGTACCCGTTCCTGCCGCTGGATACGAGTGTTGATCTCGCCCAGCAGATCCACCACCTGCCCTTCCACCGGGCGCACCGAGATGACCGGGTCCAATAGACCCGTGGGACGGATGACCTGCTGCGCCACCTGTGAGCTGTTCTGGCGCTCGTACTCGCCGGGGGTGGCAGAGACAAAGATCATCTGGTTGAGCTTGGACTCCACCTCCTCAAATTTCAGGGGGCGGTTATCGAAGGCGGATGGCAGGCGGAAACCGTATTCCACCAGCGTTTTTTTGCGGGCGTAGTCGCCGCCGTACATGGCCCGCACCTGCGGCAGGGTGACGTGGCTCTCGTCCACAAAGAGCAGAAAATCCTCCGGGAAATAATCCAGCAGGGTGGTAGGCATACTGCCCGGCGCGCGGCCGGACAGCACCGCCGAATAGTTTTCGATGCCCTTGCAGATACCCACCTCGTTCAGCATCTCGATGTCGTAGTTGGTGCGCTGGGCGATGCGCTGGGCTTCAATGAGCTTGCCCTCGGCGGTGAACTGCTTGACCTGTGCGTCGCACTCGGCGCGGATCTTTTCCAGCGCAGCGGCCTTTTTTTCGGCGCTGACGATATAGTGGCTGGCCGGGAAGATAGCAACGTGCTTGACCACGTTCTGCTTGGAGCCGGTCAGGGGGTTAAACTCGGTAATGCGGTCGATCTCGTCTCCGAAAAACTCCACTCGGATGGCAAGCTCGCTCATATAAGCCAGATAAATGTCCACCGTGTCGCCGTGCACCCGGAACTTATTGCGCACAAAATTCACGTCATTGCGCTCGTATTGCAGGGTGACCAGCTTTTTGCACAGCTCGTCCCGCTCCATCTGCATCCCGGGGCGCAGGCTGATGACCATGCTGCGGTAGTCGATGGGGTCGCCCAGCGAGTAGATACAGGACACCGATGCCACAATGATGACGTCCCGCCGCTCGGAAAGCGCCGCCGTAGCCGAGTGGCGCAGGCGGTCGATCTCGTCGTTGATGGCGCTGTCCTTTTCAATATAGGTATCGGTGCTGGGGATGTAGGCTTCCGGCTGGTAGTAGTCGTAGTAGCTGACGAAGTACTCCACCGCGTTGTTGGGGAAAAACGAGCGGAACTCGGTACACAGCTGTGCCGCCAGCGTTTTGTTGTGCGCCAGCACCAGCGTGGGGCGGTTGCACTGGGCAATGACGTTGGCCATGGTAAAGGTCTTGCCGCTGCCGGTCACGCCCAGCAGAGTCTGGCAGCGGTCGCCCCGCTGCACCCCCTCCACCAGCTGCGCGATCGCCTGAGGCTGGTCGCCGGTGGGGGCATAGTTCGACACCAGTTCAAATTTTTCCTCTGCCATCGTCTCTCTCCCTTCCGTGCATATAACCACAATCCGTTGTTGTTTCAAGTTGTATTATAGCACGCATATTTTATAATGTAAACAGTTTTTTGTTTTACGGCCAGAAAAGAGTCCCTGTCTTGAAGTCGTAAATAGGCAGGCGGTTGGCGTCCCGCATGGAAAAATACTCGGTGTCGGTCAGGATGAAGTGATCCAGCAGGTGCACATTCACCAGCCCCAGCGCCCGGGCAATGCTGCCGGTAGCGTCCATATCTTCCAGCGAGGGCAGCGCCACCCCGTTGGGGTGATTGTGGCAGAGCACCACGGCATCCGTACCGCCCTTGATGGCGGCTGCTACCACATTTTTGATATCCAGACTGACCCGGTCGGAGGTGCCCTCCCGCAGCCAGACGGCGGCGCGCACCCGCTTGCGGCTGTCCAGACTGACCAGCATGGCGCGCTCGTAGTCCGACCACGCAAACTTTGCCATCAGGTAGCTGCCCATCTGCTCGGTGGTCTTGATGCAGCGGGTGGTGCTGGTGCGGCTGCGGCCATAGTACCGGCTGATCTGGGGCAGCAGATGCAGCATCCGGGCAGTAGAGGGGCCTACGCCCTCTACGGTGCACAGTTCCTCTTCGCTGGCCTCCAGCACCGCCGCAAAATCCCCGAACCGGTCGATCAGGTCGTGGGCGATGCCGTTGGTGTCCTTTTGGGCGTTGGTCAGGTAAAGCACATATTCCAGTGCCTCGTGCTCGGCCAGACTGTCCAGCCCGTAGCTTTGCACCCGCTCCCGCATCCGCTGGCGATGTCCCTTGTGCCGTTTATTCTCTGCCATGGCGGTACTCCTTTTTCTATGTTCTCTCCTTATAGTACCCATTTTGCGGCGCAAACACAAGCGTTCTGCAAAAATAACCCGGATTTTGCACCGGAATGCGCGTTGACTTCCCGCCCCGCCTGTATTACTATAAAAGCATGATTCTGACAAAAATAATGAGGATAGCTTTATGAAACAATTTACTGCCACCGCCAACGATGACGGCGTGCGTCTTTCGCGCTTTGTGCAGAGCGTGACCCGCGATTTTCCCACCAGCCTGCTGTACAAGAGTTTCCGCAACAAGCGGGTGAAGGTAAACGGCAAAAAGGCCGCGCCGGAGTACCGTTTGCAGGTGGGAGATCTGATCGAGCTGTACATCAACGACGAGTTCTTCCCGCCCGAGGGCGCAAAGCCGGTGCAGAAGGCTGCCCCCAAAAAGCAGCCCAATCAGCCCAAGGTGACGGTCATCTACGAGGACGAAAACCTTGCAGTGCTGTACAAGCCCACCCATCTGCTGTGCCACAGCGACCGCACCGGCGATGCCAATCTGGTGGATGCCTTTACCCAGTACCTGACCCAGAAGGGCGAATACGACCCCCACGGTGAGAACCGCTTCAAGCCCGGCATCTGCAACCGGCTGGACCGCGGCACTGAGGGGCTGGTGATCGCCGCCAAGAACTACGCCGCCCTGCGGGACATGAACGAGATCATCCGCACCGACCTGCTGAAAAAGGAGTACTACACCATCACGGTGGGTATTCCGCAGTCCGGGCGGTTCACCGCATGGTGGGAGCACGACGAGAAGAACAACAAGGTCAGCATCCACGCCCATCAATCGCAGGACGAGCGCCGCAAGCAGATCATCACGGATGTGGACGTGCTGCGCACCGCAGGCCCCTTTGCCCTGTGCAAGATCGGCCTTGTCACCGGGCGCACCCATCAGATCCGCGCCCATCTGGCCTATCTGGGCAAGCCGGTGCTGGGCGATATCAAATACGGCAACCGCAAGATGAACGAGCGCACCGGCACAAAAACGCAGGCGCTGTGCGCGGTACGCATCAGCTTTCTGGATGTGCCGGAGGAAAACACCCTGCACTACCTCTCCGGTAAGGTCATCAAGCTGAAAGACCCGCAGATCTTACAGCAGTTTGATGCACTGGATAAAAATAAAAACGCATAACAATAAGACCGCTGTTTGCAACAACTGCAAGCAGCGGCCTGTTTTTTTGCGCTATTTTCTTTTTTTGCCCCGTTCACGCCCGGCCGGGCAGCCAGACCGTTGTTTTTGCCCCGCAGGGGGTGTTCTGCCCGAACACTGCCGTGCCGCCATGGGCGGCGGCGATCTGCTGCACTACATACAGGCCAAGGATATGGGGCGCATTTTCGGCAGGCTCCGCAGCGTTCAGCGCCGCCAGAACGGCAGGGGGATAGCCGATGCCGTCATCTGCCACGGTCAGGCAGAAGCGCTCCCCTACCCGCCGGGTGTGCACGGTAATGTTCACCGGCTTTGGATTATGCCGGACGCTGTTGTTCAGCAGGTTTTCCAGCAGCCGTGCCAGCAGCGCCTCATCCACCGAAAGCACTGTCTGCTCTGCCGGTTCTTCCTGTTCCAGTGTGATCTCGCAGTGCTCTGCCAGCGGGCTTTCGCAGAACTGCGCCACCAGCTGCCGGAACAGCGGCCCTGCCCGGAGGTCTTTCCGGCGCAGGGGTTGGGCACCGTATTCCAGCTTACTGGTCAGGTTCAGGTCATCAATGAGGGTGCGCAGCTTTTCGCACTGGGTGCGGATGCCGGTCGCTTTCTGCCGGGAGCTGTCCGGCAAAAGTGCATCCTGTTCCAGTTGCTCCGCCCAGCCTAAGATCAGCGCCAGCGGGGTGCGCACGTCATGGCTGACCCCTGCGATCCACTGGGTGCGGGCGTTGTCCCGCCGGGAAAGCATCTCATTTTTGGCTTGCAGCTGCGCCCCGGTCTGGTTCAGCTTTTCTGCCAGTTCCCCGGCAAAACCGTCGGTAGGCAGCCGGACGGTCTGCCCCTGCGCCAGCGCATCCAGACCGTTTGCCACGGTCTCCAGCCGCTTTGCCCCCCTCCAACTCAGCCAGAAGCAGAGAACCAGACCCAGCAGCAGCATTCCCAGCGCTGCTGCCGGGAGCACCCGCATCATGCTCAGGACAAAGTCCGGTGAGCTGTAAATGCTGTACTTCCACAGGCTCCCCTTTGGCAGCCCGATGACGAACAGTCCGTAGGGTTCTGTCCAGCAGAACACCGGGTAATCCGCCAGATACCAGCGGGCAAATTTGGCGATATCGCCGGGAGTGTAGGCATGGTTCAGATCCTGCGGCAGGCCGTAGCTCCAGCGGATGTTTCCCACATCGTCCAGCACCATCGCCCACTCGTAGCCATTCATCCACTCCTGCGGGGTGCGTTCTGCCCCAAAGGCAAGCCCTTCGGCGGTCTCCACCATGGAATCCGCGATCTCGCTGGAGGAATACTCCCGCTGCGGCAGGCGGCAGCCCTCCTGCCAACCCAGCCAGCCCAGCACCGCAACACCGGAAAACAACAGCAGCAGAACGATGCCCACCGCCGCCAGCACATACCGCCGAATCAGGCGCACAAAGGTTTTCATACTTCTTCCCCCTTTGTCAGCTTATAGCCAATGCCCCGCACCGTCCGCAGAAACTGCGGCGCACCGGGTTCGGCTTCCAGCTTCTCCCGCAGATGCCGGATATGTACACCCAGACTGTTCTCGTAGCCATAGTAATCTGCGCCCCAGACCGCCGCACAAAGGGCATCGTAGGTAACGATGTGTCCCCGGTTCTCTGCCAATTTCCGCAGCAGCGCCAGCTCGGTAGCGGTCAGCGCCAGTGTTTTGCCCTCTGGCAGGGTAACAATGGCATCATTCAGGTCTACGCACCGCTCCCCCAGCTGCAAAGGTGCCGGTTTTGTACGGGACAGCTCTGCCCGGTACGCCCGCTGCAAAATATGCTGCACCCGCAGCAGCAGTTCCTGCATCAGAAAAGGCTTGGTCAGGTAGTCATCTGCGCCAAGACCCAGCCCGAACAGACGGTCGGCATCCGCGTCCCGTGCGGAGAGGAACAGTGCCGGAACGTCCGCTTTTGCCCGCAGCGCCCGGAACAGCGAAAAGCCGTCCCCATCCGGCAGGTTGATATCCAAGATCATCAGCTCCGGCTGTTCCGCCGCAAAACAGGCGCGGGCAGCGGCGCAGCTTTGGGCAGTTCTGATATGGCCATATCCTGCGCCCCGCAGCTGTTCATACAGCAGTGCCAGCAGCTCGGCGTTGTCATCCACGATGAGAAGTTTTGCATCATAAATGGTATCCATAAGGGCAGTTCTCCTTTCCCGCCTTTACTATACCACACTTTTTGCGCCGCAGCGGAAAACGCC
>CAKSZF010000087.1 GCA_934525405.1 uncultured Faecalibacterium sp.
GATGTCCAGAAGCTGACCGATAAGTATATCAAGAACATTGATGCTGCCGTGGAAGAAAAGCAGAAGGAGATCATGGCCGTCTGATCCGCAGCACACAATAACAATTGGGAGGTGCCGTGCGCTGGTGAAAGGTGCGCGGCACTTTTTGCAGGGCAGCCCTGCTGCCGGGAGGTATAAATGGCACACCCCAAAGAATTTGCCGAGGGACTTTCCATCGGCATCATCATGGACGGCAATGGCCGCTGGGCGAAAAACCGCGGCCTGCCCCGCACCGCAGGACACAAAAAGGGTGCGGAGGTGTTCAAGGATATTGCCAACTACTGCGATGAACTTGGCGTAGCATCGGTGTATTTCTATGCTTTCTCTACCGAGAACTGGAAACGCCCGCTGGAAGAGGTGGGCGCCATCATGAAGCTGTTCGCCCAGTACCTCATCGAGGGCTTTGATTACAAGAACCGCAATATCCGCATTAAGTTCTTGGGCGACCGCACCGCACTGGACCCCAAGCTGCAAAAGATGATGAATGAGCTGGAAGGGGACTCTGCCTGTAAGACCGGCATGACCCTGAACATCGCCATCAACTACGGCGGCCGCCCGGAGATCGTGCGGGCAGCGCAGCAGCTGGCCGCAAAGGCTGCGGCAGGCGAGATCCGCCCCGAGGACATCAACGAGCAGATGATGAGCGATGCCATGTACACCGCCGGACAGAAGGACCCGGACTTTATTCTGCGTCCCAGCGGAGAAAAGCGGCTGTCCAACTTCATGCTCTGGCAGGCCGCCTATTCGGAGCTGGTGGAGATGGATGTGCTCTGGCCGGACTTTACCCGCGCCGATCTGGATACCGCCATTGAGGAGTTCAACCACCGCAGCCGCAGGTTCGGCGGCATCTGAGCGGCCCGCTGTCCGTACTGCAAACCCTGCACCTCAGGTGCAGACCCGGCAGACCCGGTACTTCCTCGGGTCGGAATGCGTGCCCCGCAAGGGGCTGCTGCCGGAAGAACAAAGGAGATCGAAACCTATGAAAACACGCATTATTACTGCGATCGTGGGCATTTTGGTGCTCATCGGTGTGATGTTTACCTTCAACACCATGGTGTTCAATCTGGTGATTGCAGCCATCACCCTGATCGCCATCCACGAGATTTACAGCGCCCTCGGCTTTGAAAAAAAGGACTGGCTCATGTACGCAGTGCTGGTACCCTACACATTGCTGGTCATGCTTTCCAGTTACAGCGCCATGCGCAGACTGGTCATGCCCATGTCCTTTGTGTTGGTCACCTTTTTTTCCATCTATCTGGTGGTGCGCAACGGCACCATCAGCTACCAGAAGGCCAGCGGTCTTTTGGTGTTTTCGGGCATCGTGATCTTCTGTTTCTACTCCTTCGTCCTGCTCAAGGAGCGCCTGCCGATGGAGAAATTCGGCTATGACGCTGTTTTCTTCATTCTGCTTATCCTCTGCTTTGCATGGGGCGGCGATACCTGCGCCTACTTTGCAGGCCGCGCCTTCGGCAAGCATAAGCTGTGCCCGGTGGTCAGCCCCAAAAAGACGGTGGAGGGTGCCATCGGCGGCGTGCTGGGCACCATGGTGTTCGGCGTGGTCGCTACCCTCATCTACTCCATAGCGGCAAACCGCATGGAGGCCTTTACCCGCTCTAATATCGGCGTTTCCATGTACGTTATCATCGCGCTGCTGGGCTGTATCGCCGCAGTGCTGGGCATCTACGGAGACCTGTTTGCCAGCGTGGTCAAACGCCAGTGCGGCATTAAGGACTATGGCACCATCTTCCCAGGGCACGGCGGCATTCTGGACCGCTTTGACAGCGTGATGTTCATCGCGCCCTTCGTGACCATGGTCATCACCGCCGTGTTCTACGCCTGATACAGGGAGGAAACTATTATGTCTAAAAAAATTACGCTGCTGGGTTCTACCGGCTCTATCGGCACCCAGAGTCTGGATGTCATCCGCGCTCAAGGGTACGAGGTCTACGGCCTTTCGGCCCACAGCCATGTGGAAAAGATTTTGCAGCAGATCGAGGAATTCCACCCGAAATACGTCTGCATGACCGACCCGGACGCCGCCGCAAAGCTGGATGCTGCGCTGGCAGGCCGGGCAAATGCACCCAAGCTGCTCACCGGCCCGGAGGGGCTGAAAGAGCTGGCTGCGCTGGACGGCCCGGACGTGGTGCTGAACAGCGTGGTGGGCATTGCCGGCCTTGGTGCAAGCCTGTGCGCCATTGAGAGCGGCCACGACCTCGCACTGGCCAATAAGGAAAGCCTTGTCACCGGCGGTCATCTGGTCACGCAGGCTGTGGAAAAGCACGGTGTACAGCTGCTTCCTGTGGACAGCGAGCACTCCGCCATCTTCCAGTGCCTGCAGGATAAGGAAAGCGCCCCCAGTCTGACCAAAATTCTGCTCACGGCCTCCGGCGGCCCCTTCTTTGGCATGACCACCGAGCAACTGCGCGGCAAGACCCGTGCAGACGCCCTCAAGCACCCTAACTGGAATATGGGCGCGAAGATCACCATCGATTCCGCCACCCTGATGAACAAGGGTCTGGAGCTGATCGAGGCTGTATGGCTCTTCGACCTGCCGCCGGAAAAAATTCAGATCGTGGTGCAGCGCCAGAGCATCGTCCACTCTGCGGTGCAGTTCAGCGATAATTCGATCATTGCCCAGCTGGGTGTGCCGGATATGCGCATCCCCATCCAGTACGCCCTGACCTACCCCAAGCGTGTGCCGGGCGTAGTGCCGGAGCTGGACTTTACCACCCTGAAGCTGCTCACCTTCGATGTGGCTGACGAAGAGACCTTCCGCTGCCTTGCCGCCTGCAAAAAGGCCATCCGCAAGGGCGGTCTTGGCCCCTGCGCCGCCAACGGGGCCAACGAGGAAGCTGTTAAGCTCTTCCTTGAGGATAAGATCGGCTTTTTGGATATCGGCCGCTTGGTGGAGGCTGTTGTGGACAGCGACAGCTTTGGCGGCGATTATACGCTGGCAGACGTGTACGAATGCGACCGCATGGCGCGTGCATTCGTGCGGGCACACCTGTAACGCTTTATCAGCAATATACGCCCCGGCGCTGTTTTTGTGATAGCTCCGGGGCGATATGGGAGAACGAATGTCATTTATTATCACCATCCTTGCTGCGCTGCTCGTGTTCAGCGCGGTGATCGCCATCCACGAGTTCGGGCATTTTGCTGTGGCAAAACTATGCGGCATTCAGGTCAACGAGTTTTCCATCGGCATGGGGCCGGTGCTCTGGAAAAAGAACCATAAAGGCACCCAGTACAGCCTGCGTGCCCTGCCCGTGGGCGGCTTTGTGGCGCTGGAAGGGGAGGAAAGCCCCGAAAGCCAGCAGGCAGAAACCAACCGCGCTGCACAGGAGGATAATTTTTCTGCTTCTGAACATGACTTCCATATACTTAATACAGAAAGTGATGGAGAAGTTCAGAAAAAGCTCACTGGCGTCCCCCTGAATGAAGCGCCGGTTTGGCAGCGGGCACTGGTCATGGTAGCCGGTGCTGTCATGAATTTCGTGCTGGGCTTTGTGGTGCTGGTGGTTTTGATCGCCGCCCAGAACGAGCCCATCACCAGCAAGACCATCTACGCCATTCAGGACGGTGCCCTCTGCGGGCAGACCGGCTTGCAGGCGGGGGACAAGGTTTTGGCGGTGAATGGTCGCCGCTGCTTTGTGGCCAACGATATCCTGTACGAGCTGGTGCGTACCCAGTCTTACAGCGCGGATTTCACCGTACTGCGGGACGGCCAAAAGGTGCAGCTGCCGGGGGTGCAGTTCGACACATGGCAGGACGAGAAGGGCGAGACCCACATGAGCATTGGCTTTTCTGTCTATGGGCTGGAAAAGACCCCCGGCAACGTGCTGCGGGAGGCAGGCAACAGTGTGCTGTACTACGGGCGCATCGTGTTCACCTCCCTTGTGGATTTATTGCGCGGGCGGGAGAGCATCAACAACCTCTCCGGCCCGGTGGGCATCGTGTCGGCCATCGGGCAGGCCGCCAGCTACGGCTGGCAGGACCTGCTGGAGCTGCTGGCGCTCATCACCGTCAACCTTGGCATCCTCAACCTACTGCCCTTCCCGGCGCTGGATGGCGGCAAGGTGGTATTTTTGGTCATTGAAGGCGTCACCGGCCATGCTGTGCCGGAAAAGCTGCAAAGCGTGCTCACCCTTGCAACCTTCGGGCTGCTGTTCGGGCTGATGCTCTTTGCAACCTACAACGATATTCTCCGGCTCATCACCGGGACAGTATAAGAAAGGGGAACCCTTATGCGGCAGAAAAAACGCGAAGTGAAGATCGGCAATGTGACCATCGGCGGCAGCAACCCCATTGCGGTGCAGACTATG
Organism: uncultured Faecalibacterium sp.; assembly: GCA_934525405.1. Classification (GTDB taxonomy): domain Bacteria; phylum Bacillota; class Clostridia; order Oscillospirales; family Ruminococcaceae; genus Faecalibacterium. Next base: position 4,362 of record CAKSZF010000087.1, read on the forward strand.
CTCAATGTGCCGGTGGAGGACATCGAGGGCAATGTGGCGCAGGCCAAGCGGTGCGAAGCCGCAGGCTGCCAGATTTTGCGGGTGACCTGCCCCAGCCCGGCAGATGCCAAGTGCATCGAGGCCGTCAAAAACGCAGTGAACATCCCCATCGTGGCAGACATCCACTTTGACTATAAGGCTGCGCTGGCCTGCGCGGACGTGGGGGTGGATAAGATCCGTATCAACCCGGGCAACATCGGCGACGATGACCGGGTAAAGGCAGTGGTGGATGCCTGCCAGCAGAAGAACATCCCCATCCGCATCGGCGTCAACGGCGGCAGTCTGGAAAAGCACATTCTGGCCCGCTACGGCGCACCCACCCCGGAAGCGATGGTGGAAAGCGCTTTGTACCATGTGCGTCTGCTGGAAAAGTTCGATTTCAATAATATCGTCATCTCCATTAAAAACTCCAACGTGCCCCGCATGATGGAGGCTTACCGTCAGCTCAGCGCCGTCACCGACTACCCGCTCCATGTGGGCGTCACCGAGGCCGGTACCTACCAGATGGGCCTGCTGAAAAGCGGCATGGGTATCGGCGGCATGCTGCTGGAGGGCATCGGTGACACCATCCGCGTGTCGCTGGCTGCAGAGCCGGAAAAAGAGGTAGAGGCAGGCTTCAACATCCTGCGCGCCGTAGGATTCCCGGTCACCGGGCCGGAGGTCATCACCTGTCCAACCTGCGGACGCACCCAGTACCCCTGCACCGAGATTGCCAACGAGGTGGAAAAGCGGCTGCAGGGCTATAAAAAGTCCATCAAGGTGGCCGTGATGGGCTGCGTTGTCAACGGCCCTGGCGAAGCCCGTGAAGCCGATATCGGCATTGCGGGCGGCAAGGGCGAGGCCGTGCTGTTCATCCACGGCAAGCCCATCAAAAAGCTGACCGGCGATAACATTCTGGATCAGTTCATGGACGAGATCTATAAATTGTAAGTATTCTTTTCCCTACTGCCACACCTGCAAAAACGGGTGCGGCAGTTTGTGCTGTAAAGAACCCACCAAAAAGGAGTACCATTTGTGAAACCACTTGTTTCCCAGCTGTGGCCGCAGTTTATGGCGGACCCGGATTTTGCGGCCTGTTTCGGGCAGGTGATCGTGGAGCACGCCCGGATGCTGCGGCAGGATCGGCAGGTCGAGTTTACCCTGCGCAGCGCCGCCCCGCTGGACCAGAACCTCTGCGCCCGGCTGCTGGCTTCCCTGCAGCCGGACTACGAGGGCTTTGAGCTGAAGATCAAAAACCTGTTCGGCTATGCCATGCTGGACGAGCACGCCCTGCGCACCCTTTTGGAGGACATGAAGCGGGACGGCGTGCCCATCAACGGCTTTCTGGACAGGAGCAGTATTTCCATCACCGGGCAGAACATCACGGTGGGGGTGTGCCACGGTACAAAGTTTTTGCAGGAGATGGGCTTTGAAGAACTGCTTGCCAAGCGCGTTGCCGAGCACACCGGCGTTACCCCAAAGGTGACGCTGCAAAGCGCGGTGACTGCGGCCGAGCAGCAGCAGATGGAAGAAAAGCTGGAGCGCAAGATCGCACCGCCGGTGGTAAAATTTGAGAAAAAGAACACGGCACCGTCTATCAAGGTGGAGGGGCTCAACCTTACCGACAAGCCGGTCACCATCTTCCACGGCAAAATGTTCACCCCCAAAAACCTTACTCCCCTCAAGGATCTGGGCGGCGAGGGCGGCAAGTGCATGATCTGGGGCGATGTATTCTTTACCGAGGTCAAGGGCAACTACCGCAAGATCTACACCGTGTCCATCACCGACTATACCGGCTCTATCAATCTGAAGGTCCGCGCGCAGGAAGGGGAGGACTGCTCCAAGTGGGAGAGCATCGGCAAGGGTAGCACGGTCATCGTGCGGGGCGACTGTTCCTACGATAAATACGAGCACGACTACATCGTGTACCCCTACGATGTGCTGATCGTGGAGCGCAAAAAGCGGGAGGATACCGCTCCGGAAAA
>CAKSZF010000088.1 GCA_934525405.1 uncultured Faecalibacterium sp.
TAGATCCACTCCATGACATAGCCGAGAGGACCGCTCAGGATGTAAAAGAAGTTCATACCTTTGTCCATTCTGCCCCGGCTGTGGCCCGGGACGCATTATTTTTTATCGTAGGACACGCCGCCCACAGTGCAGCGCGTCACAAGAAGCGAAATTAAAAGATAGTCCGACATCTCCGTGGTTAGCAGGCTCGCCCTCTCAGGCGCTCTCGCGCCAGCTCCCCCAAAGGGGGAGCCAAGTTTCAAGGCTCGTTGCTGAAGTTTGAAGTACAATGAGAATGTTTTATCCCCTGTGCCGCTTTTCAAACAGTTTTGCGGGCTGAAGATTCCGGGCAGGGCTTTGCCAGCGGCCGGGCGGCGGTACGGGGTCATAGCCCCACCTGCCCAGCGGATTGCACCGGGCAATACGCCATGCGCCCAGCAGGATGCCTTTTATACAGCCGTGGGTCAGAATGGCCTGCATGGTGTAGTTGCTGCAGCTGGGCGAAAACCGGCAGCTGCGGCCGATCCATGGGCTGAGGGTGTACTGGTAGATGCGGATAGGCACGCACAGCGCCCTGCGGCAGGCCATTTGCAGCCGGTTCACGCGCGGGGCTCCGGCTTTTGTTTGCGGGCAGGGGGCACGGTGGCGGGCGGCTTTGCGTCCGGGCGCTTGGCCTTATCCGGCAGACCGGCCTGTGCAAACAGCTTTGCCACAACGCTGCTCAGCTGCCAGCTTTTCAGCTTGGGGGTCATGCCCCGGGCTACGAAGATCAGGTCGTAGCCGCCGATATTGTAATCCAGATGCTCGTCAATAGCAGCCTTCATCACGCGGCGGGCGCGGTTGCGCTGCACGGCATGGCCTATTTTCTTAGTGGCGGTCAGGCCCACCCGGGTGTTGCGGCTGCGGGTCTTGAGCACATACAGCACCAGTGCCGGGTTCACATAGGACTTGCCGCGGGCGTACACACGGCCAAACTCGCTGTTGCGGCGGATCGGACGATAACGCATAACATCGGCACCTCCTTTCGTCCGGGTGCACATAGGTGCACTCTTTAGCCAGTATATCAAAAATTTTTGCAGTTTAAAAGCCCATCCGGGCATTTTTACGAAAAAACTTTTGACGGGTAAAAAAATAAGACCGCCAATGGGATATCAGCGGTCTTTTGTGCGCATATTCATTTCTGCGCCGGATCTCACCTGCAAGGTTTAAGATCAGACAGTCAGGCTCTTGCGGCCCTTTGCACGGCGAGCATTGATGACCTTACGGCCGTTCTTGGTGCTCATGCGGGTCAGAAAGCCATGAACTTCCTTGCGCTGACGCTTCTTGGGCTGAAAAGTTCTCTTCATGGTTGTATCCTCCGTAAAAACTTATCCCCGGTATGGGGTCTTGATCGGTCCCAGATTGGGGACAGGCTTGCAATTCAACAGTATATCGCATAGTATGACGTTCTGTCAAGCATTTTTTGCAGTTTTCTGCAAACTTTTTTCTGATTTTTCTGTTAAAAGCTTTTCAACTTTTTCACCATTTTGCTGTGGAAAACTTTTTTCTACCAGATATTGTGGTCTTTTTGGCGTTTTTCCACAAGGGCGCTGCGGGGGCTTATCTTATGTATTATAAATTACATTATAGTAATATAGACGCAGGGAGATTTTTGTGGTATACTAACGTGGTATCAGCAGCATTGTTGAAAACTTCGACCGATTCAATGGAGTGGATGTTTTATGGATTCTTTCAAGGACGTTTTAGAAGCGGCCCAGATGTACTGCAAGGCGCAGATGGCCGAACCAACATACAATCTCTATATCGACGGGTTGGAGCCCATCAGCTTTGAGGACTCCAGCCATATCACCCTGTCGGTGCGCAACGATTTTATCTGCAAGATCGTCACCGACCGGTACCTCGGCCTGCTCAAGGAGGCTTTCAAGTCCGTGCTGGGCTTTGATGTGGACATCACCCTCGTGGTGCCCAGCACCCCGCCCCACGAGGTAGTGCTGGCCCAGCAGTACGAGGCAAACCCCGCCTCCCCGCAGGGCAACTACGAGTTTACGTTTGAAAACTTCATCAAGGGGCCGTCCAACCAGTTTGCGTTTGCTGCTGCGCAGGCTGTGGCGGCAAACCCCTCCGGGGCCTATAACCCCCTGTTCATCTACGGCGGCTCCGGTCTGGGCAAGACCCATCTGCTGACCGCCATTCAGACCGAGATCAAGCGCACCCACCCCGATTTCGTCATCATGTATGTCACCTGTGAGCAGTTCACCAACGAACTGATCGCCGCCATCCGCGCCGGCAGCACCGAGGACTTCCGCATGAAGTACCGCGTGGCAGACCTTTTGCTGGTGGACGATATCCAGTTCATCGCGGGCAAGGAGTCCACGCAGGAAGAGTTCTTCCACACCTTCAACTCCCTGCATGACGCCCACAAGCAGATCGTCATCGCGTCCGATCGCCCCGCCAAGGAGATCAAGAGCCTGGAAGAGCGTCTGCGCACCCGCTTTGAGTGGGGTCTGACCGCCGATGTGCAGCCGCCGGATTTTGAGACCCGCGTTGCCATTGTGAAGCGCAAGGCAGAGCTTCTGCATCTGGACCTGCCCGAGGACGTGGCAGAGTTCATTGCCAACCACCTGAAAAACAACATCCGCCAGCTGGAGGGCGCAGTGAAAAAGCTGAACGCCTATTATATGCTGGAGGGCATCCAGCCGGTGATCAGCGTGGCGCAGAACGCCATCAAGGATATCCTCAACGAGACCCAGCCGGTGCCGGTGACCATCGAAAAGATCATCGGAGAGGTGTCCCGCACCTTCAACGTGTCCCCTGCCGACATCCGGGGCACCAAGCGCAACGCCAACGTGGCTTCCGCCCGGCGCGTTGCCATCTATATCCTGCGGGAAGTCACCGGCATGAGCATGGAGGAGATCGGGCGGGAATTCTCCGGCCGCGACCATTCCACCATCGTCTACTCCCTCAAGACCATGGAGCGGGACATGAAGAACGACCAGCATCTGCGGGAGACCGTGAGCGATATTATCAAGAACGTGAAGGCCTAAACCGGGGAAAATCGGGCAAAAGTCATACTCTTTCCAGGGCGTAACCCCAAAATATGGGGAGAAAACGGAACAAAATGGGGAAAAAACACCTATATCTTGTGGCAGAAAGGCGAAGCTTTCCACACTTTCCACTTAGTTTTCAACATTTAACATCAGTTCTTCACATCGGCTGTGGAAAGAAACGCCGTTCCCCACCTTTCAACATTTCCTTCACGAGCCTTCCACAACCAGGTGGAAAGCCAAAGCCCCGCATCCCGGCAAGACATTTCCGGGTTTTCAACATCTTCCCCACCCCCTACTACGGTTACTACAACAAGTTCAATATATTACTGCCTTCCGGCAGCAGCCCAAAGGGCAGGGATCAAGCCGGAAGTGTGAAAAAAGGAGAGATACTGTTTTGAACATCGTCTGCGATAAAACGCTGCTCAGTGCAGCCATCGACGGCGTTTCCAAAGCTGTCACCATGCGCTCGTCCATCCCGGTGCTGGAGGGCATTCTGCTGAAGGCCGAGGGCTTTCAGCTCACCCTGACCGGCTACGATCTGGAAATGGGCATCGTGACCACCATCGAAGCCAACATCAAGGAGCCGGGCGAGATCGTGCTGAATGCAAAGCTGCTCAGCAACATGATCAGCCGGATGCCGGCAGGTCAGATCAGCATCGTGGCGGCGGATAACGGCAAAACCACCATCCAGAGCGGCGTGGCACAGTTCGAAATCCAGTCCGTGCCGGCTGCCGACTTCCCGGATCTGCCCAACACCGGCGCGGAACAGACCCTGACCATCAAGACCGGCGTGCTGCGGGATATGATCGACCGCACCCTGTACGCCGTCAGTCAGGACGAGAAAAAACCCGCCCACACCGGCGAGCTGTTCGAGATCGAGTTGGACAAGCTGACCATAGTAGCGCTGGACGGCTACCGTCTTGCCATCGTGGAGCGCCCCATCACCGCCGTGAAGGATATCCGCATCATCGTGCCCAGCAAGACCATGACCGAGGTGTCCCACCTGCTGGCCAACGATGACGAGGAGGACGTGCACATCAGTGCCAACCGCCGCTATGTGGTGTTCACCACCGCTGGTTACACCATCATGAGCCGCCTGATCGAGGGCGAGTTCCTGAATTACCGCAACGTCATCCCCGCCGGAAGCCGAACCCGGGTGACCATCGACACCAAGGACTTCATCTCCACCATCGAGCGCGCCTCTCTGATTATTACAGAGCGTTTAAAAAATCCCCTCCGCATCTCCTTTACAGAGGGTAAAGTCGTGGTGCGCTGCCAGACCAACCTCGGCCGCGTGGTGGACGAGTTCAGCGCCGCCTGCGAGGGCGACGAGGTAGAGATCGGCTTCAATAACCGCTATCTGCTGGATGCGCTGCGCAACGCCCGCACCGAGCAGGTGCGCATGGAGATCAGCGGCCCCTTGAGCCCGGTCAAAGTGCTGCCGGTGGAAGGCAACGATTTCCTGTATCTGGTACTGCCGGTACGGTTCAAAAACGACTAAGGAGCGCGTTTTATGCAGAAGATTCTTATTCATACCGAGTTTATTAAGCTGGATGCCCTGCTCAAATTTGCCGGTCTGTGCGAGACCGGCGGCGAAGCCAAGGAGCTGGTGCAGGGCGGTGCCGTGAAGGTGAACGGCGAGGTGTGCACCATGCGGGGCAAAAAGTGCCGCGCCGGAGACGTCATCGAGCTGGACGGGCAGAGCGTAGAGATCGGGCAGGGTCAGTAAATGCGTCTGCTTTCGCTGGAAGTACAGAACTATCGCAATATTTGTGCGGCACGGCTGGAGCCCGGCCGGGAGCTTACCGTCATCTGCGGCAACAACGGGCAGGGCAAGACGAACCTTTTGGAAGCCATCTGGCTGCTGACCGGCGGCAAAAGCTTCCGGGGCGGCAAGGATGCCGAGCTTGTGCGCCGGGGAGAAGCATTCGCGGTGCTGGAAGCTGACACCCAGCGGGACCGGCCGGAAGGCTGTGAACCCGCAGAGCCTGCCCACATCCGCATGACCGTGGGCACCCCGGAGGCCGCAAAGCCCGGCCGCTATGCGGCGGTGAACGGCGCAGCGCCCAAGCGGGCGGCGGCGCTGGCGGGCAGCTTTCCGGCGGTGGTGTTCGACCCCGGCCACCTGAGCCTTGTCAAGGGGGCTCCGGAAGGGCGGCGCAAGTTTCTGGACGCTGCACTGTGCCAGCTGTACCCCGGGTATCTGGCCAGTTACCGCCGCTATGTGCGGGTTTTGCAGCAAAAAAATGCGCTGCTGCGCCATTCCGCAAACGGGCAGGAACGCCCCTACGCGGAAAAGCGCACCCTGCTGGAGGTGCTCAACACCGAACTTGCCGCGCAGGGCGAAGCCTTGCAGCAGCGGCGGCGGGAGTATCTGAAACTGCTTGCTCCCCGCGCCTGCGCCAACTACGCCGAGCTTTCCCACGGGGCAGAGCGGATGAGCATCCGCTATGCCGCCCAGTTTGCGCCGGGCGGGCTTGCCGAGCTGCTGCGTCAGCGGCAGGAGGAGGAGCTGCGCGCCGGGCAGAGCCTGTGCGGCATCCACCGCGAGGACTTGGAGCTGCTGCTGGACGACCAGCCCGCCCGGGTGTATGCCAGTCAGGGACAGCAGCGCAGTGTGGTGCTGAGCCTGAAAATGGCGGAAGCCGCGGCAGCGGCGCAGATCACCGGGGAGCACCCGGTACTGCTGCTGGATGATGTGCTGAGCGAGCTGGATGAAGGGCGCAAGCAGTATCTGCTCACCTGCATGAAGGAAAAGCAGACCTTTGTGACCAGCTGCGATGACACGGACTTTTTAAAGACGGACGGCGAGGTGTACCGCATGGACGGCGGGGTACTGAACCGGGTTTGACAGCATGAAGAAATGTTGCAAGTGACACTGCATAAAAACTGCATTTTCGTGGGCTTTATGCAAACAAAAGACACAGGAGAAAATACAGTATGTATATTCATCTGGGACGGGACTATGTCCTGAACGACCGTGATATCATCGGCATCTTTGATCTGGAGACCACCACCACCTCCCCCCGGGGGCGGGAGTTTTTGAACTACGCCCAGAAGAACGGGGC
>CAKSZF010000089.1 GCA_934525405.1 uncultured Faecalibacterium sp.
GACAAGTTCGTTGACTTCGTCAAGGAGGCCACCAAGGTCATCATGAAGCAGAACCCCGCTGATGTCGAGGCTCTGATGGCTTGCAAAACCGAGGCTGGTGAGACTGTTGACGAGGCTCTGAAGAACTTGATCCTGGTCATCAAGGAGAACATCAAGGTTCGCCGCTTCACCCGTTACGAGGGTGTCTGCTCTGCATACGTCCACGGCGGTGGCACCCACGGCATTCTGGTCAACTTCGAGACCACCAACGACATCGATGCTAAGGACGAGTTCGTTGCTTACGGCAAGGACATCGCTATGCAGGTCGCTGCTGCTAACCCCGGCTACGTCGACGAGGCTTCTGTTCCCGCCGAGGTCGTGGCTAAGGAGAAGGAGATCATGCTGGCTCAGATGGCTCAGGATCCCAAGACCGCTAACAAGCCTGAGGCTGTGAAGGAGAAGATGATCGAGGGCAAGATCAAGAAGTTCTTCAAGGAGAACTGCCTGGTCGATCAGGAGTTCGTCAAGGACGGCGACCTGACCGTTGCTCAGTACACCGCTAAGGTCGCTAAGGATCTGGGCGGCGAGATCAAGATCGTCAAGTTCGCCCGCTTTGTCAAGGGCGAGGGTCTGGAGAAGCGTGCTGACGACTTCGCATCTGAAGTTGCAAGCATGGTGAAGTAATTTAAACTTCCAAAGACAAAAGGGGAGCCGTAGTACCTGTAACAGGGTGCTGCGGCTCCTTTTTTGTTTGTAAAAATGCAATACCGGGCGGCCCGCAGACTGCCCGGTATTACTGTAATCTTCTTATGCTTCGTCCAAAACCTCTTCGGGATCCTCAATGGCGTCCTCGATCGTCTCCTCAACATCCATCGCTTCTTCAGCGTCCGGCGCGGCAAACAATTCCTGAATCTGATCCCGCAGCCAGAGCAGACGATTGTCCAGTGCCTTATCCCGCGCCAGCAGCGGCGCAATAATCTCAGGCTTGTCAGTGATCAGGTCATCCACGCCCAGCTGCAGCAGTTTTTCGGCATCCTGCTGGCGATTGATGGTCCATGCGGAGATAGTCTTGCCGCGCAAATGAATCTGCTGCACCATACCGGCGGTGATAAAGGTGGACTCCACACTGAAAAAGTCTGCGGCAGGCAGGTCGTAGTAGGTGCCCACTCCCAGCGCAAGAATATACCCGGTAGTAATGTCTGGGTCCAACTCCTTCACCTTGCACAGGGTCTCGTAGCTCTGGGAGGTGACCACGCAGTCTGCGCCGTAGCCGTATGCGTGGATCAGCCGCACCGTTTCAGCCTCCAAGTTTGGCGTAAAGGTACTGGGCTTGATCTCAATGTTCAGCTCAGCCTTGCCCTTGCACAGTGCCAGAACCTCTTCCAGCGTTGGGATATAGGAGCCCGTGAACTGCCGATGGAACCAGCGTCCGGCATCCAGCTGCTTCACCTGCGCATAGGGCAGGTCGTAGATGTTGGCATTGCAGCCGGTGCATCGGCGCAGACTGGTATCGTGGGTCACCACGGCTACGCCGTCAGCGGTCATCTGCACGTCGAGCTCAATGCGGGGACTGCCATCTTCCAGCGCAGTCTCAAAGGCAGCCATGGTGTTCTCCGGCGCACGGGAGGAATAGCCCCGGTGATAGGTGATCACCGGGTCGGCAAGCCCCAGCACGCTTTGTAGCGGCTGTGTTTGCGGGAACAGCAGATACACCGCCGCTACGCCGCAGGTGACCAGTGCGGCGCAGGCCAACATCCCGGCCAGTGCCGTCTGTTCGCGGTGCGGGGCAGGGGATGTACTACAAACGGTCGGCCGCGCTGCATCGGGCTGCCGGGTCATTTCGTACAGCGCCTCTGTAAGGGTGCTCTGCGCCGCCGTCATGGCGCAGTCCATAAGCAGACAAAGGAACGGCAGCTCGATCAGCAGCGCCGCGCGGGAAAGTGCCAACAGGGCAGCAGTGCTGGCAAAGCCGACACCTAGGATAACGCAATAGAACAGCACTGCTCCGCACAGCAGCATCAGCCCGGTGCGCACGGCAGCGGTCAGCATCCAGCGCAGTGCCAGTGCAAACAGCTGCCCGGCACGGCTGCGCAAAACCCGCAGGCTTTCAGCAAACGCACAGCCAAAGCTTTTGCGCTCCAACAGAAACTTTGGCAGCACCACAAGTCCGTCCAGCAGCAGCGCCAGCACGCAAAGCACCGCCAGAGCAAAGAGAAAACGGTTGGCAGCGCGCGCCTTCAGCAGCCCCCAGAGATATTCCGGCACGGCAAACTGAGTCAGATGGTTTGCGGCAAGAAAAAAGTTAGTCAGCGGGATCAGGGCAGCGCCATACAGCAGCAGCGGGAGATTCTGCGGCAGAAACACCCGCACAAGACTGCAAAAGGCATCCCGGAACACCGCCCGCGCCCGCAGCGGCTCGCCGTGCCGCACCCGCGTCAATAGTTGCAGCATCGCGGCGATTTCATACAGGCTCCAGAAGGCTGTCAATATCACCAGCACAACGATGCACCCGATGATGGCAGGGGAGGCAAAGATGCGGGAAGCAGTCTTATTGTTGAGGTAGCGGATGGGCGCAAAACGCAGCGTCAGCGCCCAGATCAGCTGCAATACCGGTACGAACAGGAGATTTGTCAGTACCTTATAAAACAACAGAAAAAGCAGAAAGACCCGTCCCTTTGGCGAAAGCAGGGAACGGGTGGCATCGTGCAGGGAACGGTAGGTCTGCTCCTGTTGCCGGAGCTTAGCGGAAAATCGCTTCAAGATAACTTCAACCTCTTTTTCATTCTTGCCGGGCTTTTTGCGTACGCTGTGCGCTGCATAGGTACAGTTTGGCTGACTGCCCGGCAATTATGATTTTTTAATATTTGAATATAGTGTAACACAAACGCAACTGAAAGAAAACGCAGCAGACGGATGCAGTTTCGCCAAAAAAACCGGAAAAATTTCTACATCTCCAAAAAGGGCGCGCAGGAGCCTTTGCCCAGATAAAACGCACAAAACGATGAATCGTTAAAAAATTGACTTTCCATAAGAGATGGATGTTGAATCGCATGGATTTTTATAGAATCCCTTGCATTTTTTTGCCAGCTTCTGTATAATAAATATAATTTTGAAAGCTCACACAGACAACCAGGAGGTCTAATTATGGCTTCAAAGATCAATAAGGGAGAAATCCTCGCCAAGTTCTTCGATGACGGGGAGTACACTGCACTGTTTGCTGATGGTGCAGTGAGCGCTGCCTGCGGCTATGCTGCAGGTCAGCAGGCTTACGCTGTTTATCAGAACGGCGAGGCTGTCACCGTAAAGGATGTTGAAAAGAACATCAAGGTTCTGGAAATGGCTGCACAGACCGGCTGCCCGGTGGTCACCTTCTACAACTCTGTAGGTGCAAAGCTGACCGAGGGGCTGGACGTGCTGACCGCCAGCGCAAAGCTGAATGCACAGATCGCAAAGGTCTCCGGCGTTGTTCCGCAGGTGGCCGTTGTTCTGGGTGTCTGCGGCGGCACCAGCGCTCTGAGCGCTGCCAACGCAGACGTTTGCATCATGGCCGAGGGCGCAGAGCTGTTCTTCACTGCTCCGTTCACCTCCGCTGCCAAGGGGGATAAGGTCGCCGATGCAGGCAGCGCTGCTGCTGCCGCCAAGGCAGGCGTAGCCTCCATTGTGGCTGCCGACGCCGCAGAAGCTGCTGAAAAGGCTGCTCACATCGTGGGTCTGCTGCCCGCCAACAACCTGACCGGCCCGGCGATCTTCGAGTTCGAGCAGCCCACCGCTGTTCTGACTGCCGGTGCCGAGCCCGCAAAGGCTGCTGCCGCTGTGATCGATAAGGACAGCGCTGTGGAGCTGTACGCAGGCTTTGGTAAGTCCGTCTACACCGCATTTGCAACCATCGGCGGCAACGCCGTGGGCGTTGTGGCAACCGGCAAACAGCTGTGCCACAACTGCGTAGCCAAGGCTTCCCGCTTTGTGCGTCTGTGCGATGCCTTCAGCGTGCCTGTGGTCACCATCGTGGATACTGAGGGCTTTGTGCCCAGCGTCACCGATGACGTGGCTGGCGGCATCCGCGAGGCTGCCCGTCTGGCTGCTACCTACGCCGATGCTACCACCGCAAAGGTGGCAGTGCTGGCCGGTAAGGCTGTGGGCCCTGTGTACACCACTTTGGCTGCTGCCGACCTGCGCATTGCAGTGACCGGCTGCACCGTCAGCGCACTGGAGCCCAGCGCTGCTGTCAGCGTGCTGTACAAGGACGAGATCGATGCTTCCGACAACATCATTGCCGCCACCAAGGCAAAGGCTGCTGCCTACACCGCTGAGGTGTGCAGCGCTGCCAGCGCAGTGGCTGCCGGTGCTGCCGATATGAGTTGCGATGCCGCCAATGTGCGCGCCAGCGTTGTGGCTGCACTGGAGCTGCTGAGCACCAAGCGCGCCGCCCGCCTGCCCAAGAAGCACGGCAATATGGCCCTGTAAGCGTCCGAATGTAAGTTAATTGAGTTCGATTTTGAATTGGAGGATCCTTCCATGAAGTACTACAATATTACTGTCAATGGTGTTGCTTACAGCGTTTCCGTTGAGGAAACCGCCGCAGGCGCTGCTCCCGTTGCTGCTGCTCCTGTTGCAGCACCCGCTGCACCCAAGGCAGCTCCCGCAACTGCCCCCAAGGCAGCCGCCGGTGCCGCCGGTGCTGTTGCCGTCAAGGCTCCCATGCCCGGCAACATTCTGGACGTCAAGGTCGCTGCCGGTGCTTCTGTCAAGGCCGGTGACGTGCTGGTCATCCTTGAGGCCATGAAGATGGAGAACGAGATCGTTGCTCCGCAGGATGGCACCGTGGCTTCCATCAACGTGAACAAGGGCGATACCGTCAACTCCGGTGACGTTCTGGTTTCCATGAACTAAGGAAGAGGTGACAACCATGGCAAAAAAGCCGATCAAGGTGACCGAGGTCGTCCTGCGTGATGCGCACCAGTCTTTGCTGGCTACCCGTATGACCATGGACGAGATGCGCCCCATCCTGCCCGAAATGGACAAGATCAACTACTTCTCCGTGGAGTGCTGGGGCGGCGCTACGTTCGACAGCTGCATCCGCTTCCTGGACGAGGATCCCTGGGAGCGTCTGCGCATCCTGCGCAAGGAGCTGCCGCACCAGAAGCTGCAGATGCTGTTCCGCGGCCAGAATATGCTGGGCTACCGTCCCTACGCAGATGACGCTGTGGAGTACTTTGTACAGAAGTCCGTTGCCAACGGCATCGACGTCATCCGCATCTTCGACGCACTGAACGACCCCCGCAACCTGCAGACTGCCATCAAGTCTGCCAACAAGGAGGGCGCTCATGTGCAGGGCTGCATCAGCTATACCCTGAGCCCTGTGCACAACAACGAGTACTTTGCAGCCTACGCCAAGACTTTGGAGGAGATGGGCGCAAACTCCATCTGCATCAAGGATATGGCCGGTCTGCTCACTCCCTATACCTGCTATGATCTGGTCAAGAAGCTGAAGGAGACCGTCAGCATCCCTGTGGATATCCACAGCCACTACACCGCAGGTCTGGCTTCCATGTCCATTCTCAAGGGCATCGAGGCAGGTGCCGACATCGTCGATACCGCTATGAGCCCCCTGAGCCTTGGTACCAGCCACATGCCCACCGAGAGCTTGGTGGCTGCCCTGCAGGGCACCGACTACGATACCGGTCTGGATCTGAAGCAGCTGAATGTCGTGCGCGCTTACTTTGCAAAGCTGCGCGAGAAGTACATCGCCAACGGCCAGATCAGCCCCAAGAGCCTGGGCGTGGACGCCAACACTCTGCTGTATCAGGTGCCGGGCGGCATGTTCTCCAACATGCTCAAGCAGCTGAAGGATGCCGGTAAGGAAGATAAGCTGGACGAAGTGCTGGCCGAGATCCCCCGCGTCCGTGAGGATGCAGGCTATCCTCCGCTGGTCACCCCCACCAGCCAGATCGTTGGCACGCAGGCCGTGTTCAACGTCATCATGGGCGAGCGCTACAAGATGGTCACCAAGGAGTTCAAGGGTCTGGTCCACGGCGACTACGGCAAAACTCCCGCTCCCATCAAG
>CAKSZF010000090.1 GCA_934525405.1 uncultured Faecalibacterium sp.
CCGTGGTACAGGTCGGTCAGGTAGCCCCGCAGCTCTTCCTTGGTGGCGGGTGCACCGCCCCGCGCCCTGCGGAAGAGTGCAGGGTCGGCGATGAGTCCGCGCCCCACCATGATGCCGGACAGGGTGGGAAACTCCTCTTCCAGCGCGTGAAGCTGGGCGGCGGTGGTCACATCGCCGTTGTAGCACACCGGCATGGTGCACCGGGGCAGCGCAGCCGCAAAGGCGGCGCGGTCGGCCTGTCCGCGATACTGCTGCCGCATCACCCGGGGGTGGATGGTCAGCTCCGAGATGGGGTAGCGGTTATAAATTTCCAGAATGGCGGCAAACTCCTCCGATTTCTCTACACCCAGCCGGGTCTTGACCGAGACAGGCCCCTCGGCATGGGAGAATACGCCGTCCAGAAAGGCGTCCACCTTGGCAGGGTCCCGCAGCATCCCGGAGCCCTTGCCCTTGGCAGTCACCGTCCCGGCGGGGCAGCCCAGATTCAGGTTCACCTCGGTATAGCCCAGCGCCCGCAGCTGACCGATCATCCATGCAGCCAGTTCGCCGTCCTTCGCCAGCAATTGCGGGATGACCGGCGCACCCGAGTTTGCCTCCGGGGCAAGCTCTGCCATCTTCTTTTTAATGAGCACCCGGTTCTCCGGCGGGGAGATAAACGGCGCATAATAGCGGTCGGCAGCACCTTGTGCGCCGAACCATTTCTGGTGGGTCTGCCGCCAGACCCGGTCCGTGAACCCCTCCATGGGGGCAGCATAATAAAGCATGGGCGTTTCTCCAAACGTTTTTTGTTACCGGTATTGTAGCATAAAATTGCGTGAGGGGAAAGGGGGCACGCCCTCTCAGGCGCTCCCGCGCCAGATTCCCCCTTTTGTCACCTACGGTGACATCTTCCCCCGGAGCGGGGGAAGTCTTTCCTCTCAGGGGGAGCCAAGATTTAAAGCCCGTTGCTAAAGTATTAGGCATAATGAGGAAGCTTCCGGCAGTGCTCTTGGCTCTCCCTTTGGGAGAGCTGTCACCGTAGGTGACTGAGAGGGCGCACGCCGTTAGCCCTGTCGCTAAAGCTTCAGGTGCAATAAGAAACCTTCTCGCCACCGCAAAAAGCTCCCCCTTCGGGGGAGCTGGCATCGCGCAGCGATGACTGAGAGGGTTGGCGTCCCCTTGGGGGAGCTGGCGAACGAAGTGAGCCTGAGGGGGTATAAAAAACTCCCGCCCTGCGGGGTGCAGAGCGGGAGAGGAGAGTTTTTTGAGATTATTCCGCAAACAGCGGGGTGGACAGGTAGCGGTCGCCGGTATCGGGCAGCAGAACAACGATGTTCTTGCCGGCGTTCTCCGGGCGCTTTGCCAACTGGATGGCAGCCCAGACGGCAGCACCGGAGGAGATGCCCACCAGCACGCCTTCCTTGTGACCAATCAGACGGCCGGTAGCGAAAGCGTCGTCATTCTCCACGGCGATGATCTCGTCATAGACGGTGGTGTCCAGCACGTCCGGCACAAAGCCGGCGCCAATGCCCTGAATCTTATGAGCACCGGCAGTGCCCTTGCTCAGCACAGGGGAGGAAGCGGGCTCAACAGCTACCACCTTGACATCGGGATTCTTACTCTTGAGGTACTTGCCTACGCCGGTCACAGTGCCGCCGGTGCCAACGCCTGCCACAAAGATATCGACCTTACCATCGGTATCCTCCCAGATCTCGGGGCCGGTGGTCTCAATGTGTGCCTGCGGGTTGGCGGGGTTCACGAACTGGCCGGGGATGAAGGAATTGGGAATCTCCTTTGCCAGCTCATCGGCCTTGGCAATGGCACCCTTCATGCCCTTGGCACCCTCGCTCAGCACCAGCTCGGCACCGTAAGCCTTCATCAGCTGGCGGCGCTCCACGCTCATGGTCTCGGGCATCACGATGATGATGCGGTAGCCCTTGGCAGCTGCCACGGCAGCCAGACCGATGCCGGTGTTGCCGGAGGTGGGCTCGATGATGACGGAGCCTTCCTTCAGCAGACCCTTGGCCTCGGCGTCATCGATCATCTTTTTGGCAATGCGATCCTTCACAGAACCGGCGGGGTTGAAGTACTCCAGCTTGGCGATAACTTGGGCGGGCAGCTGCTCTTCCTTCTCAATATGGCTGAGCTCCAGCAGCGGGGTGTGACCGATCAACTGATCTGCGGCGGTATAGATCTTGCTCATAATACTTATCCCTCTTTCTGATATCGTTACGGGGTGTGTAGCCCTGTCTTGTGCCGGGGGGCCCGGCTGCGATTCCCTCTAAACCTTTAAACCAACATTGTTTGTGGGTTTGATGGCATTATAGCCCTGTTTTGCCTGCTTGTCAAGGCTTTTTTGAAAAAAGTGGGATTGAAAAGTGACTTACCCTGTTGTATAATGGGTTAAAATAAATTTAACCGGAAGGAAGTACGGATCATGATCGTTTCGACCAAAGGACGCTATGCGCTGCGGGTGATGATCGACCTCGCGGAGCATCAGTCTGAAAAATATGTTCCCTTAAAGGAAGTAGCCACCCGGCAGGAGATCTCGGAAAAGTATCTGGAGAACATCCTCAAGGTGCTGGTGCAGAACGGCTTTCTGGAGGGGCTGCGCGGCAAGGGCGGCGGCTACCGGCTGACCCGCAGCCCGGATCAGTACACCGTAAGCGAGATTTTGATGCTCACCGAGGGCAGTCTGGCCCCGGTAAGCTGCCTGACCCCCGGTGCCTCTGCCTGCGCCCGGATGGCCAACTGCCGCACCTACGAGATGTGGAAGGGGCTCAACGATCTGATCTCGGACTACTTCGGCAAGATCACACTGGCAGACCTTGCCCTGCCGGATCAGGCCGGCAACGATTATGTGATTTGACCCTTACGCACCGGAACAGCACCGGTGCGTTTTTTTGTACAGTTCTGCGCAAAAGGTGCAGAACTTCTTGGCAAGATTTACGATTGATGGAGCGGGCAGTCCGCGGTATACTGTTACCTTGTGTGAAGCAGAAAATTCCGGGCGAAAAGCCCGTTGTCTGTTCGTTATAAGACCAGAAAGGGGAGTTCTGACACGAAGTATATTTTTCAGTTCGGGCGCATTCTTGCGTTCTGTTTTCTGGGTGAGGTGCTGCACGCGGTGCTGCCGCTGCCGGTGCCTGCCAGTGTGTACGGTCTGGTGCTGCTGCTGGCAGCCCTGACCACCGGGGTTGTAAAGCTGGAGCAGGTCAAGGAGACCGGCACCTACCTGACCGGTATTTTTCCGCTGCTGTTCGTGCCCGCCGCTGCGGGCATCATGGAGCTGTGGGCAGAGATGGGGCAGCTGCTGCTGCCCATTCTGATCGCCATCCTGCCGGTGACGGTGCTGGTGATGGCGGCCGCAGGCCGCACCACGCAGGCGCTGACCGCCCGCAGCAAAAAGGAGGCTGAACATGACGGAACTGCTGAATGATTTTCTGACCGGCTCTGCGGCTTGGGGCGTGCTGCTTACGCTGGCGGCCTTTGGGCTGGGTGTGCTCATCAACCGGGTGACCGGCAAGGCCATCTTTAACCCGCTGCTGCTGGGCAGTATTTTCGTCATTGTTTTTCTGTCGGTGTGCAATATCCCCTACGGGGACTACAAGACCAGCGCCGCGCCGGTAAGCTATCTGCTGCTGCCCGCCACAGTGGCGCTGGCCATCCCGCTGTATGAAAAGCTGGATCTGCTCAAAAAGAACGCGCCCGCCATCATCGCGGGCATCTCGGTGGGCACGCTGGTCAGTCTGGGCAGCGCCTTTGCACTGGCGCTGGCAATGGATCTGACCAAGGAGCAGTACGCCACCCTGCTGCCGAAGTCGGTGACCACCGCCATCAGCATGGACGTGGCCGCAGAGCTGGGCGGCATTGCCGCCCTGACCGGTGCCATCGTCATCGTGACCGGCATCGTGGGCGCACTGCTGGCCGAGACCGTGTGCAAGGTGTTCCACATCACCGACCCCATCGCCAAGGGCGTGGGTCTTGGCACGGCAGCCCATGCCGTGGGCACCAGCAAGGCGCTGCAGATGGGCGAGGTGGAAGGTGCCATGAGCGGCCTTTCCATTGCCGTAGCCGGTGTGCTGACCGCCGTGCTCTGCCCGGTGTTCGTGGGCTTTGTCCACTAAAACCGAGTGCAAATCTAAAGATACAGAAACACCCCCGGCAACCGCAACGGCTGCCGGGGGTGTTTCTCTGTGGGTGGAAAACAAAAAAGAGGTGAAAAGAAGAATGGTTGGTAGAGATCAGTTTTATGCGGCCTTTGCCGGGGCAAAGACCACGGCCTTCTTCTGCCGCGCCTGCATGGAGCGGACGAAGCAGCTCAGGGATGATGTTGCGGTGGGCCTGCGGCAGAATGATGTACAGCAGTACCTCTGCAGTCAGCTAGCAGCGGCGGGGGACAGCGCTCACTTTTTGAAAAAGGAGAACAGCCCCTTCTTTTCATACGGTGCGCTGTGGATGGTGCCCACATGGTATCCGGTGGCTTCGATGGCGGCGCGGAGCGCGTTTTCGTCCAGCGGCTCCTTGGAAAGGATCACGGTCTTGCCCTTGGCATGAGAGGACGAGACTTTATCCACAGAAAACGCACTGCGCACGGTGTCGTTGATATGGGCTTCGCACATGGAACACGCCATGCCGCCTACTTCTACGGTCGTCTGGATCATTTTTATACCTTCTTTCAGGAATATCTTATAAAATAATAGTTAGAATTGACTAACTTTTCACTCCGGGAAAAGCCGCTGCCCACATCATACGCCATACAGCCGCAGCTGTCAAGCGCTTTGCCTATTTTTTCCGGTAGTCCCGCGGGGTCATGCCAAAATGCGCCTTGAACGCCCGGTTAAAATAGGAAAGGTTTTGGAACCCGCATCGGGAGGCGATGCTCAGCACAGTTTCATCGGTGGTTTGCAGCGCCTCGGCGGCGGTATTCAGCCGGTACTCGTTCAGAAAGGCAATAAAGCTCTGCCCGGTCATCTGCCGGAACCAGCGCATGAAATGGCTGGTGCTGAAGGAGCAGACCCCGGCGGCATCTGCCACCCGGAGCGGCTCGGCATAATGCGCCGAAAGCCATTGCAGCACCGTTTTCAACCGCTGAGTGTCGGCAGTTTCGGTGGGGAGACACTGCCTGCCCTGCGCAATGAGCAGGGCAAGAAAGCGCAGCAGTGCCCCTTTTACCAGCAGCTCATAGCCGGGGCGTTTGGCGCGGTTGGCATCCTCCAGCTCCCGCAGGCAGGCGGCAGCTTGCAGATAGCACAAATCGTTCGGGGTCAGCCGTACCGGCAGCGAAAGCCGCCCGCTTTGCAGCGGCAGCAGATATTTTTCGGCGCAAAGATCCTCTGCACCGCCCAGCAGCTCCGGCTCAAAGATGATATTCTCGTATTCCATGCGCTGCCCCTCTGCCTGCCGCAGCGCGTGGAGCGTGCCCGGGGCAAAGAGGAAGATATCCCCCCGGTAGGCCGGGTAGGTCACCACGCCCACCTGTACCAGCCCCATGCCCTGCTTGACAAAGACCAGCTCCATGCTCTCGTGCCAGTGGAGTGCCACCTGCTGAAAATCTCCCGGAATGGTGCAGGGGTACAGATTGAACGGAAAGCGCACGGCGCCGTGCTGTTTTGTCTCCTGCAAAGAAGCCTGATTTTGCATCGTCTCACCCCCTGATGATAGGATTGTACCATAGTTTGCACTATTTAGGCAAGATTTTGAACGTTCTATGTGGTATATCTTGAAGTACGGATGTCAAACCTGTTTTCCGTAAGGTGTATCTGAAAACAAAGAAATAGACTGAATTTTCGACTTTTCAGATACACCCTAGCAAAGGAGGATGCTTTTATGAGCTTTACCGAAACGTTACAGAGTATCACCGGCAAGCTGCTGGCAGACTGCACCGACCAGGAGCTGTATCTGGCACTGCTGGAACTGGTGCGGCAGAAGAGCGCCGACCGCGTGCAGCCGGTCACCGGGCGCAAGCTGTACTATATCAGTGCCGAATTCCTCATTGG
>CAKSZF010000091.1 GCA_934525405.1 uncultured Faecalibacterium sp.
AAGATGACCCACATCTCCACCGGCGGCGGCGCTTCTCTGGAGTATCTGGAGGGCAAGGAGCTGCCCGGCATCGCAGTCATCCAGAACGCATAATTTTTCCGGCATCACAATGGGTGCGGCGGCATTTACGCCGCCGCATCTTTTCTTTTTGTGCAGGCAATTTGTAAATATTTACGAAGGTAAGGAGAGAATAACAATGGATAAGGCAAAGCGCAAGGCTATTATCGCTGGCAACTGGAAGATGAACAAGACCGCCTCCGAGGCTGCTGTTCTGGTGGACGAGCTGATCCCCGCCGTGAAGGACGCTACCTGCGAGGTCGTCATCTGCACCCCGTTTACCGATCTGGTTACCGCTGTGGCTAAGACCAAGGGCACCAACATCCATGTTGGCGCCGAGAACGTCCACTTTGAGAAGTCCGGTGCTTTCACCGGCGAGATCAGCGCCGATATGCTGGTGGATCTGGGCGTGGAGTACGTCATCGTCGGCCACTCTGAGCGCCGTCAGTACTTTGCAGAGACCGACCAGACCGTCAACAAGCGCACGCTGGCTGCCCTGAACGCCGGCCTGAAGGTCATCCTGTGCGTGGGCGAGAGCCTGCAGCAGCGCGAGGAGGGCGTTACCGAGGAGCTGGTTCGTATGCAGACCAAGATCGCCCTGCGTGACGTGACCGCCGAGCAGATGGCAAACGTTGTCATCGCCTACGAGCCTGTCTGGGCCATCGGCACCGGCAAGACCGCTACCGCTGATCAGGCAGAGGAAGTCTGCGCTCAGATCCGCAAGGTGGTGGGCGAGCTGTACGGCGAGGCTGTGGCCGAGGCTACCACCGTGCAGTACGGCGGCAGCATGAACGCCAAGAACTGCGAGGAGCTGCTGAGCAAGAAGGACGTGGACGGCGGCCTGATCGGCGGCGCATCCCTGAAGGCTCCCGACTTTGCAGTCATCGTTGATGCAGCCACCAAGGGCTGAGCAACTGCCTTTTCTTAACTAGCTGTTTCAGCGCCCGGCTGCGCCGTTTTTTCAGCGCTGAGCCGGGCGCTGATCTGTTTTTACAGCAGCTGTCCGGGTGTTATGCACCCGCAGGCTGCGCCCCGCAGGTGGGGTGTTGGGCCTTACCTGCAATGCGTGATAAATTCAAAGGAGATTCAATTTTATGGCAAAGAAACCTGTTCTTCTGTGTATCATGGATGGCTTCGGCTGGGTGCCGAACGAGACCTTCGGCAACGCTGTTGTGGCTGCCAAGACCCCCCATCTGGATGCTCTGATGGCAAAGTACCCCATGACCACCATTGATGCCTCCGGCATGGCTGTCGGCCTGCCCGATGGCCAGATGGGCAACTCCGAGGTCGGCCACACCAACATGGGCGCAGGCCGCATCGTGTACCAGCAGCTGACCCTCATCACCAAGTCCATCCATGATGGCGAGATGCTCAAGAACCCTGTGCTGGTCAAGAACATGAAGGCCGCTATCGAGGCCGGCAAGGCCATCCACCTGATGGGTCTGGTGGGTACCGGCGGCGTGCACAGCCATGCCGACCACTGGTTTGGCGTGCTGGAAATGGCAAAGCATCTGGGCGCAAAGGAAGTCTACCTGCACTGCATCACCGATGGCCGCGACACCGACCCCCACTCCGGCAAGGGCTTCCTTGCGGACCTGCAGGCCAAGCTGGACGAGCTGGGCGTGGGCAAGATCGCCAGCGTTTCCGGCCGTTACTACGCCATGGACCGTGATAACAACTGGGACCGCGAGGAGAAGGCCTACGCTGCCTTCGTCTACGGCGAGGGTGAGCACGCTGCCAACGCTGCCGAGGCCATCGAGGCTTCCTACGCAGCTGACAAGACCGACGAGTTCGTGCTGCCCTGCGTCACCTGCGAGGGTGGCCGCGTGCAGGATGGCGACACCGTTATCTTCATGAACTTCCGCCCCGACCGTGCCCGCCAGATGACCCGCATCTTCTGCGACGATGCCTTTACCGGTTTCGAGCGCCGCGGCGGCCGCAAGCAGGTGAACTACGTCTGCATGGCCGAGTACGATGCTACCATGCCCAACTGCGAGGTTGCATATCCCCCGGTGGAGCTGAAGAACGTTCTGGGCGAGTACCTGTCTGCCCACGGCAAGACCCAGCTGCGCATTGCCGAGACCGAGAAGTACGCTCACGTCACCTTCTTCTTCAACGGCGGCGTGGAGGCTCCCTACGAGGGCGAGGATCGCTGCGTCATCCCCAGCCCCAAGGTTGCCACCTACGACCTGAAGCCCGAGATGAGCGCCCCCGAAGTCGCTGCCGAGTGCGTCAAGCGCATCGAGAGCGGCAAGTACGATGTGGTCATCCTGAACTTCGCAAACTGCGATATGGTCGGCCACACCGGCGTGTTCGAGGCTGCTGTCAAGGCCGTTGAGGCTGTGGACACCTGCGTGGATCAGGTGGTCACCGCTGTGCTGAACGCCGGCGGCTGCGCTTTCATCACCGCTGACCACGGCAACGCCGAGAAGATGATGAACCCGGACGGCACCCCCTTCACCGCCCACACCACCAACGTTGTGCCCTTTGTGGCAGTTGGCTGCGGCGATGTGAAGCTGCGCGAGGGCGGCTGCCTGGCCGACATCGCACCCACCATGCTGCCCTATATCGGCCTGCCCGTTCCCGCCGAGATGACCGGCAAGAGCATCATCGTGGAGTGATGCCAGACGGGATAACCGGATAAACAAACAAAAGGCTGCTGCACATTTTGTGCGGCAGCCTTTTTGCGTAAGAAAAAATTTCCGTGAAAAGGGAATAGCGGAGCGTCCGCAGACGCTCCGCTATTCCGAAATTGAAAATAGATTCTCCGCTGATGATGGCCAGAGCGCACGCGGAGGCCATTTTGATCGTTCTGCCTGCAAAAACGGCAGAACTTACTTTTTCAGGTGGCTGTCCCAGCCGCTGGAGGTGGTGGCCTGCTTGTCAGGTGTGCACCACATGGCTTCTACGCCGTCCAGCGATTCCACCAGTTTCTGCCCCTCTTCCAGCGGCATACAGAACAGGGCAGTGGTCAGGCAGTCTGCCATGCCGGAGTCCGGGCACAGCACGGTGACGCCGTTATAGTAGGCAGCCGGCCATAGGGTGTCCGGGTCGATGATGTGGTGGTAGCGCTTGCCGTCCACCACAAAGTAGCGCTGGTAGTCGCCGCTGGTCACCAGCGCAAGGTCGCTCATGTTGATGGGCGAGCCGAAGATGGAGTTGGTGTTGGTATACACCTCCGAGGCGTTCCACGGGTTCTCTACGCCGCCCGTCCACTGGCTGCCGTCCGGCTTTGTGCCGATGGCGCGCAGGTTGCCGCCCACGCTCACCAGTGCGCTGGTCAGCCCACGGGCTTCGGCGGCGCGGCAGACCATCTCCACTGCGTAGCCCTTGCCCACGCTGCCCACGTCCAGCGACATCTCCGGGTCGGACAGATAGACCGTTTTGGCATCCTCGTCAATGACAAGGTCGTTGATGTCGCAGTGCTGCGCAGCGGCTTCCAACTCTTCCTGTGTGGGCAGGGTGTTGTCGTCCTCGGAAGCGTTCTTTTCGGCGGCTTCGCGGTAATCGTGCCAGATGCCCAGCACGCTGCCCATGGCAATGTTGATCTTGCCGCCGGTCAGGTCGTACATCTGCCGCGCCAGTTCCAGCATGGAGAGGATGCGGTCATCCACCTGTACCGGGGCTTTCCCGGCGTTTTCGTTGATGGTCTTAACGTTCACAACGCCGTCGTAGTCGTTGTAGATATCGTAGAGCTGGTTGTAGGCGACAAGATCCTGATGCAGCGCCTGCATCTGGGTGTTGAACTCTTCCTCGCTCTCGCAGTAGGCGATGACCTGCGTCACCGTGTCGAACACATCATAAAAGATGGTACTGTACCGGGTCAGTTCCTTTTTAGTCTTGCAGGCGGCCAACAGGCCAAGGCTCAGCACCGCCGCCAGCAGTGCAGCGGTCATGCGGGTGATGCGGCTCTTCATACGGTCTGGCTCTCCTTTGCAGCGCTAAAGGCGGTGTGCTCCTCCTGCAAATGTGCCAGCAGGTCTGCAAACATCCAGTTGCGGTTTGCGGGGGTGACTACCGCCTTGAGCGGGATGATCACCTGTGCCTGCCGCATCAGGTCCAGCAGGGTGTCCACGTCCTTATCGCGGAAGTTTGCCAGCACCAGCGCCGGGGGATAAGCGCCCGGCTCCAGTACCAGCGTTCTGGGTGCTTTTACCTCCACCTCGCCCAGCAGCTGGGCAACGGTCTTGCCGGCATCGGCGGGGGAAACGAGCAGCAACTTCATGCCAAAGGCGGGTGCCATGCCCTCCAGCTTGCCCCGGTCGGCGGGGGAAAGGTTCCAGCCCAGCGCCAGCGGCACCCCGGCGTTCTGGTTGCGTGCAATGTGTGCTTTCATCTTTAAAACCTCTTTCGGCAGTGTTTTTTCAAAATACGCTTTAGTATACCATAAAATCCGTGAAAAGAAAATGAAAACCCGCCGGTGCATATAAAAAGCTCCCCCTTGCGGGGGAGCGGACGGAGCAGGCTCAGTTCATTTTTTTGCCGAAGAATTCCACCTCTTTGCCGATGAACTGCATCAGCTCGTCAAACTGATCGGGGGTCAGGCTCTGTGCGCCATCGCACTTGGCTTTGGCGGGGTTGTTATGCACCTCGATCATCAGGCCGTCGGCACCGGCAGCGACCGCGGCTTTCGCCAGCTCCGGCACCATCCATGCGTGGCCGCAGGCGTGGCTGGGGTCCACCACCACCGGCAGATGGGTCATCTTGTGCAGCATGACCACACCGGCAAGGTCCAGCGTGTTGCGCATACTGGTCTCAAAGGTGCGGATGCCGCGCTCGCACAGGATGACGTTCTCGTTGCCCTCGGCCATGATGTACTCGGCGCTCATCACGAACTCTTCCAGCGTGTTGGCAAGGCCGCGCTTGAGCAGCACCGGCTTTTTCTGGCGTCCGACAGCCTTGAGCAGCTCAAAGTTCTGCATATTGCGGGCACCCACCTGGATCAGGTCTACGTTTTCAAATAGGGGCAGGTGCTCGGTGTTCATGATCTCGGTCACGATGGGCGCACCGGTGGCGCGGCGCGCCAGCTTGAGCAGGTCCAGACCCTCGCTGCGCATACCCTGAAAAGAGTAGGGCGAGGTGCGGGGCTTGAATGCACCGCCGCGCAGCAGGGAAGCGCCTGCTGCCTTTACCCGCTGCGCGCAGTAGGTAATCTGCTCCTCGCTCTCAATGCTGCACGGCCCGGCGATGACTGCAAAGTTGCCGCCGCCGATCTTGACGCCCTCCACGTCGATAACGCTGTCGTCCGGGTGGAACTTGCGGTTGGCCTTTTTGTAGGGCTCGGACACGCGGCGGCAGGTCTCCACCACCGGGTTTGCCAGCACCCAGCTCTCCGCAATGGCCTTGGTATCGCCGATCAAACCCAGAATATGGGTGTCACTGCCCTTGGAATCGTTGATCTGCAGACCCATATCCTCCAGCTCGTGGCAGAACTCGCGCACCTGTACGTCGGGGGCATCCTGTTTGAGTACGATGATCATAGTATTTTGTCTCCTTTGCCTTTTTCTATCCTGTGAAACGGCGAGGGAGACCGGCTCCTTTGCCGCAGCTTGCAGTGTAAAACTTCAGTACTCTGAAGTGCGTGACGCTATGATATCACTTCATGAAACTGAAGTCAAGAGAAATTTTGAATTTTTTCCGAAAAAGTGGTAGAATAAAAAAGAAAAGAACCCGCGCAGTCATTGTTGTGCAATGACTGCGCACCCAAAGGTCGAGCTTTTTACTGCTTTCCATGGGGTATTACTTCCCGGGGAAAGAGAATCTGCCGGTTACCGCGCATAAGCTCCCCCTTTCGGGGGAGCTGGACGCGAAGCGGCCTGAGAGGGTTCAATAGAATCAAAGAGGGAATAACAATGGGAAAAGAAGCTAAAACCAACGCAATGCGCATTCTGGAACGGGAAAAGGTGGCCTATAC
>CAKSZF010000092.1 GCA_934525405.1 uncultured Faecalibacterium sp.
AAGGGTGCTGACCCGGTGCAACTCCGGGACCAACGGTATAGTCCGGATGCAAGAAACGGCAGGCAAATTGCGTCTGTGCGCCCTGTTGCAGTTTTTTGGTTGCAGCAGGGCGCTTTTTGGTTTGTCTTTCCGGTTCGATCCAGCGCGAAAAGGGCTTTCCGAACAAATTTGAACGGGGCGTATCCCCCGGGGAGGACAACTACCATGAAAAAGAATACCACCCACAACCTGACCGTTGCCGCCATGCTCAGCGCGGTCGCCTTTATCCTGATGTTCATCGAGTTCCCGCTGCCGATGCTCATTCCGTCCTTCGTCAAGATGGATTTCTCCGACCTGCCCGCCCTGCTGGGTGCCTTTGCACTGGGCCCGGTGTATGGCGTGGTCATCAGCTTTATGAAGAACCTGCTGCACATCATCATCAAGGGCACCTCCACTGCCTGCGTGGGCGAGCTGTGCAACTTTATGCTGGGCGCGGTGTTCTCTGCTGTGGCGGGCTTTGTCTACAAGCGCCACAAGAGCCGCAAGACCGCTATTCTGGGTGCCATCGCCGGTGCTGCCGCCATGGCCGTGTTCAGCGTGCCCTCCAACTACTTCATCACCTACCCGGCCTATGTGCAGTTCTACCACATGCCGCTGGAAGCTATTCTGGGCATGTATCAGGCTATCCTGCCCTCTGCCGACAGTCTGATCAAGTGCCTTGTGATCTTTAATATGCCCTTCACGCTGGTCAAAGGTCTGCTGGACGCCGTGTTGTGCCTGCTGATCTATAAGCCCCTGTCTCCCATCCTGCACGGCCGCAAGTAAGCTGCTGAAATAACAGAGAGCCGGAAAGTCCGCGGACTTTCCGGCTCTCTGAATTTATAAGAAACTTTACGCCAGCGCGCCCTTATCCAGCCATTTGCCCCGCGCCATGCGCAGCAAAAACAGTGCGCCGCGGGTGCAAAGCTCGGCGCACATGGCCACCCATACGCCCACCAGCCCAAAGCGGGGAGCCAGTAGGACCGCCAAGGTCAGCCGCACGCCCCACATACTGACAAGGTTCAGGATAAAGCAGCCAGTGCTGTCGCCCGCGCCCTGCATGGAGCCGCTGGCTACGATGCTTGCCCCGAACATCGGCTCGGCAAAGGCTTCAATGCGCAGCACCCGCGCACCTAGCGCAATGACGGCGGCGTCGGCGGTGAAGATACCCATCAGCTGCGGGGCAAACACATACAGCCCCACACCGGTAAGCGCCATGATGCCCATGCCCATGGCGGTGCACAGCCACGCAAAGCGCTTTGCCATGTCCCGGCGGTTCGCGCCCACAGCCTGTCCCACCAGCGCAAGGGCGGCGTCCTGAATGCCGTAGCCCGCCATGTAGCACAGGCTCTCGGCGCTGACGCCCAGACTGTTGGCGGCAATGGCGGTAGTGCCCAGCCCGGACACGATGCGCACCAGCAGCACCTGTGCCGAGGACAGGGCGGCGCGCTCTGCCGCCAGCGGTGCGCCCACCTTCCACACGTTATGCAGGCAGGCGCGGGTAATGCGCCACGAGCCGGGCTTGCGGATGCACAGCGGGCCGTCCCGCAGCAGCAGAACGCCCAGCGCCAGCGTGCCGCCCACTGCGTTGGCAAGGGCTGTGCCCAGCGCCGCGCCCGGCACGCCCCAGCCCAGACCCCAGACCGTGAGGTTTTGACCGAACACAGTCATTTCCCGGGTGGGGTTGATGAGGAAAAAGTTGAAGATGATGTCCAGTACGCAGGTGAAGATGCTGATGAGGCCCGGGGTAAGCGCATCACCCGTAGAGCGCAGCATGGCGGCGTAGGTGCCCATGGCCATGATGAAGGGCAGGGAAGCCGACCAAATGGCAAAATAGGCCGAAGCGTTTGCCCGCAGTGCCGTGTCTGCGCCCAGCCACCCGGGCAGAAACCGGCTGATGCCCACGCCAAAGGCTGCTGCGGCAAGCCCCACCGCCAGATTGAACAGCATGGACTGCCGCAAAACGCCCCGGGCATCCTGCTGGCGGTCTGCGCCCAGATACTGCGCCACCTGAATGGAAAACGCCATGCACAGCCCGGCCAGCATCCCGTGCAGCAGCCATGTGCTGGAACTGACGATGCCGATGGAAGCTGTGGCGGCGGCGCCGATATGCCCCACCATGGCTGCATCGATGTACTCCATGGCGGTGACTACGATTTGCTGTAAAATGGAAGGGATGCTCAGCGTCAGCGCCACCTGTGCGGTGTGGCGCAGCGGCACCTGCTCGCCCTGCCGCATCCGGGCAGAGAGCTGCTCAAGGGTAATGGACATGGGACCTCCTGCGTTGTGGGTGAAAATGACAGACTAATACATTATTATAGAGAGCCGCAGAAGAAAAGTCAATCCATAGCGAATTTTGCCGCCGGGATTGATTTTTGGTCTAGGGCGTGATACACTCAAAAAGGACTATACAGAAAGAAAGAGGAATGTTATCTTATGATCCAAATGCTGACCTCTGTCATTGGGCAGCGGGGCGTGGATGCCATGGCATTTTTGCTGGCGTTCGCCCTGACCGCTCTGACGGATTCCATTTTCCGCGATAAACTGCCCCACGACCACGGCCGCGCCTTTGCGGTGAACGGCGAGCTTTCCAAGGGCAAGACGCGAGGCTCCGGACTGATCTTTGTGCTGTGTATCGCACTGGTGTCGCTGGCATTTTTGCCCTTCACCACCGAGTATGTGGTGTACAATGTGCTGCTGATCGCTTCCATGCTCTCCGGCTATCTGGACGATGCCGCCGAGACCGCTTGGAACGAGTACAAAAAGGGCATCATTGATTTTGTCATTGCGGTGCTGGCGGGCGTTACCTACCTGAACTTCAACGGCTGCGGGGTGCACTTTTTACAGTGGAGCTTCACCCTGCCCTATGCCGTGTACCTGCTGCTCATCGTCATCCTCATCTGGGCAAGCATCAACGTGGTCAACTGCACTGACGGTGTGGACGGCCTTTCCGCCAGTCTGGCAGTGGTGACCATCGGCACCTATCTGCTGGCCTATAAGACCGAGTTGGGCACCTACGCCACCGCCGGTGTGGTGTTCATCGGTGCGCTGCTGGCTTACCTGTGGCTCAATGCCAAGCCCTCCAGCCTGCTGATGGGCGATGCCGGCAGCCGCGCTATGGGCTTTTTCATCGCCATGCTGTCGCTGAAGTGCGGCCACCCGTTTGCCTTCCTGCTGGCGGCCATCGTGTTTATCGCAGACGGCAGCTTGGGCATTCTGAAGATCAGCCTGAAGCGGTTTCTGCACATCTGGATTTTGAAAAACACACTGACCCCTCTCCACGACCATGTGCGCAAGCGCAAGGGCTGGAGCGATGAGCAGGTGGTAGCCCGCTGGCTCATTCTGCAGTGTGTGGCCTCGGCTCTGCTGCTGCTCCTTGTGCGGGGCTGATGCCCACCGCACCTCTCCTGTGAAAATGCAAGCCCGGAAAGTCCGCAGACTTTCCGGGCTTGCTCTATCTTAAAATAATTTTCTCAGCATTCCACCCCGGCCCTTTTGCACGCCGCCTGCACCACGTGGCCTACCAGCACCGAGGTGGTCACGGTGCCCACGCCGCCGGGCACGGGGGTGATGGCGTCCACCACCGGCTCTGCGGCGGCAAACTGCACGTCACCGCAGAGTTTGCCCTCCTCGTTCACATGGATGCCCACGTCCACAACGGTCTGCCCGGCGCGCAGGCAGTCTGCGCCCACAGCCGCCATCTTGCCCATGGCGACCACCACGATGTCGGCCTGCCTGCACACTTCCGGCAGGTTCTGGGTGCGGGAGTTGCACAGGGTGACGGTGGCGTTCTCCCGGTCCAGCATTATGGCGGCGGGCTTGCCCACCACAAGGCTGCGCCCTACCACAACGGCACGCTTGCCGGAAAGGGGAACATTATAATATTTCAGAATTTCCATGCACGCCTGCGCGGTGCAGGGGGCATAGCCCAAATCGGTGTTCGTGAACACCCCGGCCAGAGAACCGTCCGTGATGCCGTCAATGTCCTTTTCCAGGCGCAGAGCGGCGCGGACGGTGCGGTCATTGAACTGCTTGGGCAGGGGACGGAACAGCAGACAGCCGTGGATGCCATCGTCGGTGTTCACCTCGTCCAGTACCCGAAGCAGCTGCTCCTGTGTGGCGTCGGCGGGCAGCACGAACTGCTTGACTGCGACGCCCACCTTACCGCAGCGGGTCATCACGCCCCGCTCGTAGGAGAGGTCATCCTCCCGCTCGCCCACCCGCACCACGGCCAGCGTGGGGATGATGCCCTTGGCTTTCAGCTGCTCGCAAAGCGCCGCGTTGCGCTCGTTCATGGCGGCCACCACCGGCGCACCTTTTAAAATCGTTGCCATATACTTTCCCTCATTTGTGATGTTATTTATTGCGGAGTTTCCCGCTGACGGCGGTGAAGGTTTCGTCTGCCCGGGGCACAAACTCTGCCAGCAATGCGTCTGCCCGGGCGTCCAGCGCAGCAGCGCGGGTGCGGTCTGCCATCAGCTTGGTGTTAATAAACACATTCAGGCTTGCGGCCTGCAAGGCGGCCTTGCACAGCACGGCGGCGCAGCCTGCATCCGACACCGCCAGCACGCTGCCTTTGGCGGCGTACTGCCCGGCCAGCGCGATGCCCTCGGCGCACTTTTCCATAATTTGCAGCGGCACGGCGCTTGCACCGTCCAGTGCGGTTTCCAGCACAGCAGCCTTGTGCGCGGCCTGCTCCGGGGTGTCCTTGGGCAGGCCGTAGGCCGCAGCCAGTGGCGCAAAGGCGTCGGCATCGGCCTGTACCAGTGCTTCCAGATCCAGCCGCAGGGCTTCAGCCCGGGCGTTCAGTGCCTGGATATCCGCTTCCACGGCGGCGTACTTCTTTTTGCCGGTGGTCAGGCAGCCCACCATGCTGCCCAGCGCCACACCGGCAGCGCCCACCAGAGCGGCAGTGCCGCCGCCGCCCGGTGTGGGCGCTTTGCTGGCAAGCTGTGCCAGAAACTGTGCGCAGCTTAGATCGTTCATTTCCATGTGTAGATACCCCTCTCTGTTACAAAGGCGTCCAGCCGCTGGTCGTGCGCGTCCACGGCGGCGCGGGGGACGCGCTGAACTTCCAATGCAATGCCGATCTTCACCGCCCGGGTGCAGCGGGGCAGGTAGCGGTCGTAGTAGCCCTTGCCCATGCCCACCCGGCGGCAGTCTGCGTCAAAGGCGGTGCAGGGCACCAGCACCAGATCCAGCTGCTCCGGCTGCAAAAGGGTGGAGCGCTCCGACACCGGCGTGCGGATGCCGTACTGTCCCACCGCCCAGCCGTCCGCGCCCGGAACGGCTGCGGTAAGGGAAAAGCCTTCGCCGCACACCGGGTAGGCTACCGTTTTACCCTGCCGTGCGGCCTCGGCAGCCACGGCGGCAAGGTCGGCTTCGCCCCCAAAGGCTGCGTAGAGCAAAAGGGTGCGGGCGGTGCGGTAGGCGTCCAGTTCCAGCACCCGGCGGCACAGTGCTGCGTTGGCAGCGGCGCGCTGCGGCGCATCCAGCGCTTTGCGGGCGGCACGGCCTGCGGTACGCTGCGCCTGTTTTTCCTCGGCAATGGTCATACAAAACACCTCGCTTCACCTGTGGTGGAAGAAACTTGAAAAATATACAAAATCGACAGCGCATTTTTATACAAACATAATAAACACTTCAGACAAAAAAAGCAAGCCTTTTGGCGAAAAGAGGATTGAAGCCGCCGCCGCTTTCTGCTATGATTATCTTACAG
>CAKSZF010000093.1 GCA_934525405.1 uncultured Faecalibacterium sp.
AGCCATCGTACGATGCTGCCTTGCCGACCAGAATGGTAGTGCAAGCCATAGGTTTTCCCTCCATATTCTATAATGTGCCTCTATTGTAGAACTTTTGCAGCGGAATTGCAACCGGGATGATTTAAAATGGCCTCCGCTGGCGCTCTGGCCATAAATCAAGGTATTATTATTTATAGTTTCGCGTTTGTCGCGCTCTGCGGAGCGCTCCAAACGCTATTTTCACGGGTGGGGTCGTAGCGGTGAGCAGCAGATGCATTCTAAACCGCCATTTTATCGTTACAGCCCCCTGTGAAAAGGCAATTCTGGAAAATCCGCAGATTTTCCAGAATTGCGAATTAAAAATATTTTTTCCGCTGAAAATGGCTAGAGCGCAGCGGAAGCCATTCAAAATCGTTTTCCAACAAAAACCGCCGCGCTGCGTACCACGGCAGAGCGGCGGGAGATGGAATGCTTTTTTCAGGCTGTTACTGGGCTGCCCAGTAGAAGTCCTCGCCGGGCAGCGTACCGCCCACGGCGGCGGGGTCGGCATCGTAGAGCACCTGCAGGTAACCGGAGACGTCCGCCTTCAGTTCCTCGCCGGTCAGGCAGACGATATTGCAGTTGGGCAGTGCCTTTTTGGCAATGGCGGCTTTTGCCACCACGCCCTGCTCCTCACACAGCGCGGCGGTGCCGTCCAGATCGGTGTTGGCGGCGTTCACGCTTTGGGCGTAGTCTGCCAGAAAGGCAGCCACCACGTCCGGGTGCTCCTCAGCGTAGGCCTTGCGCACCACGGTCACACCGGTGATCAACTGGGTATCTGCCACCTTGTCCCACTCGGCGGTCAGGTCAAGGGCTACCCGCAGGGTGTCGTCCTTCAGCCCGGCAGCGGTCACATAGGGCTGGGGCAAAACGGCAATGGCATCCTGCGTGCTGGCCATCTGGGCAGTCACTTCGGTGGCTTCGCTGTAATACTGGATGTCCACATCCTTGTCCGGGTCAAGACCGTTGGCGGTAAGCAGATAGCGCAGCACATACTCCGGGGTAGTGCCCTTGCCGGTGGACAGGATGGTGCGTCCCTTGAGGTCGGCCATGCTGTGGATGGTATCGCCCTGCTCCACCACATACAAAACGCCCAAGGTGTTCACCGCCACGGCCTGAATGCCGCCGTTCGTTTTCTGATATAGGGTCGCAGCCAGATTGGCCGGGATTGCTGCCATGTCCAGCTCGCCCTTGATGAGCAGCGGCACGATCTCATCCGCAGCGCCGTAGAGCTGCAAATCATAGTCCATGGCGGCGGTACCGGCCTGCTCCATCGAGAGCAGGTTCACAAGCCCCATGGTGGTGGGGCCCTTCAGGCCCGCAATGCGCAGCGGCTCGGTGGCAGACAGCGGCGCAGCGGTCTCTTCCTCGGAAGCAGCCGCAGAGGAAGCAGCCTCGGACACCGCCGTGCTGGAAGCGGCAGAGCTTGCGCTGCCGCCGCAGGCTGCAAGGCTCAGTGCAAGGCTGAACGCCAGCAGTAAGGACAGGATCTTTTTCATGAAATACTCCTTTTCGCACCCGGCACGCCCCGGTAGGGGAAGCGGAAACCGGTCTTTTTTTGAAAAATTTTGCAAAATCATTTGCTTTGCGCGTTCCAGTTTACTATAATAGGGGTAAAAATACCGTTGCGTGTGCAACGCAATTGCAGGAGGCTGCGGAGAACACTATTTTCTCTGCGGAGTTGCGATGAATAATTATCTGCCGCTGTTACAAAACACCACGCTGTTCGCGGGTCTTTCCGCTGCGGAGCTCAGCACGCTGCTGTCCCGGCTGGGGGCAAGTGTGCGCAGCTACGGCAAGGGCGAAGCCCTTGTGCTGGCGGGGGAACCCAGCCGCCGGGTAGGCATCGTGCTGTCCGGTGAGCTGGAAGCCTACCGCCCGGCACCGGGCGGAGTGCGTATCCCGATTGCCCGGGTAGAGCCGGGCGGGGTGTTCGGGGACGTGCTGGGCGGCTCCAGCCTGTCCAGCCCGGTCACCGTGCTGGCTGCTGCCCCCTGCGAGGTGCTGTTGCTGCCTTACGAGCGGCTGCTGCTCTCGGACGGCAGCCCCGCCCACCAGCGAGTGGTGCAGAACCTTGTGCGCACCATCAGCGATAAATATTTTTCCCTCTCCCGCCGCATCGACCTGCTGGTGATGAAGAGCCTGCGCGCCAAGGTGGCGGCTTATCTGCTCAGTGAGGCAGCCCGTGCCCACAGCCTGACCTTCAGCATCCCCTTCTCCCGCATCCAGCTGTCGGATTACCTCAACTGCGACCGCAGCGCCCTTTCCCGGGAGCTGAGCACCATGCAGAAGGAAGGGCTCATCGACACCTACCGCAGCAGTTTCAAACTGCTGGAGCCGGACGCCTTGCAGCAGATGGTGCAGTAAAACCCTCTCAGGCGCTTCGCGCCAGCTCCCCCGAGGGGGGGAGCTTTATGCAAGTTTTCAGAACAGTCTGCCTTCTCCGGCAGAAGAGCAAGTGTTCCCCTCTGCCGAGAAAAGCTCCCCCTTTCGGGGGAGCTGGCATCGCACAGCGATGACTGAGAGGGTTATTTTATAATTAAGGAGCGATAAAACAATGTCCAAGCCCGTACTCTGGATCGTGATCCCCTGCTACAACGAGGAGCAGGTGCTGCCCATTACAGCACCCATGTTTCTGGAAAAGATCCACAGTCTGACCGCACAGGGGCTGGTCAGCGATAAAAGCCGGGTGCTCTTTGTCAACGATGGCTCCCGCGACAAAACGTGGGAGCTGATCCAAGGCTTTGCCGCACAGGACGAGCACTATATCGGCATCTCCCAGAGCCGCAACCGCGGCCACCAAAACGCCGTATTGGCAGGGCTGATGGAGGCGCTGCACAGCGACAGCTGTGACATTACCATCTCCATCGACTGCGACGGTCAGGACGATATCAACGCCATGGACGAGATGGTGAAAAAATATCTGGACGGTGCCGAGGTGGTGTACGGCGTGCGCAGCCGCCGGGACACCGATACCTTCTTCAAGCGGTTCACCGCCGAGGGCTTTTATCATGTGATGAACGCTTTGGGCGCGGATATCGTGTTCAATCACGCAGACTACCGCCTGATCAGCGTCCGCGTGCTGGAAAGCTTTGCGGATTACAAGGAGGTCAACATCTTCTTGCGGGGCATGGTGCCGCTGGTGGGCTTTGCCCACGATGTGGTCACCTACGAGCGCCACGAGCGCTTGGCCGGTGAGAGCCACTACCCCCTGAGCAAGATGCTGGCGCTTGCCTTTGACGGCATTACCAGCCTTTCCAACAAACCTATCCGCATCATCACCGGAGCGGGCATCGTGGTGAGCCTTGTCAGCTTTATCGGGGTCATCTGGGCCATCGTGTGCGCTGCCATGGGCAGCAGCGTGGCAGGCTGGGCCTCCACCGTCTGCATCGTCTGCTTTATGGGCGGTGTACAGCTGGTGTGTCTGGGCGTGATCGGCGAGTATATCGGCAAGATCTATATGGAAACAAAAGCCCGCCCGCGCTATATCATCTCGGAGCGCACATGGGCTCCCTACGAAAGGAAATATCACGGATGAGCAAGCAAAGCTGGAAGGGCAGCACCCTTCTGAACCCGGAGCCGCCGGTACTGGTATCCTGCGGCGGGCTGGATAAGCCCAACCTTATCAC
This sequence comes from uncultured Faecalibacterium sp., assembly GCA_934525405.1. GTDB lineage: Bacteria > Bacillota > Clostridia > Oscillospirales > Ruminococcaceae > Faecalibacterium. The sequence goes on from CAKSZF010000093.1 coordinate 3,648, forward strand.
GATCGGCTGGACAGGCACCATCTGCACCCAGCCCAGCATGGTATCCATCAGCGTGCGCCCGGAGCGGTACAGCCATCAGCTGCTGTGCGAGAGCGGGCAGTTCGCCATCAATCTGCCCACTGAAAAGCTGGTGCGCGCCATTGACTGGTGTGGCGTGAAGAGCGGCCGCGACGTGGACAAGTTTGCCGCCTGCGGCCTGCACGCTGCCTCCGGCAGTGTACTGACCGACTGCCCGGTGCTGGAGGAAAGCCCGGTCAATCTGGAGTGCCGCATCACCCAGCGCATCCCGCTGGGCAGTCACGACCTGTTTCTGGCCGAGGTGATGGCCTGCGATGTGGACGAGAGCCTGCTGGACGAAAAAGGCAAGCTGTGTCTGGATAAGGCAAACCTCATCGTGTACAGCCACGGGGAGTATCTGGCGCTTGGCAAAAAGCTGGGCACCTTCGGTTACAGCGTGCGGAAGAAAAAGCCCGCAAAACGCAAGAAATAGCAAAAAGGCGATGCCGTGCGGCATCGCCTTTTTGTTATTTACTTCTCGTGTTTTACCCGCTGGATATCCCCCAGATCATAGGGGGTGTTCTGGTAAACATAATAGTTCAGCCAGTTTTCATACAGCAGGTGGGCGTGGGCGCGCCAGCGGAACAGCGGCGGCTTTGCGGGGTCGTCGTCCGGGTAGTAGTTGGCGGGCACATGGATGGGCAAGCCCTTGGCTACGTCCCGCTTATACTCAGCATCCAGCGTATACTTATCGTACTCCGGGTGGCCGGTGACGAAGATCTGCCGCCCGTTCTCGGTGCTCATGAGGAAGGGCCCGGCGGCATCGCTCTCGGCCAGAATACGCAAGGCAGCGCAATTGTCCACATCCTCCCGGCAGATGCCAGTGTGGCGGCTGTGGGGAGCGTAGAACACCTCATCAAAGCCGCGCACCAGCGGGTTTGCCGGGCGGGTGACCCGATGCTCGAACACGCCGAACATCTTTTCCGGCAGCAGTTGCTTGCGCACGCCATAATGGTAGTACAACCCTGCCTGTGCACCCCAGCAGACATGAAGGGTGGAGTAGACGTTCGTTTCACTGAAGTCCATGATCTCGCACAGCTCGTTCCAATAGTCCACCTGCTCAAAGTCCATGGTCTCCACCGGCGCACCGGTGATGATCATGCCATCGTAGCGGTTGTTCTTCACCTCGTCAAAGGTCTTGTAAAAGGCCTCAAGGTGAGCAGCCGACACATGGGTGGCAGAGTGGCTGGCAGTTTGCAGCAGGGTCATGTGCACCTGCAGCGGGGTGTTTGCCAGCAGCCGGGCGATCTGGGTCTCGGTGGCGATCTTGGTGGGCATCAGGTTCAGGATCAGGATTTCCAGCGGACGGATATGCTGCGCCAACGCCCGCTCCCGGTGCATGACAAAGACATTTTCTTCATACAGGGCATCAAAGGCGGGTAAGGTCTTGGGAATGATCAGCGGCATAGGATGGTTGCTCCTTTCATACCTTATCCAGTGCCTGCGCGATATCGGCGATAAGGTCCTCGGCGGATTCCAGACCGCAGCTCATGCGCACCAGCTCGGCGGGCACACCGGCGGCAGCCAGCTGCTCGTCGTTCATCTGACGGTGGGTGCTGGAGGCGGGGTTCAGGCAGCAGGTGCGGGCATCCGCCACATGGGTCTCAATGGCGGCAAGCTTCAGCTCCTTCATAAAGGTGCTGGCAGCCTGGCGTCCACCAGCCAGACCAAAGCTCACCACGCCGCAGCTGCCATTGGGCAGGTACTTCTGAGCCAGTGCATGGTAGGGGCTGCTTTCCAGCCCGCAGTAGTTCACATAGGCCACCTTGGGGTGGTTCTCCAAGAACTGTGCCACCGCCATACCGTTGGCGCAGTGGCGCTGCATCCGAACGTGCAGGCTTTCCAGACCAAGGTTCAGCATATAGGCGTTCATGGGGGACTGCATGGAGCCGAAGTCCCGCATGAGCTGCGCGGTGGCCTTGGTGATGAAAGCTCCCTCCTTGCCGAAGCGCTCGGCGTAGGTGATGCCGTGGTAGCTGTCGTCCGGGGTGCACAGACCCGGGAACTTCTCGGCGTG
>CAKSZF010000094.1 GCA_934525405.1 uncultured Faecalibacterium sp.
ACACAGAAGTTAAGCTTACTTGTGCCGAAGATAGTTAGCTGGAAACGGCTTGTGAAAATAGGTAGTCGCCGACTTAATTGAAAGCTCTGAGATGAAAGTCTCAGGGCTTTTTTATTGCGCTAATATAAAATACATAAGCACAAATTTGCAGGAAAAAGCGCTTTTGCCTCGTGTTACAAGGTGAAAGCGCTTTACAATTTTGCAAAAAGGATGCGACTAATCATGAAACGATTCCACCGCCGCTGTCGGCGGCTATGTATTCTGGCGGCACTGCTTGTACTGCTGGTGCTGTTTCTGCGGCAGAACGTCTTGCTGGATACTGCCAGCCGACACGCAATCTTGCTGGACGCCCAAAGCGGGCGGGTACTGGCACAGAAACGTGCCGATGAGCGTGCTGCACCGGCATCTCTGACAAAAATGATGACCATACTGCTGGCCATTGAGACTGAGCCCGATCTGGATAAACAGGTAACACTGCCGGAGAATATTTTTCCAGCCTTGCAGACCGAAAACGCCTCTATGGCGGGCTTTGTACCCGATGAGACTGTCACGGTGCGTGACCTGCTCTATGGTGCGATGCTGCCCTCCGGCGCAGAATGCTGTGAGACGCTGGCGCAGCTGGTGAGCGGTAGTGAAGAAAACTTTGCCGCACTGATGAACCAAAAGGCCGCAGAGCTTGGCATGAAGAACACCCATTTTACAAATGCGACCGGCCTGACCGATACTGAGCACTATTCCAGCGCGGCAGATATGGCAAAGCTATTGCAGACAGCATTGCACAATGCAACCTTCCGCACCATTTTTACAGCGGAGCACTACACCACCACGGCGACTGCGCAGCACCCGGAGGGCGTTTTACTGACCAGCACACTGCTGGGCAGGCTGGACGGAACGGAACTTCCGGAGGGAACGCAGATCGAAGGAGGCAAAACAGGGTATACTGCCGCCGCAGGGCTGTGCTTGGCCAGCCTTGCCACCGTGAACGGGAAAGAGTACATCCTTGTTACGCTTGCCGCGCCCGGAGACCATGGAACGGAGCAGTACAATATCCGCGATGCAGTGCATGTGTACCGGAAACTGGCAGATAAAAAATAACCGTGCTAGAACCGCCTTGCAAACCGGATGCTCCGGCGGTACAATAGGGACATTCTATCATGGAAAAGGATGTTTGACTATGCGAGACGAAGCCATTGACCTGTGCGGACAGGTGGATTTTACCCGTACCGATGCCATGCCGCTGCTGGAACGGGATGCACAGTTCCGTTTTGCCTGTGCGGGCTGCGGCAACTGCTGCCGCGGGCGGGAAGATATCGTGCTGTCCGGCTATGACCTGTGGCGCATTGCCGCCCGGCTGCGCCTGCCGCCGCAGATCGTAGCCCGGGGTTATTGCCGCAGCAGTATTGGCAGGGTGAGCCATTTACCGGTGCTGCGGCTTGCCCCAGTCAAGGAAAACCGCAACAACTGCCCCTTTCTGACTGAAAACCACTGCGCCATCCATGATGCCGAGCCGCTGGTTTGCGCGCTGTATCCGTTGGCGCAGGAGATCAGCCGGGCAGGGGAGGTACACTATTTTTTGCAGCCCACGGGCTGCGGCGGGCAGATGATCGAAGCAAGGGTGCAGGATTACCTTGCCCGCTACAATGTGCCCGCCCGGGAAGCCATGGATGTGCGCTGGGCGCAGACCTGCATGGCGCTGGAAGATACGGTGGAGCAGCTGGAGGCGGTGCTCAGCCCGGTGCTGGTGCGCCGGATGCAGGCTAAGCTCTGGCAGGCACTGTATTTTGGCTACGATTACGCGCAGGATTATCTGCCGCAGCTGGAAGCAAATCTGCAAACGCTGGACACAGAGCTGCGTAAACTGACGGAGTATCAGAAAAAACGGGATAATCGTTCAAAATAATTGATGGATGGCTTTACTTGAATCGATAATAAAGGCCGTTTTCAGGGAAAAGTGGATTGTTTTGCCAGCGATTCTGTGATATACTTCACGAGTGTAAAGCGAACCTTGCTTGATCCGCTTACAATATCGGCCCGGAGTGCGGCGTCCTGTTGGCTGCAAGGGCTGAAGATAGAGGAGATTATCAATATGCGTAAAATCACTCGTCGTTCCTTCCTGACTGTTGCCGCCGCCTGCGGCGCAGCAGCTGCTCTTTCTGCCTGCGGCGGTTCTTCCTCCGCATCTTCTGCCGCAGCGTCCTCCACGGTTGCTTCTGCATCGGTCGCTGCCGCTTCCAACGGCGAAAAGTTCACCGTTGGCATCTGCCAGCTGGTACAGCATGCTGCACTGGATGCCGCTACGCAGGGCTTTGAGGATGCTCTGACCGCTTCCTTTGGCGAGAACGTCACCTTCGACTTCCAGAATGCACAGGGCGATTCCGCTACCTGCGCCACCATTGCCAACGGCTTTGTTTCCTCCGGCGTGGCACTGATCATGGCAAACGCTACCCCGGCTCTGCAGGCTGCACAGGCTGCTACCAACACTATCCCCATTCTGGGCACCTCCGTTACCGAGTACGGCGTGGCACTGGGTCTGGATAACTTCTCCGGCACCGTGGGCGGCAACGTCTCCGGCACCTCCGATCTGGCACCGCTGGATCAGCAGGCAGATATGATCGTGGAGTGGATGCCCGAGGTCAAGAAGGTTGGCCTGCTGTACTGCTCTGCCGAGGCCAACAGCCAGTATCAGGTTGATGAAGTGCAGAAGTATCTGGAGGCCAAGGGCGTGACTGCTACCCAGTATGCTTTCTCGGATTCCAACGATTTGTCCTCTGTCTGCCAGAAGGCTGCAGACGAGAACGATGCACTGTATGTGCCTACTGATAACACTGTTGCCGCCAATACCGGCATCGTGGACGGCATCTGCCGCCCGGCTAAGAAGCCTGTGTTCGCCGGTGAGGAGGGCATCTGCTCCGGCTGTGGCGTGGCTACCCTGTCCATCAGCTACTACGATCTGGGCTACACCACCGGTGAGATGGCAGTCAAGATCCTGAACGGCGAGAGCGACATCTCCACCATGCCCATCGAGTACACCGATGTAACCAAAAAGTACAATAAGGCTGTCTGCGATGACCTTGGCCTGACCGTACCGGAAGGCTATGTAGAGATCGAAGCCTGATAACAGCAAAACCGGAACAATATAAAAATAGCGGAGAAGAGTGAATTCTTGCTCTTCTCCGCTTTCCCGTATCAAAGCGGGAGATAAAAAAGTGTAACGTTTAGGAGGAAATTGTTTTGGAAATCATTGCAAGACTTGCAAACCTGCCGGGTGCTCTGCCGGGTGCCTGTGCGCAGGGGCTTATCTGGGGTATCATGGCCATTGGCGTATACCTGACCTACCGCATTCTGGATGTAGCCGACCTGACCGTGGACGGCAGCTTTGGCACTGGCGGCGCAGTGTGCGTCATGTGCCTGCTTTCCGGCATGAACGTCTGGGCAGCATTGCTGATGGCTGTGCTGGCCGGCCTTGCTACCGGCCTTGTCACTGGCCTGCTGCACACCTTTATGGGCATTCCCGCCATTCTGGCCGGCATCCTGACCCAGCTGGCGCTGTATTCCATCAACCTGAAGATCATGGGCAAGGCGAACCAGTCCATCAACGTGGATAAATATGGTCTGCTCATCTCCCTGCGCTGGGTCAAGGAATTTGCCCTGCACAACCCCATCATCATGGTCATCCTTGCTACGGCGGTGGTCATCGGGGTGCTGTACTGGTTCTTCGGTACGGAGCTGGGCTGCGGCATCCGTGCTACCGGCTCTAACCCTGCCATGTCCCGCGCACAGGGCATCAACACCAACTTCAACATCGTGCTGGGTCTGGCCGTCTCCAATGCGCTGGTGGCACTGTCCGGTGCGCTGCTCAGCCAGTATCAGGGCTTTGCAGATGTCGGTATGGGACGCGGTGCCATCGTCATCGGTCTGGCTGCCGTTATCATCGGTGAGGCCGTGTTTGGCCGCATCTTCCACAACTTTGCCCTCAAGCTGGCCTCTGTTTCCATCGGCGCAATCATCTACTATATCGTCATTCAGCTGGTGCTGACGCTGGGCTTTGATGCCAACCTGCTCAAGCTGCTCAGTGCCTCTGTGGTGGCCGTGTTCCTTGCTGTGCCGTACTGGAAGGGCAAATACTTCTCGAAGCCGGTCAAAAAGGCAAAGGAGGGCGAAAAAAATGCTTGAGATCCAAAATGTTTCTAAAACCTTCAATGCAGGCACGGTGAACCAGAAAACCGCCCTGAACGGCCTGAACCTGAAGCTGAACGAGGGCGATTTCGTCACCGTCATCGGCGGCAACGGTGCAGGTAAATCAACCATGCTGAATGCCGTTGCCGGTGTGTGGCCGGTGGACGAGGGCAAGATCCTCATCGACGGTGTGGATGTCACTCGCCTGAGTGAGCATCAGCGTGCCGCCTACATTGGCCGCGTGTTTCAGGACCCCATGACCGGCACTGCCGCCACCATGCAGATCGAGGAAAATCTGGCGCTGGCAGCCCGGCGCGGCAAGCGCCGCACCCTGCGTATCGGCATCACAAAGGCCGAGCGGGAGCAGTACCGTGAGCTGCTCAAGACCCTTGATCTGGGCCTTGAGGATCGCCTGACCGCCCGCGTGGGTCTGCTTTCCGGCGGTCAGCGGCAGGCACTGACCCTGCTGATGGCTACCATGAACAAGCCCAAGCTCCTGCTGCTGGACGAGCACACCGCCGCACTGGACCCCAAAACGGCGCTGAAGGTGCTTACCCTCTCGGCACGCATCGTGGAGGAGAACCACCTGACTACCATGATGATCACCCACAACATGAAGGATGCCATCAAATACGGCAACCGTCTCATCATGATGCACGAGGGTCATATCATCTATGACGTGGCAGGGGAGGAGAAGCAGAAGCTGCACGTCTCCGATCTGCTGGCCAAGTTCCAGATCGCCAGCGGCGGCGAGTTTGCAAATGACCGCATGATTCTGTCCAACTAAACTGAAACAGAAGGGCGTTCCACCTACAAGCAGATGAAACGCCCTTTTTCAATAGCAAAAAACAGGCTCCCCGCCAATGGCAGGGAGCCTGTTGCTGTATGCGGCTTACCGCTTGATATCGTAGTTCATGTTCATCAGGTTGCGGATGGTGCTCACATCGTCGGTGATGTTGGCATCGCCGTGGATGGTGTGCTTGATGGCGCTGCTGGCCACCGCAAAGTTGATCATATCCATGGCCTTGTAGTTGTGCAGCATGGCGTAGATCAGACCACTGGCAAAGGCATCGCCGCCGCCCACGCGGTCAAGGATATTAAAGGTGTACAGCTTACTCTCGAAGGTGTGACCCTCGTACCACATAAAGGCCTTCAGGCTGTTCTCGCTTCCGCTGTGGGCGTAGCGCACATGACGGGCGATGCACTTCAGGTTGGGGTAGCGCTCGATAAAATGCTGGAAGATCTCGTCCTGCTGCTCGTAGCTGGGCTGCAGGGGCACGCCGTCCTTCCAATCGCCCTTGCTGTGGTCGTTTTCGTCCTTCCACAGGTGGTAAGGCTCAATGCCCATCAGCACATCCACATAGGGCAGGCACTCGGTGCAGAAGTCCCGCGCTTCCTCCCAAGTCCACAGGGTGGAGCGGAAGTTGCCGTCAAAGCTCACGGTCAGGCCCTTCTTCTTGGCCACCTT
>CAKSZF010000095.1 GCA_934525405.1 uncultured Faecalibacterium sp.
TCGATGGAGAACTGCAGTTCTGCCATGCTCTTCTCGAGCTTTTCACACTTGATGAGATTCATTTGTTTATCCTCCACTCAAATATTCTATTGCTCAGGGCAGGAAGTTTTTGCCCGGGGCAACCGCGCACCACGTCCTTGCTGTATGCACACGGAATGCGGGGACGCGCGCGCTCAATTGGGTGCAACAATCGCGTCAAAACCTATTATAGCACGCTCTGGACACAATTGCCATACCAAATTTTTAAATTTTGTCGTTTTTGCCCTTTTATACCGCCGTTAATTGATGCGGTAGGGGCAGAAACGCAGGCCATCGGCACTTACCAGCTTGTACCGGATGCCGTCCACCTCGCCCTGTACGGCGAACCGGATGGCGTTGCCGTGCAGATGCCCGTAGAAGCAGGTCTTGATGCCGAACTCCTTCAGGGTGGCCACGATCTCCGGGGCGCTGGTGCCGGTGTAGACCGGCGGATAGTGCAGGAACACCAGCTTTTCCAGCCCGGGCTCCGCAGCCTGTAAACTCATGCGCAGGCGGCCGATCTCGCGGTTCATCACCTTTTCGTCGTGGGGCTCGCCCACATCGAACAGCCAGCCGCGGGTGCCGCAGATGGCGTACCCCTCCACGCTGTAAGAATTGTTGTGCAGGATATGCAGGGTATCGAAGCCCTCTGCCTTGAGGTAGGCGTTCATCTTGTTGGCGGTGGACCACCAGTAATCGTGGTTGCCCTTCATGATGATCTTCTGCCCGGGCAGCTGCTGCAAAAAGGCAAAGTCCTTGCGGGTATCGGTCAGGCGCATGGCCCAGCTGATATCCCCCGCCAGCACGATGGTATCCTGCGGGGTGATGAGCTTGCGCCAGTTTTTCTCCAGCCTGTCCACATAATCGTTCCAGCCGGGGAAGATATCCATCGGCTTGGATGCGCCCAGAGAAAGATGGGGGTCGCCAAGCACAAAAAGTGCCATAGTCTGTTTACTCCTGTTCTGTCTGTCCGCAGAAGCTTATGCCTGATAGCCCAGCGCCACCTCAGCGATCTGTGCCGGGGCAATGACGGTATCAAAGCGCTCCGGCTTGCTGCGCAGAGCGGCAAGGCTTGCCGGTGCGGCGTGACCGGTGGCAGCCTCCAGCTGCTGCATGGCTTCAAAATCGTTTTCCGGGGCAGCTTTGCCCAGTGCGCTCAGCACGCTGCGGGGGAACTTGAAGGGCGATGCGGTGGAAAGCACCACCATGGGTACGCCCTGCCGCTTTTTCTGTGCAGCCACATGGAAAGCCACAGCGGTGTGGGTATCGCACAGGTAGCCATCCTTTTCGTAGCGGGAACGGATTTCCCCTGCCACCTCGGCCTCGCTGCTCCAGCCGCAGGAGAAGGTCTCCTGAATAGCTGCCAGCGTCTCGGGACGGACGGTGTAGCTGCCGGTAGCAGCCAGCTGCTGCATAAAGCCCGCAACCTCCGCATCGCTGCCGGTCACATGGTACAGCAGACGCTCCAGATTGGAGGACACCAGAATGTCCATACTGGGAGAGGTGGTCTTGAAGAACTCCCGCTTTGCGGTGTAAGTACCGGTGGTGAGGAAATCGGTCAGCACGTTGTTCTCGTTGGAAGCACAGACCAGCTTGCCCACGGGCAGACCCATCTGCTTTGCGTAATAACCGGCGAGGATATCGCCGAAGTTGCCGGTGGGCACGCAGAAGTCCACCTCGTCACCGAAGGTGATCTTACCGGCCTTGAGCAGCTGGGCGTAGGCGGCAAAGTAGTAGACGATCTGCGGTACAAGACGGCCCCAGTTGATGGAGTTGGCACTGGAAAGGCGGATGTTCCGCTTTTCCAGTTCGGCAGCGATGGCCTTATCGCCGAACACCTTCTTCACGCCGGTCTGGGCATCATCAAAGTTGCCGCGCACGGCGTACACGGCAACATTAGCGCCCTCCTGCGTTGCCATCTGCAAACGCTGGATCTCGCTGGTGCCGCCGGTGGGGTAGAACACAGCGATCTCCACACCGGGGATATCATGGTAGCCGTCCAGTGCTGCCTTGCCGGTGTCGCCGCTGGTAGCCACAAGGATCAGGGTCTTTTCGGTGCGTCCCAGATTCTTTTTGGCCTCCACCAGCAGCTTGGGCATCAGCTGCAGGGCGTAATCCTTAAAGGCACAGGTCGGGCCGTGCCACAGCTCCAGAGCATAAGTATCCCCTTCCACCGGGGCAAGATAGCCTGCCTTGCCGCCAAAAGCAGCCCCGTAGGTGCTGCGGGTGGCCTCAGTCAGGAAAGCGGGGTCGTAATCGGTCAGGTACTCCCGCACAACAGCGGCTGCCAGCGCGGGATAGTCCAGCCCGCACAGGGCTTTTACATCCACCTGCGGAAAACTTTCCGGCACAAACAGGCCGCCTTCATCGGACAGCCCCTGTGCAATCGCCTGAGAAGAGGTTACTTTGCGGTTCTGATCTCTGGTACTGAAAAACTGCATGGTCATCGCTCCTTTTCGCCACGGAACGTGCCGGGCACGTTCCCGGTTGTACGGCAAAACCCTCGTCTTGCCGCATACTTCCCACCGGTGCCACGGTTTCTGCCTTAGGTCTCGCAGAGAAAGGCACCCTTTATAATATGTACCATCCAGCGCCCGCTGTCAAGAGGAACTACCTCTGCAACGTCAAAACGCACCGGTTCTTCGCTTTGGCCGGTCTGCTGCAAATACCCTTGTGCAGCGCAGATCAGCCGGTGCTGCTTGGCCGGGTCTACGGCGGCAGCGGGTCGCTGCAGCATCCCTTGGCTGCGGGTCTTTACCTCGCAGATGACGATGGTGCCGTCCGGCTCCCGCAGCACAAGATCCAGCTCTCCCATACGGGTATGATAGTTATGCGCCAGCAGCTGCGCGCCCTGCTTCTGATACCAGCGGGCAGCAGCAGCCTCTCCCCTGCGGCCGGTCTCGGCGCGATTCACTTGCCGCTCTCCGGCCAGTAGCCCTGCTTTTTAAGGAAGCTGCGGCGGTAGAACGGCTGGATGCCGTACTGCGCGATCAGCTCGTAATGCAGTTTTGTGGGGTAGCCCTTGTGCTTTGCCAGCTGATACTGCGGGTACTGCTTGTCCAGCTCCAGCATATAGCGGTCACGGCTGACCTTGGCCAGCACCGAGGCCGCGCCGATGCTGGCGCTGGTGGCATCGCCCTTGACCACCGGCTGTGCCGGGATCTGCAAGCCTGCGGGGGTGCGGTTGCCGTCCACCAGAACCAGATTGGGCACAATGTCCAGCTCTTCCACCGCCTGCTGCATCCCGCCCATGGTGGCGTGCAGGATGTTTTCCCGGTCGATGACCTCCGGCCCCACAAAGATGATGCGGTAGGCCAGCGCTTTTTCGCAGATCTCGTCAAACAGCGCCTCGCGCTTTTTCTCGGTCAGCTTTTTGGAGTCGTTGATGCCGTACACCGGGTTTTCCGGATCCAGAATACAGGCTGCCACGCACACAGGGCCGCAAAGCGGGCCGCGCCCGGCCTCGTCCACACCGGCAAAGCAGCCGTACTGGCTGCGCACCTCGGCATCAAAGGCGTACAGCGGAGCGGAGATTTCCTCGTCCGAGCGGCGTTTCATTCCTCGTCCTCCTCAGCAAAGTCGGTCAGGTCATCCCGCTGCGGCGGGCGCTCCAGCGAGATACGCCCCCACTTGCAGGCGCGGAACTCGTCCACCAGCATGATGGCGCAGCGCTCGGTGTTCACCTCGCCGCCGCGCACCAGCAGCCCGCGCTTGCGGCCGATGGCCTCCAGCAGCTCATAGGGCGGCAGCGCCAGCGTTTCGGCATCCAGCTTGTAGCGCTGTGCCACAAGGTCGGGATAGTTGCGGCGCACCTCGTCCAGCAGGTTCATGGCCAGTTCTTCCACATCCAGAATGTCATCCTTGATGGAGCCGATGAAGGCCAGATTGGAGGCAATGGTCTTGGAATCGAACTTTTTCCACAGCACGCCGGGCATATCCAGCAGGTCAAACTTTTCGGTGCTGACCCACTGCTTGCCCTTGGTCACGCCGGGACGGTCTGCCGCCTTAGCGCGGGCAGAGCCTGCAAAGGTGTTGATAAAGGTAGATTTGCCCACGTTGGGGATACCGCACAGCATTACCTGCGTTTTGGCACCGCCCATGCCGCGGTTCTGGCGGCGCTCCAACAGACCGGAAAGCTCCTTTTCAATAGCCACCTTCACGGCGTTTGCGCCGCCCTTCTGCTTGGCGCTGATAGCCACGCAGCCGGCATCTGCGGCGTGGAAGTAGCGAATCCACTCCTCGGTCACAGCCGGGTCGGCAAGGTCGGCCTTGTTCAGCGCATAGAGCTTGGGCTTGCGGTCGGTGATGCGCTCGATCTCCGGGTTCAGGCTGGAAAGCGGGATGCGCGCGTCCAGCAGCACAAGGCTGGCATCAACGTGCTGGATCTCCTGCTCCATCATGCGCAGAGTCTTGGTCATGTGGCCCGGGAACCACTGAATATTGTACTGGTTTGCAAACCGGGTATCCATTTCGTTCATTTTACCACCCCAAAATCTGTAAAGGGCATAAAGCACAGCAGCACCTTGCCCAGAATATCACGCTCGTCAATGCAGCCGACATAGGAGGAGCGGCTGTCCAGCGATTCGTTGCGGTTGTCCCCCATCACAAACAGGGTGCCCTCCGGCACCGTGAACGGGAACTGCACATCGTAGCCAAGATAGGTAGGCGCTGCAATGTAGTCCTCCTGCAAAAGCTCGCCATTCACCGTGACTGTACCGGCGTCGTAGTCGATGCTGATGGTGTCGCCGCCCTTGGCGATGATCCGCTTGACCAGCGGCTTACCGTAGACGGTGTAACTGTCCACGATGACCACATCGCCCCGCTGGGGGGTGTAGCCCGCCGCCCAGACGATGAGCTTATCGCCGTGGGTCAGGGTGGGCACCATAGAGCGCCCATCCACCTGAATGATGCGGAAGAAAAACGAAAAGATCAGTACCAGCACCAGCACTGCGGAGATGAGCGCTTCGTACCATTCCAGCATGCCCTGCCCGCGCACTGCGGGGGCAGACTGCTGCTGTTTTTCCATAGCTTAGCCACCAGCCTTTCCTGATTTTACACATACGCCCGGGCTTTGAAAAAGAAAAAAGGGACAACAAGTTGTCCCTTTTCTCCCGGTTTCAAATCGGGGATGATCAAATATCGCTCTTGACCTTGGCAGCCTTGCCCGTACGGCCACGCAGATAGAACAGCTTTGCGCGGCGAACCTTGCCCTTGCGGACAACAGTGACCTTCTCAACGAAGGGGCTGTTGACGGGGAAGACACGCTCGATGCCGACACCGTAAGCCACGCGGCGAACGGTGAAGGTCTCTGCAACGCCGCCGTGCTTCTTAGCGATGACAGTGCCCTCGAAGGCCTGAATGCGCTCACGGTCGCCGTCCTTGATACGAACATCAACGCGGACGGTATCGCCAACGTTGAACTGAGGCTTTTCAGCCTTGATGCTGCCTTCAGAAATAATCTTCAGTGCGTCCATTTTTGAATCCTCCATTTGTTTTTAGAC
>CAKSZF010000096.1 GCA_934525405.1 uncultured Faecalibacterium sp.
GAGGGCAGCTACACCACCTACCTGTTTGAAAAGGGCAAGGAGAAGATCCTGAAAAAGGTGGGCGAAGAGTGCACCGAGGTCATCATTGCGGGCGAAAAAGAGGACAAGGCCGAGACGGTCTACGAGATCAGCGACCTTGCCTATCATGTGCTGGTGCTGATGGTCAGCGCGGGCATCACCGTAGAGGATGTGACCCGGGAGCTGGAAAAGCGCCATGTGATCGACCACAAGGTCAAGCAGGAAAGGATGCAGTGAGAAGCCTATGGCAGATTACAGAAAATCCAGCGTACATTGCCACTCTACCCTGTGTGACGGCAAAAACACCTTGCAGCAGATGGCGGGTGCCGCCTGTGCGCAGGGGCTGACCACTCTTGGCTTTTCCGGCCACAGCTACACAAAGCCTGACCGCGAATACTGCATGACCCCCGGCCGCACCGCGCAGTACCGCGCCACCATTGCCAAGCTGAAAAACGAGTACCGGGGCAAGGTGGATATCCTGTGCGGCATCGAGTGGGATCTGCTGAGCGAGGGCACGCCCAAGGGCTTTGATTACTGGATCGGCAGTGCGCACCATCTGTACGGCAAAAATACCGGCAAATACTACGAAATTGATTTCCGCCCCGAGGATCTGCGGGACTGCATCAACAACGATTTTGACGGCGACCCGCTGGCAGCAGTGGAGGCCTATTTTGCCGAGGTGGAGAAGATCGCCGCCAAAAAGCCGGACATTCTGGGACATATCGACCTTGTCAAAAAGCTGAACGCGGACGGCAGCTTTTTTGACGAGGAGTCTCCCCGCTACAAGGCCGCAGTGCTCAGGGCGCTGCACGCCGCCCGGGAGAACGACTGCATTCTGGAAGTGAACACCGGCGGCGTATACCGGGGCTACCGCAAGGACTTCTACCCCGGCGCATGGCTGCTGGGCGAGTGGAACAAGCTGGGCGGCAGGGTGATCATCACCGCCGACGCCCACGACACCGCCGCGCTGACCTTCGGCTTTGACGAAGCCGCCGCCGCCATCAAGGCTGCAGGCTTTACCGCCCTGACCGTGCTGACCGTCAACGGGTTTGAAGAGCAGGAGTTATAAATAACCCTCTCAGGCGCTCCCGCGCCAGCTCCCCCAAAGGGGGAGCCAAGGTCTAAGGCTTGTTGCTAAAGTATTAGGCATAATGAGAAAGCTTCCGGCAGTGCTCTTGCCTCTCCCTTTGAGGAAAGACTTCCCCCGCTCCGGGGGAAGATGTCGCGCAGCGACAAAAGGGGGAGTGTGGCATCGCGCAGCGATGACGGAGAGGGCGCAGGTCGGCGGATGTTTTCCCCTCCACGACCCCACTCGTGAATAAAAAGCATTTTCGCAACTACAAATAAATTTTTTTAAATCGTTTTACCGCAAAAGAGGCCACTGCACAGTTTTTGTGCAACGGCCTCCTTTTTGCGCGAAGAAAGGAATCCTATGACCCAGACGCGACCCCTGAAAACAAACCTCTTCAACCGGAATGCAGACCTGCTGCACGGGCCTATTTTCAAGAACCTTTTGCTGTTCATGCTGCCCATTCTGGTGTCCAATTTATTCCAGCAGCTGTATAATACCGTGGATACCATGATCGTGGGCAACGTGCTGGGCGATACCGCACTGGCTGCCATCGGCTCCTGCGGTTCCATCTACGAGCTGCTGGTGGGCTTTGGCATCGGCATCGGCAACGGGCTTTCCATCGTGGCTGCCCGCTCCTACGGTGCGCAGGACGAGGATCTGCTCAAAAGGACGGTGGCCGGGTCGCTGGTCATCGGGCTTTGCGCAAGCTTTGTCATTACTGCGGCGGGCTTTTTCGGCCTGCGGCCGCTTTTGCAGCTGCTGGACACCCCCGCCGAAATTTTAGAGGATGCCTACCGGTACATCATCGTCATCGACTTGGGCGTGCTGGTGATGTTCCTTTATAACCTGTGCGCCGGGCTGCTGCGCGCCATCGGCAACAGCGTGATGCCGCTGGTGTTTCTACTCATCAGCTCGGGGCTGAACGTGGCGCTGGATCTGTGGTTCATTGCCGGGCTGGGCATGGGGGTGCAGGGCGCGGCGGTGGCTACCGTCATTGCGCAGGGCATCTCGGTGGTGCTGTGCATTCTGTATGTGATGCGCCGCGTGCCGCTGCTGCTGCCCGCCCGCAAGCACTGGGCGGTGGGACAGCATTTGTACTGGGAGCTGTTCAGCCAGAGCATCTCCATGGGGCTGATGAGCAGCATCGTGTCCGCAGGCTCGGTGGTGCTGCAATACGGCATCAACGGGCTGGGCACGCTGACCATCGCAGGGCACACCGCCGCGCGCAAGCTGTTCGCCTTTACGGATATGCCGCTGATCTCCATGGCAAATGCAGGCTCTACCTTTGTTTCCCAGAACCGGGGTGCCGCCCAACCGGAGCGGGTGCGCAAAGGGATGCGCACCATGTACCTGTGCTCGGTGGTCATCATGGCGGCAGAGGTGGTGCTGATGCAGCTTTTTGCCCGGCAGCTGGTGCAGCTGATCTCCGGTTCCTCCGCGCCCCTCGTGTTGGAAAACGGCGCACGGTATCTGATGTGGAACGCGCCGTTCTACGCGGTGCTGGGAGTGCTGCTGTGCACCCGGTACGCCTTGCAGAGCCTTGGGCAGAAGGTGCTGCCGCTGTTTTCCAGCGTCATCGAGCTGGTAGGCAAGGTGATCTTTGTGCTGGTGTTCATCCCGCGCTACGCCTACAACGCCGTCATCCTGTGCGAGCCCATCATCTGGTGCTTCATGGCGGCATATCTCGTGGCAGTGTACCGCCGCGATGCCTTTGTGTATCCGAGGAAGAAAACCATCTGAATGCGCGCCGCGTTTGCTTTGCGCATATTCAGCGGAAAATATATTTTGAATTTTGGGGTTCTGAAAAGTCTGCGGACTTTTCAGAACCCCTTTTTCACAGAAGGGAACCATAAAGACACCCCCGGACAGCACGCAGAGCTGTCCGGGGGTGTTGTGTTATGATTTATGATGTTTTTACCATGCGGAAAGTCTTTCCGCGCTTAATGCAGTCCAGCAGCAGGTCGTATTCTGCGGGCACTTCACCGATGACGTTCACCTTTTCGTCTGCGGGTAAGTCAGCGCGCACAAGCTGAATTTCGCCGGAATAGCGGCCGTAGCCGATGTTATCCATGGTCACGCAGCGGCAGCGGCGTTCCACACAGTTGTCCGGCTGCACGGTGCTGCCAAAGCAGGAGTAGAGCCGGGATTCCTGATACCGCACAAGCCCTTTGGGCGAGTCCGGGCGGCAGGTAAAGGTGCGGTCGTACAGCGTCTCATAACCGGGGCGCAGGGCGACCGGCAGGCAGAGCTCGCCGGTGGTGCAGAAGTGCCGGATATAGTCCTGCTCCCGGGTGCTGACCTCCGGGTCGCCTGCAAAAATGCCGTCCAGCCCGTAGTTCAGCGCCAAGTCCGCAAAGGCCGCCGAGGGGGCGGCGGTGCGGTGGGCTTCCAGCGTAGGCAGACCCTTGTACAGCGGGCCGCGCAGCAGGGCGTCGCCGGGGATAAAGCCGTACACCTGCAAGCCCTCTGCCTGCAAAGCTGCGGTGCTCTCGCGCAGAAATTCCGGGTCAAGGCCGGTCTCCGGGCGGGGGTAGAAGTTGTGCATGGCGATGACCGTGCCGCCGCCCGCCGCCAGCTGCCGCGCCACCTCCGGGGTGGTGGTGGAGGCGTTGACGGCAACGGGCAGCTGCTGCGCAAGGGCGCACATCTGCTCCAGCGAGAAGCCGTAGTCCAGCCGCAGACCCCACAGGTGCAGCCGCTTTGCCAGCGCGGTCAGGTCGGCACAGCCGAACTGCCGGATGGTCTTTTCCGACACGTCCGCCAGAATGCGCCAGCCCTGCGCGGAGAGAAAATCGCACATTTCCTGCACGCGGGCGCAGTAAGCGGCATCAAATTCTTCGCTGATATGCAGTGAGATAAAAACAGGCGCGCCGCCTGCCGCAAAAGCGGAAAGCGACGCACGCTGTTCCTCAAACTGCGTCAGATACACTGACCGTCCGAGTGTTTTAAGCATTGGCAACGTCCTCAACAGAAACCATTGCGTTGGTCACGATAAAGCCCATGATGTAGCAGATGACCAGACCCACTGCGTAGCAGCCAACGGAAGCAGCCACACCGTGAGGGCCGGCGGTCATGACGAACAGAGCCAGCAGACCGGAGGGGCCCCAAGCAGTAGCAGCCACCTGCATGGCCATGACGAAGGCACCGCCGAAGCCGGCGCCCAGACCGGCGCTGATGAAGGGCTTGCCCATGGGCAGGGTGACGCCGTAGATCAGCGGCTCGCCGATGCCCAGCAGACCTGCGGGCAGTGCGCCGGTGATAACGTTCTTCAGGCGGGTGTTGCCGCACTTCTTAGCCTTGAAGTAGATAGCGACGGCAGCGCCAACCTGACCTGCACCGGCCATAGCCAGAGCGGGGTACAGGGTAACGTAGCCAAAGCTCTCCAGCTGCACGGAGTACAGGGCGACCAGACCGTGGTGCATACCCATAGCGACCATGGGCAGGAACAGAGCGGTGGAAACATAACCTGCAATGATGCGCACGATCAGGATATCGCTCATGCACAGCTTTTCAACCACCCAGCACAGCGCGGTGGAAACATAGCCGGTGGCGGGCATGATAACCAGGATATAGGGCACGAGGCACAGGATCATGGTGATCAGCGGGGTGAACACGATGTCCAGAGATTCGGGCATCCACTTGCGCACCCAGCGCTCGATCTTGACAAGGCACCATGCGCCCAGCACAACGGCCAGCACGCCGCCGCGGCCTGCACGCAGGATGGAATCCAGCGGCACAGCCTCGTTGAAGAGACCCAGAATGGAAGAGATCTTGTTGATGCCGTCCAGACCGGTGATCATGCCCAGCATACCGCCCAGAATGGGGGTGCCGCCAAACTTTTCGGCTGCGCGGTAGCCGACCCATGCGGTCAGGTAACCAAGGAAGCAGGTGTTCATCAGACCCAGCAGGGTGCTGATAAGGGCCAGTGCGGGGATGTCGGCGTAGTTCGGCACCACCTGACCGATCAGGGAGTTGATGCCGGCGCACAGACCGGAAGCCACAACGCCCGGGATGAGGGGGATAAAGATATCGCCGAAGGTCTTGAACAGCTCCTTGACCTTGCTCTGCTTCTGTCCGGCCTTGACTGCGGCCTTGTTGGTCTGCCAGTCGTTGGCGGTGGAAGCGGCGGCGTCCGCCGGGATGCCCATGTCGCGGCAGATATCTGCGCACTTGCGGCACTTGCCGGGGCCGACCACGATCTCTACATAGCCGGTACGATCATGCACGATGCCCATCACGCCCTCGATGGCCTTCAGGCCCTCGTCGTCGATCTTGGCGTCATCTTTAACGCGCACCCGCAGACGGGTCATGCAGTTGGTTGCAGTGAGAACGTTGCTCTTTCCGCCGACTTTCTCCAGCGCCGCGCGGACCAGTTCTTCATTCGTCATAAGTGGGTCCTCCTTTAAAACAGGTGTATATCC
>CAKSZF010000097.1 GCA_934525405.1 uncultured Faecalibacterium sp.
GTCAGGCGGATATCCAGCGCCACCTGATCGTTGCGGCTGCGGCCGGTGTGCAGCCGCTTGCCCGCATCCCCGATGCGGGCGGTCAGGGTCTGCTCCACGAAGGTGTGCACGTCCTCGGCGGCGGGGTCGATGGTCAGCGCACCGCTGGACAGGTCGTCCGCGATGGAAGCCAGACCGCTGAGAATATCCGCACAGTCCTGCTCCGAGATGATGCCCTGCCGTGCCAGCATGGCGGCATGGACGCCGCTGCCGCGCATATCCTGCGCGATCATCCGCTGGTCGAAGCGGATGGAGGAGTTGAAGTCGTTGACGCGGCTGTCCACCGCCTTGGAAAACCGACCCTTCCAGAGTTGTTCTGCCATAATATAAACTCCTTATAAAAACGGCAAAGCCGCCGCAGGGGAAAACGCTCCTGCGGCGGTGCCGCCGGCAACGATGCCGGTTGGATGAAACTTCCGTGTGAAAGTGTGAAAACACACGAAAGGGAAGATGTTACAGCTGATTACTTGATCTCCGGCCAGTTCTTGGACAGCTTTGCGCGCTCCTTGATGGACAGGCCGAACAGGTTGATGAAGCCTGCGGCATCGGCCTGATTGTAGTCCTCGTCCTCACCGAAGGAAGCGGTCTGCTCGTCGTACAGGGTGTACGGAGAGGTGACGCCGGCGTTGATCATGTTGCCCTTGTAGAGCTTCAGCTTCACATCACCGGTCACGGTCTTTTCCAGACTGTCGGCAAAGGCATCCAGTGCCTCGCGCAGCGGGGTGAACCACTGGCCGTTGTACACGATGTCGGCGTACTTCTGTGCCAGCTGTGCCTTGAAGTGAGCGCTCTCCTTGTCCAGCGTGATGGTCTCCAGCACGTCAATGGCCTTGTACAGGATGGCACCGCCGGGAGTCTCGTACACGCCGCGGCTCTTCATGCCCACCAGACGGTTCTCCACGATGTCCAGCAGACCAATGCCGTTTGCGCCGCCCAGCTGATTCAGGTACTCCACCAGCTCCACAGCGCCCATCTCCTTGCCGTCCACGGCGGTGGGAACGCCCTTTTCAAAGTGGATGGTCACATAGGTGGGCACATCGGGTGCCTGCTCGGGGCTGACACCCAGCTCCAGGAAGCCGGGCTTATTGTACTGGGGCTCGTTGGCGGGGTTCTCCAGATCCAGACCCTCGTGGCTCAGGTGCCACAGGTTCTTGTCCTTGGAGTAGTTGGTCTCGCGGTTGATCTTCAGGGGGATGTGGTGCGCCTCGGCGTAGTCGATCTCCTCGTCACGGCTCTTGATGTCCCACTCACGCCACGGAGCGATGATGGCCATATCCGGGCACAGTGCCTTGAGGGTCAGCTCAAAACGCACCTGATCGTTGCCCTTGCCGGTGCAGCCGTGGCAGATGGCGTCTGCGCCTTCCTTGATGGCGATATCAGCCAGAGCCTTGGCGATGCAGGGACGTGCAAAGCTGGTGCCCAGCAGGTAGTCCTCGTACTTTGCGCCGAACTTCAGGGTGGGGAAGATGTAGTTCTCCACAAAGTCCTTCTTCAGGTCCAGCACATACAGCTTGGATGCGCCGGTAGCCTTGGCCTTTTCTTCCAGACCGTCCAGCTCGGTGCCCTGACCCACGTCACCGGAAACAGCAACGACCTCGCAGTTGTTGTAGTTTTCCTTCAGCCAGGGAATGATGATGGAGGTATCCAGACCGCCGGAGTAAGCCAGCACGACTTTTTTGATGTTTTCCTTTTTCATGATAAACGCGCTCCTTTAATAAAAATACACTTTTGTTCTCTGATGCGCATTTCCCTTCGCATCCTCTATCTTTCGTTTGCGGTTGATGCTTTTATTATACGCGGTGCAGGTTTTTCGTCAATGCTAAAAACCGCCAAACATAGCACCCGTTTCACTTTTCTTTTGGTTCAATCTGTATCTTTATGCAGATATTTTTAAATATATGCGTATTTTATGCAATTTGAGTGTATTTTTTCATGGGGTTTTGGGGAACTCCCTCAGTCAAAGCCTGACGGCTTTGCCAGCTCCCTCGGGGAGGGAGCCTCTGGTGCGCCCGCAAGCTTTGCGCTTTAGCCGGAAACTTTACCGCTATGCCAAAGGCCCCATCTCCGAGGGGGCTGGCATCGAGCGCAGCGAGATGACTGGGGGAGTTTCTCCCGGCGTGCGCCCTCTCCGTCATCGCTGCGCGATGCCACCTCCCCCTCGGGGGAGCTGTCGAGCGTATGCGAGGCTGAGAGGGTTCGTCCCCCTACAAACAAAACCACCGGAGCATCCGCAGACGCTCCGGTGGTTTAACTATAACGATTTAGTTCAGCTTCAAGTCGCCCTCTTTGATCCAGCCCAGCTTGCGCTCCACCTCGCAGAACACCACGCTGAGCACGGCAGGCAGCACAAAGCACAGCAGCACCATGGCAGCCCAGTCCATGGGGGTGATGGCAGCCTTGGTACCGGCGGCAATATCGCTGACCCAGCCGGTGTAAACGCCGATCTGACCCACCAGACCGCAGGTGCCCATGCCGGAGGAGACCGCCGCGCCGTTCATCTCAAAGTGGAACAGGCAGGTAGCCAGCGGGCCGGTGATGGCGCTGGCCAGCGTGGGGGCGATCCAGATGCGGGGATTCTTGATGATGTTGCCCATCTGCAGCATACTGGTGCCCAGACCCTGACTGACAAGGCCGCCCACGCCGTTCTCCTTGTAGCTCATCACGGCAAAGCCCACCATCTGGGCGCAGCAGCCTGCCACGGCAGCGCCGCCAGCAAGGCCGGTCAGACCCAGTGCGGCGCAGATGGCAGCGGAGGAAATGGGCAGGGTCAGCGCCACACCCACAATGACCGACACCAGAATGCCCATGATCAGCGGAGCCTGCTCGGTAGCCCACATGATCAGGGTGCCCACCTGACTTGCGGCTGCGCCGATGGGGGCGGCGATGAGCATGGAAAGCCCGACGCCTGCAAAGATGGTCACCAGCGGAGTGACAAGGATATCCACCTTGGTCTCCTTGCTCACGGCCTTGCCCAGCTCTGCTGCCACAATGGCAATGATGAGCACGGCCAGCGGGCCGCCTGCACCGCCCAGCGCATTGGCCGAGTAGCCCACGGTGATCAGGCTGAACAGCACCAGCGGCGGGCAATGCAGTGCCCAGCCGATAGCACAAGCCATGGCGGGGCCGCTCATGGCAGTGGCGTAGCCGCCCAAATCCACCAGCAGTGCAAGACCGGTCTGCTGGCCCACCGTCTTGATGATGGTGCCGATGAGCAGGCTGGCGAACAGCCCCTGTGCCATTGCGCCCAGTGCGTCAATGAGGTAACGCTGCGGAGAGATGACGATATCCTTCCGCACCAAAAATTCTTTCAGCTTCGACATAAAACTTGCCTTTCTATCCAAAACAGATCGTTAAGGTTACGAACGTATGTCCTGTATCATACCATACACCTGTCAAGACAGCAAGAGGTTGCTGGAAAAATTGTGAAATTTCGGCTTTGTGCAATGTTCTGCCCTGCCGGAACGTATTCCATTTGGAACATTTTCCGACACACTGCCCCGGTGGAGAATTTGTGTAGAAGCCCGCTGTGCCGTTGACTGCTCCCCGCGTGCGGGTGTATACTAGAGGAAGCGTAAAGTTATCATCCGCCGTCCTTTTTATCCTGAACCCATGGGCGGCGTGGAATAAAAGCAGGCCCGCCCCGGGCAAGGGGCAAAGACCCGGGGCAGCGCAGCGCTGCACCACCGGGAGATTCGGAGGCAGATACGACAGATGAAAAAGCGATTTGACCGATCCGGCACAGCCCGCCGCAAGGCGGCTGCTGCCGTTGCAGCGCTGACCATGGCGCTGGTTCTGGCTGTGGGCGGCGCAGGGGCTGCGACCCTGCTGTCTGCACAGCCGGAAACTTTGACCGTGGGCGCAGTCGTGCCCCATATTACCGCCGAGACGCCGCAGGCAAGCAGCCCGGCAGCAGCTGACCCTGCTCCAGCAGCGGAGAGCACAGTGACCGCCGCCCCGGAACCGGCAGTGGAAAGCACCGCGCAGCCGCAGCAGACTGCCCCCGCCCCGGCTCAGACGGAAAAACCGGAAACCGCCGAAACCGCACCGGCTGCACCGGAAGAAGCTGCCGAAGCGCCGGTACAGCCCGCTGGGGATACCGCACCGGAAAAGGAAAACGCCCCTGCCCTGCTGCTGGAAGAGACCCCGGAGCTGGCCGCGCAGGACCCGCAGGCTCCCGCAGCGGACGGCACCGCCCAGAACGACACCGCCGCCCAGCACACCCCGGAGGACAGCGTACTGCTGACCCCGGAGCAGATCCAGCAGGCGCTGGATTCCGGCGCACTGGAGGATGCCGAGGCGCAGTGCATCGACCTGAGCGATGAAAACGGCTTTTTCCGGTGGCTGTTCAACTGGCTGTTCGGCATCAAGGAAGAAGAACCGGCCTACTCCGGCTGGCGCACCGAAAACGGCAAGACCTACTACTACGCACAGGACACCAACAAAAAGGTCACCGGTCTGCGCTCCATTGACGGCAAGCTGTATTATTTTGATGCTAATGGCGTAAAGCAGGACAACGTGACCTTTGGCATTGATGTGTCCAAATATCAGTCCGGGCTGGACTGGAACAAGATCAAAAAATCCGGCGTGAGCTTTGTCATCATCCGTATCGGCTACCGGGGCTACGGCGCTGCGGGAAACCTGGTCAAGGACCCCATGTTCGAGGAGCACTTCACCAACGCCCGCAACGCGGGGTTGAAGGTGGGCGTGTATTTCTTTACACAGGCCGTGAACGAAGCCGAGGCGCAGGAGGAGGCCGAGGGCTGCAACTGGGCGCTGAACGGCCGGATGCTGGACTACCCCATCTTCTATGACACCGAGGCTTCCACCGCCCCGGGCGGCACTGGCCGCGCCGACGGTCTGGGCGTTGAGGATCGTACCAAGTGCGCCATCGCCTTCTGCGAGCGGGTGAAGGAGCTGGGCTACCAGCCCGGTGTGTACGCCTCCACCACATGGTACCGCAAGCGGGTGAATTACAACACCCTGCGCAGCCGCTACACCATCTGGAACGCCCACTACGGCGTCTCCTCCAGCCCCATCGGCTGCGATATGTGGCAGGGCACCAGAACAGCCCACATCAACGGCTACAGCGGCGAGCTGGACGCCAACATCAGCTATATCGGGTAACCAACCCAAAGGCTGCTGCACACGCCCTGTGCAGCGGCCTTTTTCTTGCCGTGGGAGGATTTTAAATGGCCGCCGCTGTGATACCCCCTCAGTCTGCTCACTGCGTTCGCAGCGAGACTGAGGGGGTGTTTTTATCATACTCCCCTGTTTTTCCGCATAAGCTGGTGGCAGAGTATGCAAGCGCAAATGGCGGGGAGGCATGGGGATATGTTTGTGGTAACACTGAGCA
>CAKSZF010000098.1 GCA_934525405.1 uncultured Faecalibacterium sp.
ACCCGCAAATCAAAGCATTCCTGAGTCCTGAGTGTTCCGCATCACTCAGGGCAAATTCCTCCAAACCGCCGTACCCGCGTGCACAACGCCGGGTGCGGCGGTTTTGCTTGTATGCCGCGCACAGCTGCGGGGGCTCGCGGCGTTTCGCACAAGAAGCGGCGCAATGTGTGTAGCATATTTGGTGCAGCTGTCACTTGAAGATTTTTCAGGAATCTGTATAATATCAGGTATCGGAACAAAGGCGTTCCGCAGGGGCATCCTATGCCCTTGCGGGGCGCTTTTTTCTTTTTGCAGGGGATAAAAAGCTGCGGAGGGTGCCGCAGCCCCCGGTAAACAAGTAAAAAGGATGGGAAAGACTATGGAAAACTTTACAGAGCAGAAAACCACCCTTGGTCTGTACGACCCACAGTTCGAGCACGATGCCTGCGGCATCGGCGCTGTGGTGGACATCAAGGGACGTAAAAGCCACCAGACGGTGGACGATGCACTGTCCATCGTGGAGCGGCTGGAGCACCGCGCCGGTAAGGATGCCGAGGGTAAGACCGGCGACGGCGTGGGCATCCTGCTGCAGATCAGCCACAAGTTCTTCTCCAAGGTCGCCGAGGAGCTGAACATCCGGCTGGGCAACGAGCGGGAGTACGGCGTAGGTATGTTCTTCTTCCCCCAGAACGAGCACCTGCGGGCACAGGCCATGAAGCTGTTCGAGGTGGTCACCCGCAAGGAGGGACTGGAGTTTCTGGCATGGCGCGAAGTGCCCGTAGACCCTGATGCCGTGGGGCAGAAGGCGCGGGACTGTATGCCCGCCATCTGGCAGTGCTTCATCAAAAAGCCCGCCAAGGTAAGCAAGGGCATCGAGTTTGACCGCCGCCTGTACATCGTGCGCCGCGTGTTCGAGCAGGCCAGCAACGGCACCTATGTGCCCAGCCTGTCCAGCCGCACCATCGTGTACAAGGGGATGTTCCTTGTGCACGACCTGCGCCGCTTCTACGCCGACCTGCAGGACCCGGATTATGAATCCGCCATCGGCATGGTGCACAGCCGTTTTTCCACCAACACCAACCCCAGCTGGATGCGTGCACACCCCAACCGCTTCATCCTGCACAACGGCGAGATCAACACCATCAAGGGCAACACCGACGCCATGCTGGCGCGTGAGGAGAGCATCTCCAGCCCCATTCTGCAGGACGACATGAACAAGATCCTGCCCATCATCAACACCTCCGGCTCGGACTCCGCCATGCTGGATAACACTCTGGAGTTTATGGTGATGAACGGCATGGATCTGCCGCTGGCTGTGATGATCACCATCCCCGAGCCGTGGGAGAACAACAAGAACATCAGCCAGAAAAAGCGGGATTTCTACCAGTACTACGCCACCATGCTGGAGCCGTGGGACGGCCCCGCCGCCATCCTGTTCTCGGACGGCGATGTGATGGGCGCAGTGCTGGACCGCAACGGTCTGCGCCCCAGCCGCTACTACATCACCAAGGACGGCCGCATGATCCTGTCCTCTGAGGTGGGCGTGCTGGAATGCGACCCGGAGAACATTCTGGTCAAGGAGCGCCTGCGCCCCGGCAAGATGCTGCTGGTGGATACCGTCAAGGGCGAAGTGGTGGACGATGAAAAACTGAAGGAGCTTTACGCCAGCCGCGAGCCCTACGGCGAGTGGATCGACCGCAATCTGGTGCAGCTGAGCGGGCTGAAGATCCCCAACGTGAAGGTGGAAAGCTACACCGGCGAGCAGCTGACCCGGCTGCAGAAGGTGTTCGGCTACAAGTACGAGGACGTGAACACCATGATCCTTGCCATGGCGCGGGCGGGCGCAGAGCCCTCCGGTGCCATGGGCACCGACACCCCGCTTGCCGTGCTCAGCAGCCAGCATCCCCCGCTGTTCAACTACTTCAAGCAGCGGTTCGCGCAGGTGACAAACCCGCCCATTGACGCCATCCGGGAAAAAGTGGTCACCTCCACCAGCGTTTATATCGGTGCACACGGCAACCTGCTGGAGGATAAGCCCGAGAACTGCAAGGTACTCAAGGTGCACAACCCCATCCTGACCAACACTGACCTACTGAAGATCAAGTACATGAACGTGCCGGGCTTCAAGGTGGCTACGGTGTCCATCAACTACTACAAGAACACCAGTCTGGAAAAGGCCATCGACCGGGTATTTCTGGAGGTAGACCGCGCCTATAAGGAGGGTGCGAACATCATCATCCTGTCCGACCGTGACGTGGATGAATACCATGTAACCATCCCCAGCCTGCTGGCGGTTTCGGCAGTGTCCCAGTACCTCATCCGCACCAAAAAGAGCACCGCACTGGCACTGATTTTGGAGAGCGCCGAGCCCCGGGAGGTGCACCACTTTGCCACCCTGCTGGGCTACGGTGCCTGCGCCATCAACCCCTATCTGGCACATGAGACCATCGGGCAGCTGATCGACGAGGGTCTGCTGGACAAGGACTATTACGCCGCCGTGCAGGACTACGACAACGCCATCCTCAGCGGCATCGTAAAAATTGCCTCCAAGATGGGCATTTCCACCATCCAGAGCTACCAGAGCAGCCAGATTTTTGAGGCTGTGGGCATCTCGAAGGAGGTCATCGACAAATACTTCACCGGCACGGTGAGCCGCGTGGGCGGCATCAGCATGGCAGACATTCAGGCCGATGTGGAGGCGCTGCACAACGCCGCCTTTGACCCGCTGGGGCTGGATATCAACATGGAGCTGGCCGACAGCGGTGCCCACAAATTCCGCAGCGGCAAGGAAGAGCACCTGTTCAACCCCCAGACCATCCACCTGTTCCAGAAGGCCTGCCGCACCGGCGATTACGCCACCTTCAAGCAGTTCACCCAGACGGTGGACAACATGGGTGCCGAGGGCGTGCATCTGCGCAGCCTGCTGGACTTCAACTATGCCGCAGACGGCGGCATCCCGCTGGAAGAAGTAGAGCCGGTCTCCAGCATCGTCAAACGGTTCAAGGGCGCTGCTATGAGCTACGGCGCACTGAGCAGTGAGGCGCACGAGACCATTGCCATCGCCCTGAACCGTCTGGGCGGCCGCAGCAATACCGGTGAGGGCGGCGAGCCCGAGGAGCGTTACCACAGCGAGAGCAATTCCAAGATCAAGCAGGTGGCCTCTGCCCGCTTTGGCGTGACCAGCAAGTATCTGGTCAGCGCCGAGGAGATCCAGATCAAGCTGGCACAGGGTGCAAAGCCCGGTGAGGGCGGCAATCTGCCCGGTGCAAAGGTGTACCCGTGGATCGCCAAGACCCGCCACAGCACCACCGGCGTGGGCCTGATCTCTCCCCCGCCCCATCACGATATCTACTCCATCGAGGATCTGGCAGAGCTGATCTACGACCTAAAAAACGCCAACCGCAGCGCCAACATCAACGTCAAGCTGGTCAGCGAGGCGGGTGTCGGCACCATTGCCGCCGGTGTTGCCAAGGGCGGCGCACAGGTCATTCTGGTGTCCGGCTATGACGGCGGCACCGGTGCTGCGCCCCGCACCTCCATCAAGCACGCCGGTCTGCCTTGGGAGCTGGGCATCGCCGAGACCCACCAGACCCTGATCCTGAACGGTCTGCGCACCCGCGTGCGCATTGAGAGCGACTCCAAGCTGCTGTCCGGCCGGGATGTGGCCATCAGCTGCATGCTGGGCGCAGAGGAGTTCGGCTTCGGCACTACCCTGCTGATGGCCGAGGGCTGTGTGATGATGCGTGTGTGCAATCTGGACACCTGCCCCATGGGCATCTGCACCCAGAACCCCGAGCTGCGCAAGAACTTCAAGGGCAAGCCGGAGTACATCATCAACTACCTCACCTTTGTGGCTGAGGAGCTGCGAGAGTACATGGCAAAGCTGGGCGTGCGCACCGTGGACGAGTTGGTAGGCCGCACCGACCTGCTGCGGGTCAAGCCCGCCACCCCGGGCAGCCGTGCAGCGGAGTTGGATCTGGACTGCATCCTGCACAACCCCGCCATTGCAAACAGCAACGTCCACTTTATCAAGGAGGACAGCTACGACTTCCATCTGGAAAACACGCTGGACATGAAGGTGCTGATGAAGAAGTTCAAGCTGGGCAGCAAGGCTCCCCAGAGCGTCAGCCTGAATGTTTCCAACGTGGACCGCGCCTTTGGTGCCATCTTTGGCAGCGAGATCACCCGCAAATACGGCAACGATCTGCCGGATGATGTGTACACCGTGCATTGCAACGGTGCAGGCGGCCAGAGTTTTGGTGCGTTTATCCCCAATGGCCTGACGCTGGAGCTGGTGGGTGACTGCAACGACTACATGGGCAAGGGCCTTTCCGGCGGCAAGATCGTGGTGCGCCCGCCGCAGGGCATCGACTTCAAGCCCGAGGAGAACATCATCACCGGCAACGTGGCGCTGTACGGCGCTACCAGCGGCAAGGCGTTCATCTCCGGTGTGGCCGGTGAGCGCTTCTGTGTGCGTAACAGCGGCGCGACCGCCGTTGTAGAGGGCGTGGGCGACCACGGCTGCGAGTACATGACCGGCGGCACCGTGGTGGTGCTGGGACAGACCGGCAAGAACTTTGCAGCCGGTATGACCGGCGGCATTGCCTATGTGCTGGACGAAAACTGGGACTTCTACCAGCGCGTGAACAAGGAGACCGTCAGCCTTGAGCCGGTGGAGCACAAGTACGATGTTGCCACCCTGAAGGAGCTGATCCGCGCCCATGTGGAGGCCACCGGCTCTCCGCGCGGCAAGGAAATTTTGGATAATTTCAGTGCGTTCCTGCCCAAATTCAAAAAGGTGCTGCCTTACGATTACGACCGCATGCTGCGGGTCATCGCCTCGGTAGAGGAGCGTGGTCTGGACGGCGAGCAGGCACAGATCGAAGCATTCTATGCAGTGCAGAAGCATAAGTAAGGAGGGGCAGCAGCATGGGTAAGACAACAGGATTTATGGATTATGCGCGCAAGACCAGCACGGACGTTGCGCCGCTGGAGCGCCTTGAAAATTTTAACGAGTTCCACATCTGGCTCTCGCGGGAGCAGCAGCAGACGCAGGCCGCCCGCTGCATGGATTGTGGCGTGCCCTTCTGTCAGGCAGGCATGATGATCGGCGGCATGGCCTCTGGCTGTCCGCTGAACAACCTCATCCCGGAGTGGAACGATCTGGTGTACCACGGCAAGTGGGAGCTTGCGCTCCACCGCCTGATGGCCACCAACCGCTTCCCGGAGTTTACCAGCCGGGTGTGCCCCGCCCTGTGCGAGGCCGCCTGCACCTGCGGGGATGTGACCGGCAGCAGCGTCACCGTGCGCGAAAACGAGCACGCCATCAT
>CAKSZF010000099.1 GCA_934525405.1 uncultured Faecalibacterium sp.
CCGTTCCACATTGCTTTGAGTTTTGCCACGGGCGATCACCACTTTTCAAAATACTCGAACTTCTGGGCGGCAAAGGGCTCGTGCAGCTTGTCCTTTGCGCTGGTCTTGTGCTCGCAGCCGCAGTCCGGCCACTGCACGTTGACGGTGGGGTCGTCGTAGGGGATGCCGCCCTCGCTGGTGGGGTCGTAGACATCGGTGCACTTGTAGCAGAACTCTGCCACATCGCTCAGCACCAGAAAACCGTGGGCAAAGCCTTCCGGGATATAGAACATCTTCTTGTTGTCCTCAGAGAGGGTCACGCCCACCCACTTGCCAAAGGTAGCGCTGTGGGGGCGGCAGTCCACGGCTACGTCATACACCTCGCCCTTGGTCACGCGCACCAGCTTGCCCTGGGTGTGGTTCTTCTGGAAGTGCAGTCCGCGCAGCACGCCCCGGGTGGAGCGGCTCTGGTTGTCCTGCACGAATTCCTTATCGATGCCAGCCTCTGCGAACTGGTCCTTCTGGTAGGTCTCCATAAAATAGCCGCGGTCGTCGCCGAACACCTGCGGCTCAATGACCACCACGCCGGGGATCTCAGTCTGCGTAAAAATAAACTTACCCATGATATTGTACCTCTCTTTTTTCTAAAAGCTTTTTCTTTATCTGGAAAAGTCTGGTTTAAAACAGGCTTTTACGCTTTGTTGCGGCGTCTTGCCGTTTTGCGGCGCTTTTTCAGGCATGCGTACAGACGCAGCACCAGCACCGTGACCACTGCCGCACCCACGGTGCAGCCCACCGAGATGCCCGCCAGCAGCCATACGCTGCTGCCCGGCTCCACGTCCTTGGCGGCTTCCAGCGTTGTGCCGGTGCTCTGTTCCAGCAGCTCTGCCAGACCGGTGATCTCGGCCTTTACCCGCACGCTAGTGCTCTCCTGCTTTGCGCCGCCGTTCAGGGTGTACACCGCATACACGGCGGGCTCTGCGCCCAGCAGATACTGCTCCGGCAGCTCCAAGTCCACGGTCACATCCTGTGCGGATAACCCCTCGGCCAGCAGCAGCTTCACCCCGGGGTCGGCCACGGTGACTGTGCCAAGGCTCTGCCCGCCGCCCGCCACTGCCAGCTGTGCGGTGACCGTGCCGCCGGGCAGCTGGGTGTAGCCCTTATAGGTAGCAAAGGCGTAGTCCAGCAGGGTGCGCATATCGTTATATTTATCGGTGCTCAGCTGGCTTTGCATGGTCACACA
The DNA here is from genome assembly GCA_934525405.1 of uncultured Faecalibacterium sp. Taxonomy (GTDB): domain Bacteria; phylum Bacillota; class Clostridia; order Oscillospirales; family Ruminococcaceae; genus Faecalibacterium. The sequence goes on from CAKSZF010000099.1 coordinate 1,223, forward strand.
GATCAGCCGCACCCCGTCCTGCTCTGCCAGGCAGATATAGCTGTACCGGGCAGTGTTGGTGTAGCCCAGCTTGGAGCCCAGCACGCTGTCGATGTGGTAGCGGCTGGAACCGATGCGGATCTTATCCTGCTGGGAGAAGTAACGGGTCACCGGCTGGATGTTGGTGGGCTGCATGGTGTACATCTGGTTGCGGGTGAACACATCCTCAAACCCCGGCTGCTGCAATGCCCAGCGCAGGATCTGCGCCATATCGTAGCAGCTGGTGTAGTGATCCTCATCGCTGATGCCGTGGGGGTTGGAAAAGTGGGTGTGGGCAAGGCCAAGCTCCTCCACCTGCGCATTCATGGCCGCCACACCGTCCGCAATGGTGCCGCCGCCGAAATATTCTGCCAGCAGGTTGGCACCATCGTTGGCGCTGGCCATCTGGGTGGCGTACAGTGCATCCACCAAGGGGACTTCTTCCCCTTCCAGCAGGGCGATGTGGCTGGAATCCGTGCCCGCCAGCGAGTAGACATCCTCGTGTGTCACGGTCAGCTTTACGTCGTCCCAATCCCCCTGCGCCTTTTCGCAGGCAAGGCCAAGGGTCATCACCTTGGTAATGGAGGCGGGGTGCAGTTCCTCGTCCATATTCTGCTGCGCCAGCACAAGGCCAGTGTCTGCATCCATGATGCAGTATGCCCGGGTATTTGCCAGCGCCGGGCCGGCTGCTGCCGCGCCGGGCACCAGCACAGCACCTATCAAAAGCAGCACAGTGCACAGTGCTGCGGTAAATTTTTTCATCTGGTATTCTCCGCTTTTCAGTTTTAAGCCAATAAGGCATCATTTGGAGTATACCACATTTTCTCCCCGCTGAAAAGAGATTTACGCATTCCTTTGTCCCAGCAGCACCGGCTGCAGCTGCTCGCCCCGCAAAGCGGCGTCCACGGCGGCGGGCAGCAGGGCAAGGTCTGCCTTCAGGCTCTGAGGCTTGGCAAAGGGGTCATCCTGCCCGTAGGGCACAAAGTAATAGTGCTTGCGCTGGCACAGCCGCGCCATGTTTTCTCCGGAAGCGCCAAGGCCGTCGTTGGTAGAGACTGCCAGCACCACCGGACTGCCCACCCGCAGCAGGCTTTTGGCTGCAAGGGTCACCGGCGTATCCGAAAGCCCCGCCGCCAGCCGCGCCAGCGTTGCGCCGGTGCAGGGGGCGACCACCAGCGCCTGCGCCAGCCGCCGGGGACCCAGCGGCTCCACCGCCTGCAGGGTGTCCAGCACCGGCTGCCCGGTAACGGCCTGTAAGCGCTGCCGCCAGCTTTCCCCGGTGCCGAACCGGGTATTCTGCTGCGCGGCAAAGCTCATGACGGGCAGCAGCGTCCAGCCCTGTGCCGTCAGCGCCTGCGCCGCGCCCAAGGCATCCTCCAACGTACAAAAGCTGCCGCACACCGCAAAAGCAAGACAGCCCTTTTTCTCTGTGGTCATATCTTCTTCCCCTCCCGCTCCTGCAAAATGGCTTGCACCGTGCGTGCCAGCGCCTCCCCAGCCGTTTCCGGTGCCCAGACCGTCGGCAGGCTCAGCGCGTGCAGCGCCGTGTGCCCCAGCCGCCGGGCGGCGACAAAGTCTGTGCCGCCGGGCTTTGAGGCCAGATCTACGATCAGACACCCTTTCGGCAGTGCTGCCAGCACCTGCGCCGTCAGCACCGGCGCGGGGATGGTGTTCACCACCGTGTCAAAGGCGGCGGCCGCTGCACAAAGCTCTGTCAGCGGCACCGCCCGCAGTCCCTGCTCCTCTGCCATCGCCCGCTGCACCGGGCGGCGTGCCGCCACGGTCACCCGCGCCCCCAGTGCCGCCAGACGCGCCGCAAGCGCCCGCCCCACCGGGCCAAAGCCCAGCACCAGCACCGCTGCACCCCACAGGGTACGGCTGCGCCGTTCCAGCAAAATGCCGATGCAGCCCTCGGCGGTGGGGATGGCATTATACACGGTCAGCTCCGGGCGGGCAAAGTAATCCACCAGCTCCACCCCTGCCCCCCGGGCAATGGACCTTGCCTCCTCCGTCACCTTGCCGCCCAGCGCCAGTGCGCCGGGCTTTGCCGCGCCCAGCAGCTGCGCCAGCGGCAGGTTTGCCTGTTCCAGCGGGAGCGGCAGCAGGATGCAGTCTGCCTGCGGCAGCTGCTGCACGCCGCCCACCGTATACCCCGCCCGCGCCAGTGCACGCCCTGCCGCCGCCTGCCGGGCATCGCTGCCCACCACCGCAAACCGCTTTGTCTGTCTCATGCCATCATCTCCCCTTTTCCGCTGTGCGCCATCCTATGCAAGCGGGCAAAAATGCGTGCGGGGAAGCCTTGCGGCACCGCCTGTAAAAACGGGGCACAGAAACGCCCGCAGGCGTCTCTGTACCCCGAAATCAAACGATTCTTCCGCTCTCAGCTGCGCTCCCCGGTCAGGTCGGTGCGGCGGGTCACCTTGTGGATGGTGCCGTCCGGCTCCTGAATGGACGTGCGCTCCAGCTGGCTGCGCAGGCTGGCCTTGATGTCGGCCAGATACTCCTGCCGCAGCGCCTGCTGCTCGGCTTTTTCGGCCTCGGTCAGGCCGGTGGTCTTGCTCTTTTTGGCCAGCGCATTGATGCGGGCGATCTTTTCTTCCGTCATGGGGGGAACCTCCTGTATTTCATCGTAAAATATGCTATAATGTAGGCAAGACCATTATAGCAAAGGATGATACCAATGGCAACACAACGCAACTATGCCCAGCAGATGGACGCCGTGCTGGCAACCCTTGGCGATACCCGCCCGCGGCTTTTGCTCCACGCCTGCTGCGGTCCCTGCTCCAGTGCCGTGCTGGAACAGCTATGCCGGTATTTTGAGATCACGGTGCTGTACTATAACCCCAACACATGGCCTGCGGCAGAGTACCACCGCCGGGGCGAGGAGCTGCAAAAGTTTGTGGCAGCAGCCCACCCGCTGGGGGTGACCGTGGTGGAGGACACTTACGACCCGCAGCAGTTCTACACCGCCGTAGCCGGGCTGGAAAACGAGCCGGAGCGCGGCAGCCGCTGCACCGTCTGTTACCGGCTGCGGATGCGCCGTGCGGCGCAGTACGCCCGGGACAACGGCTTTGATTGGTTCACCACCACCCTGTCCATCAGCCCCCACAAGGACGCCGCCCGCATCAACGCCATCGGGCAGGAATTGGAGGCCGAATTCGGGGTCAGGCACCTGCCCTCAGACTTTAAAAAGCACAACGGCTATCTGCGCAGCCTACAGCTTTCGGAGCAGTACGGCCTGTACCGTCAGGACTACTGCGGCTGCGAGTTCAGCGCAAAAGCAAGAGGCATTGAGGGCTAACACAAAACGGTAATGCGTACAAAAAAGCTGAGCATCTGTGAAAAAACAGGTGCTCAGCTTTTTGCATTTTGGTTTCAAAAAATTCTGCTTTTTGATCGTTCCGTTTACCCGCCCAGATAGGCGCTGCGGACGCGCTCGTTGGTCAGCAGTTCGGCACCGGTGCCGTCCATGACGATGCGGCCGGTCTCCAGCACATAGGCGCGGTCGGCGACCGAAAGCGCCATCTGCGCGTTCTGCTCCACCAGCAGGATGGTCATGCCTTCCTTGTGGATGTCGCGGATGATGTCAAAAATCTCCTGCACCAGCAGCGGCGAAAGACCCATGGAGGGCTCGTCCAGCATCAGCATGGAAGCGTTGCTCATGAGCGCACGCCCCATGGCCAGCATCTGCTGCTCGCCGCCGGACATGGTGCCCGCCAGCTGTTTGCGGCGCTCCTTCAGGCGTGGGAACAGGGTAAACACCTTTTCCTTGTTGGCGGCAATGGTAGCGGCGGGCTGGGTGTAGGCACCCATGTCAAGGTTTTCGTCCACCGTCATGTGCAAAAACACATGACGTCCCTCCGGCACCTGTGCAAGGCCGCTTTCCACGATCTTGTGGGCGCGCACGCCTTTGATGCTTTTGCCTTTGTACAACACATCGCCGGTGCGGGGCTTCAGCAGGCCGGAAATGGTTTTCAGGGTGGTGGATTTGCCCGCGCCGTTTGCACCGATCAGGGTGACGATCTCGCCCGCGTT
>CAKSZF010000100.1 GCA_934525405.1 uncultured Faecalibacterium sp.
CCGCCAGCGTTCGTCCTGAGCCAGGATCAAACTCTTTATAAATGATATTTATCACTTAAAAGTGTTAAATCTTGTTTTCGCTCAGCACGCAATCGCTTGCGTCCTGTGTGAATTACTTTTGTTTGGAATTGTTTACCGTGTTTTTCCAACACGAATATAGGTTCCGTTACAAGTTCTTTCGATATTGTTCAATTTTCAAGGTCCTGTGCGCCGCAGCCTTGCGGCTGACGACTTGATTATTTTACCACAGAAGCGGTTTTTTGTCAAGCACTTTTTTGAGAAGCTTTTGAACTTTTCTGAACTTGAATCGTTCAGCAGTTTCTCGGTGCTAACCGGAACATTTGAACGTTCATTGGTTCTTTTCAAGGGCTTCTCGCTGAGGCTTCAGAAGTCATTCTTTTGTCTCAGCGCTTGGCGCTCAAGTATAATACCACACACCGGGGCGCTTGTCAACACTTTTTGACATCTTTTTTCCAATTTCTTTGCGGTGGGGTAAACTCCCTCAGTCAAAGCCTACGGCTTTGCCAGCTCCCTCGGGGAGGGAGCCTCTGGCGCGGCGGGAAAGTTTTTATTTCACCTGAAACTTTAGCGATAGGGCTAACGGCGTGCGCCCTTTCAGTCAAGCCCTGTCGGGCTTGACTGCTCTCCCAAAGGGAGAGCCAAGTGCACTGCCGGAAACCTCCTCATTATGCCTAATACTTTAGTGATGAACTTTACAGCTTGGCTCTCCCTTTGAGGAAAGACTTCCCCCGCTCCGGGGGAAGATGTCACCATAGGTGACAAAAGGGGGAATCTGGCGCGGGAGCGCCTGAGAGGGTTCGTCCTCTCCTCCCTCCCCCACCAAAAGCCTTGCGTATCGGCGGCGGGTGCGCTATTATATATTATATACATTATAAAGCGCCGCGAAAGGAGCCCTGACCCATGATCCTCACCGTCAATATCGGCAACACCCACATTACTGTGGGCGGCTACGAGCAAGACACCCTCATCTTTTGCGGGCGGCTGCATTCCGACCCCGCTGCCACGGTGGAGGAATACGCCATCCGGCTGGTGAACCTGTTACAACTGTACGGGGCATCCCCGGCGCAGATCGAGGGCGGCATTCTGGGCAGCGTGGTGCCCATGCTCAGCGGGCGGGTGCTGGCGGCCTTACAGCTTTTATGCAAGGCGCGCATCCTGACCGTGGGGCCGGGGCTGAAAAGCGGCATCAAGCTGCGGCTGGACAACCCCGCGCAGCTGGGCGCAGAGCTGCTGTGCGGCGCGGTGGCGGCGCTGGCAGAGTGCCCCGGGCCGCTGGTGGTCATCTCGGCAGACACCGCCATCTCCCTGATGGCGGTGAACGCCAAGCAGGAGCTTGTGGGCGGTGTGATCCTGCCCGGGCCGCAGCTTTCCATGAACGCGCTGGTGCAGAAAACTGCTCAGCTTCCCCAGATCGACCCTGCCGCCCGCGCCTCGGACTCGGTGCTGGGCAAGAGCACCTCGGCCTGTTTACAGAACGGCTTCGTGCTGGGCACGGCCAGTATGCTGGACGGTCTGGCCGACCGCTTCTGCGCCGAGCTGGGCGCGCAGACCGCCTTTTACGCCACCGGCGACCTGCCCCGCTCCATCCGGGAGGCCTGCCGCACCCACATCCACTACCGCGAGACCCTGATCACCGATGGTCTGCACCGCATCTGGCTGAGAAACCGGAAGGGTTGACGATTTTCGTTTGCATTTTGCATCCCGATGTGTTATACTGTGTTGTACCCACCAAAGGGGTACGGCATTTGCGATCGTAGCTCAGCTGGATAGAGCGTTCGGCTCCGACCCGGAAGGCCAGAGGTTCGAATCCTCCCGGTCGCACCAAGGACTGCTGCACAGGTTTTGTGCAGCAGTCCTTTTTATTTATTTTATCGAATCCATCTTGCAAAAGCGGCGCAGTGCCTTATAATAGAGGCTGTGCCCCGGTGTGCGCGGGCACGGTTTAGGGATATATAGGATAAAGGAAAAAAGAGTATGGCTTCTCAAACGAATACGCTGACGGAAGGCCCTCTGGCCAAGCAGATCTTTCTGGTCAGTCTGCCGCTGGCGCTTTCCAACCTGCTGCAGGTGCTGTTCAATATGTCGGACGTGGCGGTGGTGGGGCGCTTTGCCGGGTCTACGGCGCTGGGCGCCGTGGGCTCCACCAGCACGCTGGTGACCCTGTTCACCGGCTTTCTCATTGGCCTGAGCAACGGCATCAACGTGCTGGTGGCGCGTTTTTACGGTGCACGCCACCCCAAGGACGTGGAAAAGACCGTCCACTCGGCGGCCATCATCAGCGCCGTTGCCGGTGTGGTGCTGCTGCTCATCGGCCTGCTGGGCTCCCCCGCCATGCTGCGGCTGCTGAACACCAAAGAGGATCTGCTGCCCGGCGCGATTTTGTATCTGCGGGTGTATTTTCTGGGTATGCCGGCGCTGGCGCTGTACAACTTCGGCAACGCGGTGTTCAGCTCCATCGGCGACACCAAAAAGCCGCTGCTCTACCTTTCTATTGCCGGTGCCCTGAACATTCTGCTGAACCTGTTCTTTGTCATCGTGTGCGATCTGAGCGTGGTGGGCGTGGCGCTGGCCAGTGCCATCAGCCAGTGTGTTTCGGCCTTTCTGATCCTGCGGGCGCTGACCCGGGTGCAGGACTGCTACGCGCTGGACCCGCACAAATTGCAGCTGGACCCGGTGCAGGCCAAGAGCATCCTTGCGCTGGGCGTGCCCGCCGGATTGCAGAATGCCATTTTTGCCATTGCCAACCTGTTCATTCAGGCGGGCGTCAACTCCTTTGACTCCCTGATGGTCAAGGGCAACAGCGCCGCCGCCAACGCGGATGGGCTGATCTACGACTGCATGGCGGCCTTCTACATGGCCTGCGCCAGCTTTATGAGCCAAAACTACGGCGCGGGACGGCCTGACCGGGTGAAGAAGAGCTACTTCATCAGTCTGGGCTACTCCTTCGGCGTGGGGCTTGTGCTGGGCGCGGCGCTGTTCTTCTGCGGGCCAGCCTTCCTTGCGCTGTTCACCACCGAAACCGCCGTTATTGATGCCGGCATGAAGCGCGTAGCTGTGATGGCCTTTGCCTACTGCGTCTCCGCCTTTATGGACTGCACCATCGCCGCCTCCCGCGGGCTGGGCAAGACGGTGGTGCCCACCGTCATCGTGGTGCTGGGCTCGTGCGTATTCCGGGTGATCTGGGTGTACACCATCTTTGCCCACTTCCACACCATCCCGGCGCTGTACCTGCTGTACCCGTGCAGCTGGACGCTGACTGCGCTGGCAGAAATCGCCTATTTCGCCAGCTGTTACAAGCGTGCAATGGCGATTTTCCGCAAGCCCGTGACGGCGTAAAAGGAAATATGATATAAAAATTATCCCCCGGGAAAATCTGCGGATCTTCCCGGGGGACTTTTTCAACTATTTTACTGATAATCGTGGTTGAGGAACAGGGCCTTGATGACCACCACCTCGTCGTATTCCTCCTGCTCCACCTGTACGTCTGCGTTCAGGCTCTTCAGGCGCGCCTTGACTGCGTCCAGTGCTTCCGGCACGGTGACGGCACGGCCCTCCTCCACGGCGTCCATCATCTGCTTGAGCACGATGGGGTGGGCGTACCAGCTTTTCACCGGGAAAGCGCCGTGGGGGTAGTGCTTGACATACTCTGCCATGGCTGCCTCGGCCTTGTCCGCACGCTTCATGATGGCGTTGTTGTTATTATGGGCGGTAGGCAGCATATTGTAGCTGGAAAATAGGAAGATGGCGGCAAAGCCGAACAGCGCAAAGTACACGCCGTAGCTGCCGGTGTGGCTGAACACGGAGTACAGGCCGTAGACTGCCGCCGCAACACCCAGCACAAAGATAGCCAGCGCCACATAGCGGTACACCGGCTTGCTTTGCAGCTGCGCACGCTTGCGGCGCTCGGCGGCGCTCAGCTCAGCGGAAAGCTCCGGCTTTGCGTCCAGATACTCCTTTGCCCGGCGCAGCACGGTAAGGCTGTGCTGCGCGTCCTCGGAAAGCTCCGGCAGCTTGCGGGCGGCCTTTTCGGCGGCCTTTTTCTCCAGCGCCTGCTCACCGGCAGCGCTGAGCAGATGCAGCTGCGGCTGCTCCTTGGCAAGTACTTCCAGCAGGGCGTCCACGTCCCGCTCGTCCTTGAAGTTGCACTGCTTCTGCTTGCCGCCGTCGTACTCTACCACAAGATAGGCCATGGAGGCAAACACGCCCTTGCCGGAAAAGCCGCCGGAGCTCATAGCCACCCGCTTGAACACCCGGGTGATGCTGCTGTAAGGCAGATAATAGCGGCGGTCGATGTAAAAGCTGTTCAGGTACAGCGCCTTTTTGCCTACGCCGCAGGGGCCGATCTTGCGGCAGGCTTTTTTGTCTGCCTCCAGCTCCTGCGGGTCAAGCTTTGCCATGCCCAGCTGTGCGGGTTTGAAAATCATGGGTAGTTCCCTTCTTTGCTTTAAATTCTACGCCCCTATTTTCCCACGGGGCGGGGGCAATTGCAAGCCTTGTTTTTTAAAAAACAGCGCCCGCCGCTGTACGGTCAGGCAGCGGCGGGCGCAAGTTACTTACGGAAATATAGAGCCGTCAGTTCCTTATGCCTTAGAAGCAGAGTGCTTCTTGGTAGCATGGAGGAACAGAGCCAGCATTGCGATGGCAAAGACGATGCCGATGGGGTAAGCAACGGCGGTGTTGTAAGCCACCAGCTTGCCGTCTGCATAGGTGTTGATCATCTTGCCCAGGCACTCGGGAGCCAGCACGAAGTAGGTGCAGGACACAGCGCTCATGAAGGTTGCAGGCACGGCGGTGATCCAGAAGTTCTTCTTCTCCTTGAACAGGTACATGGAAGCAGCCCACAGGACGATCATAGCCAGCGTCTGGTTGGTCCAGCTGAAGTAACGCCAGATGACGGTGTAGTTGATGAAGCCCAGTGCGTTGCCGATGCCAAGGAAAGCACCAACGCCCAGCACGGGGATGCAGAGCTTCAGGCGGTTTACGTAGCTGTCCTGATCGATCTTGAGCCAGTCGGACAGGGTCAGACGAGCGGAACGGAAGGCGGTATCACCAGAGGTGATGGGGCAGATAACGACACCGATCATAGCCAGTGCCACGCCAACCTTACCCATGGTCTTGAGGCAGACGTCGTAGATAGCGGCAGACTGACCGGCAGCCAGAGCCTCGGCCAGACCGACCATCTTGCCGTCGGTGATGGTGTACAG
>CAKSZF010000101.1 GCA_934525405.1 uncultured Faecalibacterium sp.
GCACCGCTGACCGTTGCCCCCATGCAGCGGGTGCTGGTGCCCACCGGCCTTGCCATCGAGCTGCCGGGTGCCCATAGTGTGGCGCTGGTGTATGCCCGCAGCGGTCTGTCCATCAAGCACGGTCTTTGCATGGCTAACGGTGTGGGTGTGGTGGACAGCGATTACCGCGGCGAGCTGAAGGTGCCCATGGTCAATCTGGGGGCCGAGGCTTACACCATCCAGCCCGGCGAGCGGGTGGCGCAGCTGTGCATCGCCCCGGTGTACACCGCTGCCTTTGTGCCTGCCGAGGAGCTGGGAGACACCCAGCGCGGCGCGGGCGGCTTTGGCTCTACCGGCCGTTAAAGAAGGGAACACGGAGAAAATGAAGGAAAATAACCTGATCTTAGCTTCCGGCAGCCCTCGCAGACGGGAACTGCTTTCTTTGTATACCACCGATTTCACGGTCTGCGTCAGCGATTTTGACGAGAGCGCTGTTACCGCCCCCACCCCGGCGCAGCTGGTGGAGCAGCTGGCCATCGGCAAGTGCCTCGCGGTGGCAAAGCAGCACCCGGATGCCGTGGTCATCGGCTGCGACACCGTGGTGGATGTGGACGGCACCGTATTCGGCAAGCCTCACGATGCCGAGGACGCCAAGCGGATGTTGCGCGCGCTCTCCGGCAAGACCCATCAGGTGCACACCGGTGTGTGCATTGCAAAAGGGGACAGGGCAGAGCATTTTGTGGACAGCTGCAAGGTGACCTTTTTCCCGCTGGGGGAGGAGGAGATCGCGTTCTACACCGCTACCCCGGAGCCCTACGATAAGGCCGGTGCCTACGCCATTCAGGGGCGTGCAGCCCTATGGCTGGATCGCATCGAGGGCGATTACTACACCATTATGGGGCTGCCGGTCAGCCGCACCGTACAGCTGCTGGCGCATTTTTTGTGAGAAAAATGGAAAAATGATAGAAAACTTGCCGAAACGCTTGAGAAATGAAGCACTTGCGGCTATAATAGAACCGTGTTATTCTGCGCAGGAGGGTCTGTTTACCGCAGACTGTCCGGCATTCTGGGATAGATTTAAGGAACGATCGTAAGGAGATTTGGAACAATGAGTTTTCTGTCAAAGGACGTTGGCATTGATCTGGGTACTGCCAATACTCTGGTCTACATGAAGGGCAAGGGCATCATCATGCGCGAGCCCTCGGTCGTGGCGGTGGACACCAAGACTGACGAGGTGCGATGCGTGGGCGGCGAGGCAAAGGCTGTTATCGGCCGTACCCCCGGCAGCATCGTGGCAGTGCGTCCCCTGAAGGACGGCGTCATCGCCGATTTCGACATCACGGCCAATATGCTGGAGAACTTCCTCAAAAAGGCCTGCGGCAACAGTATGTTCTCCCGTCCCCGGGTGGTCATCTGCATCCCCTCCGGCGTTACCGAGGTGGAACGCCGCGCTGTGCGCGAGGCTACCCTGAAGGCCGGTGCCCGTCAGGTGTCTGTCATTGAGGAGCCCATGGCTGCTGCCATCGGTGCAGGTCTGCCCATCAGCGAGCCCACCGGCAGCATGATCGTGGATATCGGCGGCGGCACGGCTGAAATCGCCGTCATCTCTCTGGGCGGCATCGTGGCCTCCCGCAGCGTGCGCATGGCCGGTGATATGTTTGATCAGGCCATCATCGCCTTTATCAAGCGCAAGTACAACCTGCTCATCGGTGAGCGCACTGCCGAGCAGATCAAGATCGAGATCGGCTCTGCCTATGCGCTGGACCCGGAGCTGACCATGGAGATCAAGGGCCGCAACCTTGTGGACGGTCTGCCCAAGAACATCGTGGTGCACTCTGAGGATGTGCGCGGTGCGCTGCTGGAGTGTCTGGTCAAGATCACTACTGCCATCAAGGAGACGCTGGAGCGCACCCCGCCGGAACTGAGTGCAGATATCATCGACCGCGGCATCACCCTGACCGGCGGCGGCGCTCTGCTGCGCGGTCTGGATCAGCTGATCCAGAGCGAGACCGGCATTGATGTGCATATTGCGGAGGACCCGCTGGACTGTGTGGCCAAGGGTGCCGGTGCGGTGCTGGATCATGTGGACGTGCTGCATGATGTGCTGGACACCGATGGAGGACATATGTAAGAGCGGCTCTCTGCGGAGAGTGCTGCTTTAAATGCGGAAAAGTTTCAGACACAGCAGCTGTGCGTTTTTCCGCTGCAAACACTGCATCTTGCGCGGATGGCACGGCTGTCCGCGCTTTTTTCATGCAAAAGCCTGCGGTAGGACGCGGGCATCCCGACAGGAGGGAAGGACCCTTTGAAAGATTTTTTTGATACTTGGAAATTTAAGATCCTTGTGGCTGTGGCGGTATTTCTGGTGGGCATCATGGCTTACGCTGGTGCCAACGGCCGCCTGACCGCCGCCCCGCAGGAGCTGCTGGGCGTGATCCTGACCCCCTTCCAGAAGGCGGCGGCTGTGGTCAGCGGCGGCGTGGGTGCGGTGTGGGAAAAATACACCAGCATCGATGAAGTCATGGAGCAGAACGAGCAGCTGGAAGCGGAAAACGCTGAGCTGCGCCAGCAGATGGTGGACTACGACCGCCTCAAGGCTGAGAATAAAGCATACAAGGCGCTGGCTAACATTCAGGAAAAGAACAGCAATGCCACCTACGTATCTGGTTTTGTCATCGGCCGTGACCCGCTGGACGAGTTCGGCAGCTTTACGCTGGACAAAGGCACCGCAGACGGTGTGGCGGTGAACAATGCTGTTATCAGCGACCGAGGCTATCTGCTGGGCATGGTGGTGGAGGCCGACCCGACCAGCTGCAAGGTAATGACCATTCTGCACCCCAGCTTCAATGCGGCGGGCGTGGTCTCCCGCACCCGGGAAAACGGCATCCTGAACGGCAATACCACCTATGCGGTGGACGGCCTGTGCACCCTGACCAATCTGGAGCGCAGCACCGAGACCCGCGCGGGCGATCAGGTCATCACCACCGGTCTGGGCGGGGTGTTCCCGCCGGATCTTCTGGTGGGTACGGTGCAGGATGTGGTACCGGAGGCCAGCGGCAAATCCTCCATTGCGGTGGTGCGCCCCGGTGCCGACCCCCGCACCGCCAAGCACGTTTTTATCATTACTGCGTACTAAGGAGGGCACACTGCTATGGAATCTCGCCGCAAGCGCAGCCGCAGCCAGCTGCTGAAGTGGGGCTGCTATGTGCTGGCGCTGTTTGTGTGCGCCGCTTTGCAGACCACGCCCGGGCTGTTTCAGCTGGGGCAGGCAAAGCCGCTGCTGGTGCTGCCGCTGTGTCTGGCGGTGGCGGTATTTGAGGGAGAATTTGCCGGCGCACTGCTGGGCACGGTGGGCGGCCTTTTGTGGGACTACGCCGCCGGGCGCACGGTGGGTATGCTGGCGCTGGAACTGCTGCTGCTCTGCTTTGGGGTATCGGTGCTGGTGCAGCTGTATTTGCAGGTGAACCCCGGCAACTTTGCCGCCGTAAGCACCGTGACGGCACTGCTGGTGCTCTCGCTGGACTGGCTGTTTTTCTATTATATGCCGGGTTATGCCGGCGCTGCGCTGCGGTACATCACCTTTGTACTGCCCAGTGCAGTGCTGACCATCCCGGCGGCGCTGCTGGCCTTCTGGCTGGTGCAGCGCATCCATGACGGGTTCAGGATCGACAACGGTGTGGTCTAACCCGTAAAAGGAGAACCAGATGAACGAAAATGAACGCAAGGTCGTGATGCGGCGGATGCTGCTGCTCATCGCAGTGGCCTGCATCATCATGGGGCTGTATACCTTCCGGCTGATCTTTTTGCAGCTGGTCAATGGGGACAGCTTCAAGGCAAAAGCCACCAACACCACGGATTATAAGTTCACGGTCACCGCTGCGCGCGGCAATATCGTGGACAGCACTGGCAAGCGCATCGCCACCACCAGCACCGGCTATAATGTGGTGCTGAACAAGCTGCAGATGGGGGATCAGGATCTGGACACCATGCTGCAGCAGATCGTGGAGCTTTTGCGCCAGAACGATGAAAAATGGCTGGACACCCTGCTCATCAGCGAGCCGGATGCGGCCGGGAACTATACCTTTACGGACAGCGCCGACAGCACCAGCGACCAGAAAACGCTGGCAGACATGAAGGAGACGCTGGGCCTGCAGCAGTACGCCACCGCCAACGATGTGATGGAGATGCTGGTGGAGAAAAACCATCTGGAAAGCTTCTCCCTGCCGTGGCAGCGGGTGCTGGCGGGCATCCATTACGAGATGGACCGACAGGCTTTTTCCAACGTGAATAACTTCGTCATGGCTGAAAACGTCAGTCAGGTGACGGTGGCTACCATCAAGGAACATTCCCTCACGCTGCCGGGCGTGGAGATCGTGGAGACCAGCACCCGCAGCTATGAGCAGGGCGATATCCTCCCCGCTGTGCTGGGGCGTGTGGGCAAGATCACCGCCGAAAAGTGGAAGGTGACCGATGAAAACGGTCAGGTGACCTATCCGCTCAAGGAAAAAGGCTATAACATGAACGATGTGATCGGCATCTCCGGCCTTGAGTCCGTGTACGAGGACGAGCTGCGCGGCAAGGACGGTGTGGAGACCATCACCCGCAATTCGGACGGTGTGATCGTGGACACCAAGATCACCACTGTACCGGAGCCGGGGCATACCGTGCAGCTGACCATCAACAGCGACTTTCAGCGGGCGGTGGACAAGGCGCTTGCCAACAACATCGATATGATCAACCGGGTGTACAACACCGGCGATATGAAAGCCGCCGCCGGTGCTGCGGTGGTGCTGGATGTGAAGGACGGCAGCGTGCTGGCGGCTGCGAACTATCCCAGCTTTGACCAGAACCTGTATGCCACCAACTATTCCGAGTACAGCGCCGACCCCAGTCTGCCCCTGTTCAACCGGGCGCTGCAAGGCCTGTACACTCCCGGCTCCACCTTTAAACCGGCGGTGGCGGTGGCGGCGCTGGACAGCGGCCTCATCAACCAGTATTCCACCGTCAACTGCACCGGTGTGTATACCTATTATAAGGACTACCACCCCCGCTGCACCCGCCACGGCCACAGCGGCAACATTGATGTGGTCACCGCCATCAAGTGGAGCTGCAACATCTTCTTCTACGATGTGGGACGCCGCCTGACCAGTGACGTCTACGATGCCTACGCCTACAAGCTGGGTCTTGGCCAGCGCACCGGCGTGGAGGTCAA
>CAKSZF010000102.1 GCA_934525405.1 uncultured Faecalibacterium sp.
TCGGTGCACTCTTCGCCCACCTTTTTCAGGATCTTCTCCTTGCCCTTTTCAAACAGGTAGGTGGTGTAGCTGCCCTCCGTGGGGGTATCCTTGCGGCCCTTGATGAGGTTATACAGCCCCTGCCAGCTGAACTGCTTCAGCTCCGGGGAGACATACACTTCGTTGAAAAAGCAGCTCTCTGCCCCGGTGTGGCAGGCGGGGCCGTCCTTTACCACCTCTACCACCAGCGCATCGGCGTCGCAGTCGGCGGTAATGGACACCACCCGCTGCACATTGCCGCTGGTCTCGCCCTTGCGCCAGATCTCCTGACGGCTGCGGCTCCAGAACACGGTGCGCCCCTCGGCAATGGTCAGCGCCAGCGTTTCGGCGTTCATGTAGGCAAGGGTGAGCACCTGCTTTGTGTAGTGATCCTGCACGATGGCGGGGATCAGGCCTTTTTCATCAAATTTCAGTTCCATGACGGTTCTCCCTCCCCGGATGGGGATATTGTGTATTTTATCGTATTCAAGATAAAAATGCAAGGTGTTTTTGTGTTTTTTACAGCCGCATCTCCACGCCGTTGGCGTTCAGGTACTCCTTCAGCTCCCGGATACCCAGCAGCTTCTGGTGGAAGATGCCCGCCGCCAGCCCGGCGTCGATGCCCTTGTGGTGGAACAGCTCCAGAAAATCCTCTTTTTTGCCCGCGCCGCCGCTGGCAATGATGGGGATATTCACCCGGGCAGCCACCGCGTCCAGCATTTCAAGGTCGAAGCCGTTGCGCACGCCGTCGGTGTCGATGCTGTTCAGGCATATTTCGCCCGCGCCGTGGGCGGCGCACCAGCTGATCCAGTCCAGCGCATCCCGGCCGGTATCCTCGCGCCCGCCCTTGGCGAACACCCGGAACTGTCCGTTCACCCGCTTCACGTCTGCGGAAAGCACCACGCACTGGTCGCCGTAGCGCTGCGCGGCGGCGGGGATGAGCCCGGGGTCCTTCAGTGCGCCGGAGTTGACGCTTACCTTATCTGCGCCGCATTTCAGCACCCGGTCAAAATCGTCCAGTGTGTTGATGCCGCCGCCCACGGTCAGAGGGATAAAAATTTCTCCCGCTACCCGGGTCAGGATGTCGGTAAAGAGGGCACGTCCCTCAAAGCTGGCGGTGATATCGTAAAACACCAGCTCGTCCGCCCCGGCGGCGTTGTACAGCCGTGCCATCTCCACCGGGTCGGCTACGTCCTTGATGCCCTCAAAGTTCGTGCCCTTGACCACCCGGCCATCGCGCACGTCCAGACAGGGGATGATGCGTTTGGTTATCATAAAGCTCCCTCTTTCTCAGTCCTGCACCAACTGCACGCAGCGGGCAAGGTCCAGCGCACCGGTGTACAAACTTTTGCCCAGAATCGCCGCTGCCGTACCCATCTGCTGCAATTCCAGCAGCTCGCCCTCGGAGGAGATGCCGCCGCTTGCTGTAAAGGCCACCCCGGGCACTTCTGCCGCTAATTGGCGATACAGGGCAAGGTTCGTGCCCTGCATCGCGCCGTCACAGGCAATGTCGGTGTAGATGATGGCGGTGCAGCCGGCCTCTGCCAGCCGCTTGCAGAAGGCTACGCCCGGCTCGGCGCTGACCTCCTTCCAGCCGTGGATGGCAACATAGCCGTCCTTGGCATCCACGCCCACGGCGATCTTGTCGCCGTATTTTTGCAGCATCCGGGCGGTAAAGGCAAAATCCGTCACCGCCACGCTGCCCAGAATGCAGCGCCCCACCCCGAGGGAGAGGTATTTTTCAATGCGCTCCTCGGTGCGGATGCCGCCGCCTACCTCGATGTACAAGCCGCCCTGCTTTGCCAGCGCGGCAATGGTGTCGTAGTTGGAAAGGGTGCCGTCCTTGGCACCGTCCAGGTCCACCACATGAAGATTTTTTGCCCCGGCGGCTACAAAGCTGCGCGCCTGTGCACAGGGGTCCTGCCCGTAAACGGTCATGCGGTCGTAGTCGCCCTGTGTTAGGCGCACCACCTGCCCGCCCCGCAGGTCAATGGCTGGAAATAATTGCATGGTTTTCTCCTTTAGCGTCCTCGCCCTCTCAGTCAAACCCTGCGGGTTTGACAGCTCTCCCAAAGGGAGAGCCAAGAGCACTGCCGGAAACTTTCTTATTGAACCTAAAGCTTCAGCAACGAGCCTTAGACCCTGGCTCCCCCTTCGGGGGAGCTGGCGCGGGAGCGCCTGAGAGGGCGAGCCCGCTTACAATTCGCTGAACGCCTTGAGAATCCGCAGCCCGGTGTCACCGCTCTTTTCCGGGTGGAACTGGGTGCCGTACACCCGCCCCGCCCGCACCGCGCCGGTGACCGGGATGGAATAATCGCTGACGGCAAGGGTGCTTTCGGCGCAGTTTTTGCCGTAGTAGCTGTGGACGTAGTACACATACTCGCCTTCGCGGATGTACCGGAACAGCGGGTCGTCCTTTACGATGTGCAAGGCGTTCCAGCCCATCTGCGGCACCTTCAGCCCTTTGTCCGTAAGGTCGGGTCCCAGCGGGCAGACCTCGCCTTTGATAAAGCCCAGCCCGGCGTGCTCGCCGTATTCGTAGCTTTTTTCAAACAGCAGCTGCATCCCAAGGCAGATGCCCAGCAGCGGCTTGTGCTCTGCCTGCTCTTTCAGCACCGGCACAAGGCCGGTGGCGGTAAGCTTTGCCATGGCATCCCCGAATGCGCCCACCCCCGGCAGGATAAGCCGGTCTGCGGCGCGGAGGGTATCGGCGTCGGCGGTGACCACTGCCTGCTGCCCCAGCTGCTGCAAGCTGGAGCGCAGGCTGAACAGGTTGCCCACGCCGTAATCAAGAATGGCGATCATACCAGCAGTCCTTTCGTGGAGGGAATCTCGTCCCGGTGTGCCGCGTCGATGCGCACGGCTTCGGCCAGCGCGTGGCCCGCGCCCTTGAAGCAGGCTTCCAGAATGTGGTGGCTGTTCTCGCCCGCAAACTGCACAAAATGGACGGTGGCGGGCACGCTGCGGGCAAAGCCGTACCAGAACTCCTTGGCGCACTCCACGTCAAAATCGCCCACCTTTTCGGTCTGGCAGCGGATGTCCCAGTTCAGGGTGCACCGCCCGGAAAGATCCACCGCGCACAGCACCAGCGCCTCGTCCATGGGCAGGTGGAAGCTGCCGTAGCGGCAGATGCCGCGCATCTCGCCCAGCGCCCGGGCAAAGGCCTGCCCCAGCGCAATGCCCACGTCCTCGGTGGTGTGGTGGTAGTCCACCTGCACATCGCCGTGGCAGGTGAGCACCAGATCAAACCGTCCGTGCCGGGCAAACAGTTCCAGCATGTGGTTCAGAAAGCCGCATCCGGTATCGATCTCGTAGCGGCCGGTGCCGTCCAGATCAAGGGTCAGCTCGATCTGGGTCTCGTTGGTGCTGCGTTCCAGCGTTACCATGCGCTCTGCCATTGTCACACCTCCAGTATTTTGTCCACAGCGTCCATCAGTGCCTGCATCTGCTCCGGCGTGCCGATGGTGATGCGCAGCCAGTTTTCAATGCGCGGCGCATCAAAATGCCGCACCAGAATGCCGTTTTTCTTTAACTTTTTGTATAACACGCCGCCGTTTATCCGTTTTGTGCTGGCAAATACAAAGTTTGCGCGGCTGTCCAGCACGGTAAAGCCCCGGTCGGTCAGCTGCTGCATCGTCCATGCGCGGGTGTCCATAATGGCGGCGCGGGTCTTTTCAAAGTAGGCGGTATCTTCCAGCGCAGCCTGCCCGGCTTTCAGGGTCAGGCGGTTGATGTTGTAGGGGTTCAGGCTGAACTTGACCCGGTTCAGGTCAGCGATCAGCGCCGCGTTGCCCATGGCAAGCCCAAGCCGCGCCCCCGCCAGCTGCCGGGATTTGGAGAAGGTCTGCACCACCAGCAGGTTTTCGTATTGGTCAATTAAAGGCACACAGCTCTCGCCGCCAAAGTCCACATAGGCTTCGTCCACAATGACCACGCTGTCCGGGTTCGCCTGCAAAATGCCCTCGATGGCCTCCCGGGGCAGGCACAGCCCGGTGGGAGCGTTGGGGTTTGCGATGACGATGGTCTCGTGCAGGCCGTGGTAATCGGCGGGGTCAAGGGTGAAGTCCTCTTTTAACGGAATGATATGGGTGGGGATGTGCAGCAGACCGCACCACACGCCGTAGCAGCCGTAGGTGATATCCGCAAAGGCCAGCGGGTGGCTCTCGTCACAGAAAGCCCGCAGCGCAAAGAACAGGTTCTCGTCGCTGCCGTTGCCGGGCATGACCTGGGAAGGCTGCAAGCCGAAATGCGCCGCTGCCGTGCGCAGCAGCTGGGCACAGGCGGGGTCGGAGTAAAGGCGCAGCTTTTCCACCTCGGCTTCGCTTACGGCTGCCACCACCCGGGGCGACGGCAGATAGGGGCTTTCGTTGGTATTCAGTTTGATGTACTGCTGATCCTGCGGCTGCTCTCCGGGCGTGTAGGGGGTGACAGCGGACAGGGCAGGGGAAAGAAAACGGCTCATAATGGTTTCCTCTTACTTCTCATACCGGATGGTCACGCTGCGGGCGTGGGCGTGCAGACCCTCGCGCTCGGCAAAGTCTGCAATGCGGGGCGCAACGGCTTCCAGCGCGTCCCGGGTGTAGTAGATGAAGCTGGACTTCTTGACGAAATCGTCCACGCCCAGCGGGCTGGAAAAGCGTGCGGTGCCGCTGGTGGGCAGGGTGTGGTTGGGGCCTGCAAAGTAATCGCCCAGCGCCTCCGGCACATTGCGGCCAAGGAAGATGCTGCCCGCGTTGCGGATCTCGTTCAGCACCCCGAAGGGGTCTTCCACGCAGACCTCCAAGTGTTCCGGCGCGATGATGTTGCAGGCCTCGATGGCCTTGTGCAGGTCGGTGCAGAGGATGATCTTGCCATTGTCGTCCACGCTGGCGCGGGCGATGGCGGCGCGGGGCAGCTGCGGGATTTGTACCTCCAGTTCTGCCTGTACCGCCTTGGCAAGGGCTGCGCTGTCGGTGACAAGCACCGGGCTTGCCAGCTTGTCGTGCTCGGCCTGACTTAACAGGTCTGCCGCCACCCACGCGGGATTGCAGCTGCCGTCTGCCAGCACCAGAATTTCGCTGGGGCCAGCGATCATATCAATGCCCACCTTGCCGAACACCTTGCGCTTGGCGGTGGCAACGTAGATGTTGCCGGGGCCTACGAT
>CAKSZF010000103.1 GCA_934525405.1 uncultured Faecalibacterium sp.
CCTCCGGCAGTCCGGCGTGTGCGGCAAGGATCTTCTGCGTCAGGGTCATTCCCATGGTAGTTTTCTCCTTTTTACTTTCAAAACATGAGTACGCTGTCCAAACTCCCTCAGTCAGCACCTGACGGTGCTGCCAGCTCCCTCGGTGAGGGAGCCTCTGGCGAGAAGGAAAACTTTCTGGTTTTGCCAAAGGCCCCATCCCAGAGGGGGCTGTCTGCGCAGCAGACTGGGGGAGTTTTCCTTATCGATTATTGATCGCACTGACAAGGGCACGAACACCGGCCACGATGATATCGGTATCCGTACCGGCACCCCATGTGACCGTGTTGTCGCCCCAGACAAGCCCCACATAGGAGGCTGCGCGGGAGGTAGAGCCTTCATCCAAGCTGTGCTCAGAGTAGTTTTCCAGATGGAAGTCCATGCCGGTGGCGCTCTGGATAGCGTTGGCTACGGCATCCAGACGGCCGTTGCCCACCGAGGTGACCACCTTGCGCTGGCCGTTCAGCTCCAGCGTGACTGTGGCGGTAATGCCGTTTACCTGTGCAAAGTGGGCTTCCACCACATTCAGCGGCTTTGCACGGTTGAGGTAGGTATCCTCGAAGATGTGCAGCACCTCGGCAGCACTCAGCTCCTTGTGGCTGTGGTCGGACACGCTCTTGACCTTATAGCCCAGCGCCTCCCGCATCTTGGGGGGCAGATTGTAGCCGTAGTTCTGTTCCAGCACAAAACCGATACCGCCCTTGCCGCTCTGGCTGTTGATGCGGATAACATCGGCGTCGTAGGTGCGGCCGATGTCGTGGGGGTCCACCGGGATGTAGGGACAGGTCCAGCGGTGCTCGCCGGTCTGCTTGCGGTACGCCATGCCCTTGGCAATGGCGTCCTGATGGCTGCCGGAGAAGGCGGCAAACACCAGCTGTCCGGCGTAGGGGGTGCGTTCGTAGATGTGCATCCGGGTCACTCGCTCGTAGGTGGCGCAGATGGCGGGCATATCCGAGAAGTCCAGCTTGGGGTCTACGCCGTGGCTGTACATATTCATAGCCAGCGTCACGGCGTCCACGTTGCCGGTGCGCTCGCCGTTGCCGAACAAGCAGCACTCCACGCGCTGTGCGCCCGCCAGCACTGCCAGCTCTGCGCAGGCTACGCCGGTGCCGCGGTCGTTGTGGGGGTGGGTAGAGATGATCACGCTATCGCGGTACTTCAGGTGCTTGTCGCAATACTCGATCTGGTTGGCGTACACATGGGGCATGCTCATCTCCACGGTCACCGGCAGATTGATGATCATGGGACGCTCCGGGGTGGGCTGCATGATATCCAGCACGGCGTTGCACACCTCTACGGCGTAGTCTACCTCGGTGCCGGTAAAGCTTTCGGGGCTGTACTCGAACAGGAAGTTGCCCTCGTACTCCTCACTGAGCTGCTTGACCAGCTTTGCACCGTCCACAGCGATCTGCTTGATCTCTTCCTTGGACTTGTGGAACACCTGCTCCCGCTGCGCCACAGAGGTGGAGTTGTAGAAGTGGATCACCGCCCGGGGTGCGCCCTTGACCGCCTCGAAGGTGCGGCGGATGATGTGGTCGCGGCACTGGGTCAGCACCTGCACGGTGACGTCGGCGGGGATCATGTCCTTTTCGATCAGGGTGCGCAGGAACTCGTACTCGGTCTCGCTGGCGGCGGGGAAGCCCACCTCGATCTCCTTGAAGCCGATCTTCACCAGCATCTGGAAGAACTCCAGCTTTTCTGCAAGGCTCATGGGCACGATCAGCGCCTGATTGCCGTCCCGCAGATCCACGCTGCACCATGCGGGAGCCTTTTCAATATGGTCTTTTTTTACCCAGCTGTCATAACCGGCGGGTACCGGGTAGTACCCCGGTGCGTACTTGGTAGCGTCCATCATCCTGTTGTCCTCCTGATGTTGTGGTGAGACGAACCCTCTCAGTCAGCCCCTGCGGGGCTGCCAGCTCCCCCGAAGGGGGAGCTTTTGCCATCATGCAACTGAGAGGGTTATCATACAAAAAGGCTCCCGTCTTTCAAGGCGAAAACCTTGAGAGACGAGAGCCTGTAAATAGCTTTTACAGGGCACCCGTGGTACCACTCTCCTTGCTGCACGGTCAGGTACAGCCACTTTGCACGATCGGCCAAAACGGCGAATCGCTGCCCCTGTAACGGTGGGCGTCCGTCAGAGCCTACTTGTCCGTTCAGCTCTGCCGCTCGGGGGCCAGTATCCGAAGTTCTCTGCACCCGCCTTGCACCACCCGGCGGCTCTCTGCACGCAGAAGAAAGATCGTTTTATCCCCGTCAACACATTTGCGCTTTGTTGAAAGTGAGATAATTTTAGCACGCCTGCCAGAAAGTGTCAAGAAGTTTCGTTCAGGATAAAGATGAAAGCATTTCATAATACTATAGGGTAAATTATGCAAAATTGAGGTCGTTGCTCCCCTGCCCCCTCATCCGGCAAGCCCTTTGCGCACCTATAATATGGTAACTGAGCGACTTTAGCCCTCTTTGTTAAGAAACTGCTAAGTTTTTGCAAAGTTGCCCTCGCTGCGCTGTCGCCGGGCGGTAAGGTGTGGTATACTGGACGCAGCAAACGGGTGGAAGCCCACTTTATATAGAAGGAGGAACATTCCATGAAAGAAGTCAAGCCATCCAAAAAGCCGCTGGCTATCTACTATGCCATCGTGCTGCTGGTGCTGCTGGTCATCAACCTTGTGGTCATGCCATGGCTGGCCGAGCGTCAGGTGCAGGAGGTAGACTACGGCACCTTTATGAGCATGACCGAGCAGGAGAACATCGGCAAGGTGGATATCCAGTCCAACCAGATCATTTTTACAGATAAGGACAACAAGCAGATCTACAAGACCGGCCTGATGAACGACCCCGGCCTGACCGAGCGCCTGTACGATGCCGGCGCGCAATTCTCCAGCGAGATCGTGGAGCAGGGTTCGCCGGTGCTCAGCTTTCTGCTGTGGTTCGTGCTGCCCATCCTGCTGTTCAGCTTCATCGGCAACCAGATGAACAAAAAGCTGATGGAAAAGGCAGGCGGCGGCCCGGGCTCCATGATGTTCGGCGGCGCGGGCAAATCCAACGCAAAGGTGTATGTGCAGTCCACCCACGGCATCCGCTTTGCGGATGTTGCCGGTGAGGACGAGGCCAAGGAGAACCTGCAGGAGATCGTCAATTATCTGCACGACCCCAAGAAGTACGAGGAGATCGGCGCTTCCATGCCCAAGGGCATTCTGCTGGTAGGCCCTCCGGGCACCGGCAAGACCATGCTGGCCAAGGCCGTGGCAGGCGAATCCAACGTGCCCTTCTTCTCCATCTCCGGCTCGGAGTTCGTGGAGATGTTCGTGGGCATGGGTGCCTCCAAGGTGCGTGACCTGTTCAAGCAGGCCAAAGAAAAAGCCCCCTGCATCGTGTTCATTGACGAGATCGACGCCATCGGTCAGAAGCGCAACAGCGGCCAGTTTGGCGGCAATGACGAGCGCGAGCAGACCCTGAACCAGCTGCTTACCGAGATGGACGGCTTTGAGGGCAACACCGGCGTCATCATTCTGGCAGCCACCAACCGCCCGGACTCCCTCGACCCTGCCCTGACCCGTCCCGGCCGGTTCGACCGCCGTGTGCCCGTGGAGCTGCCCGACCTGAAGGGCCGTGAGGAGATTTTGAAGGTACACGCCAAAAAGGTGAAGATCGCCCCGGGTGTGGACTTCAACACTGTGGCACGCATGGCCTCCGGTGCTTCCGGCGCAGAGCTGGCTAATATTGTGAACGAAGCCGCCCTGCGTGCCGTGCGGGCAGGCCGCAAGAGCGTGACCCAAGCCGACCTTGAGGAGAGCATCGAGGTGGTCATTGCTGGCTACCAGAAGAAGAACTCCATCCTGACCGACCACGAAAAGTGCATCGTAGCCTACCACGAGATTGGCCACGCCCTTGTGGCGGCCAAGCAGTCCAACTCCGCTCCGGTGCAGAAGATCACCATCATCCCCCGCACCTCCGGTGCACTGGGCTACACCATGCAGGTGGACGAGGGCAACCACTACCTGATGAACAAGGCCGAGCTGGAAAACAAGATCGCCACCCTGACCGGCGGCCGCGCCGCCGAGGAGGTGGCCTTCAACTCCATCACCACCGGCGCGTCCAATGATATCGAGCAGGCCACAAAGCTTGCCCGCGCCATGCTGACCCGCTACGGCATGAGCGATGAATTTGACATGGTGGCACTGGAAACCGTGAACAACCAGTATCTGGGCGGCGATACCTCGCTGGCATGCAGTGCCCAGACCCAGTGCGAGATTGACCGGAAGGTGGTAGATCTGGTCAAGACCCAGCACGAAAAGGCCATCCGTATCCTGACCGAGAACCGCACCAAACTGGACGAGCTGGCTCAGTACCTGTACCAGAAAGAGACCATCACCGGCGAGGAGTTCATGGATATCCTTAACCGCGATGATACCGAAAACAAACCAGAAACTCCCTGAAAATAAAAATTTTTGAATCTTTTGCAATAATCCGGCCGCCGTATCCGTTTACAAAGCAGATACGGCGGTTTTCCATTGTGAATGCGCCGCAGCTGAACCATGGTTTAAAAAAGATTATGATGCAAAAAAAACAAGGCAGTCCCTGCGGCTGCCGTTTTCAGGAGGTATTTCCTATGAAGATGCTGAACAAAAAGTTTGTCCGTACCCTGAGCTGTGCCGCTGTGGCGGTGTGTGCCGCTGCCATGCTGAGCGTGGGTGCCTTTGCCGCCGAGGTGGATGACACCTGTGTGGAGGGCTATCTGCCTCCGCAGGAGCAGATGGTGCAGGGCGACATCGCACTGCACAGTGGTAACACTGCTGTAGAAGACACAGATCTCAAATACGGCTACGCTGCCCCGGAAGGCGACCCCATTCAGGGCAACATCATGCTGATTTCCGGCGACGAGTTGACCGACACCGCCGTGGGCGAAAAAGACCCCAGCTACGGCGGCTACGGTGCCCCGGAGGGCGACCCCATTCAGGGCGACATCATGCTGATCTCCGGTGACGAACTGGCCGACACCGCAAAGACCGAGGCACGCTACACCGTCAAGGGATTTCTGGGCAAGCAGCTGCTGTACACCGCCCGCCAGAAGGACGGCGTGCTGACGCTGGACGTCCCCGCCGAGGTGGCCAC
>CAKSZF010000104.1 GCA_934525405.1 uncultured Faecalibacterium sp.
AGGTAGTCGAACCGGATGCCGCTGCGGATGAACACCTTTTTCACGCCCGGCAGCTCCCGCACCCGGCGCAGGATCTTAAGGTAGTCGCTGTGATCCACGATCATGTGGGAGCAGGTAGTGGGAGCAAGGCAGTGCTTGCCGCCGGTGCACATGCCGCGCAGCATCTGCTCGCGGCAGGAGGGGAACCGGAAGTTTGCAGTGGGGCCGCCCACATCGTGGATGTAGCCCTTGAAGTCCGGCTCGTGGGTCATGCGCTCGGCTTCCTCCACGATGCTGTCGGCGCTGCGGCTGGTGACACGCCGCCCCTGATGCAGCTGGATGGCGCAGAAGTTGCAGCCGCCGAAGCAGCCGCGGTTCTGGATGATGGAGAACTGCACCTCGCGGATGGCGGGCACGCCGCCCATGCTCTCGTAGATGGGGTGGTAGCGGCGGGTGTAGGGCAGGGCGTAGACCTTGTCCAGCTCTCCGCGCACCAGCGGCTTTGCGGGGATGTTCTGCACCAGATACTTTTCGCTCTGCTTCTGCACGATGATCTGGCCGCTGACCACGTCCTGATTGTCCATCTGGATGCGGCAGGCCTTGGCGTAGGCGGTCTTATCGCTGGCAACCTTTTTAAAACCGGCGCACTCCACATACCGCTGGGGCAGGTGGTCGAAATCGGTCAGGTAGCAGGTGCCGTTCACGTCCGTGATGCTCTCTACCGGCTCCCCGGCGGCCAGACGGCGGGCGATCTCCACGGTCTGGTGCTCACCCATGCCGAAGCTGATGAGATCCGCGCCGGAGTCCTCCGCAATGCTGGGCAGTACGGTGTCCAGCCAATAATCGTAGTGGGCGAACCGGCGCAGGCTGGCCTCCAGACCGCCTAAGATCACCGGCAGGTCGGGGTAGGCCTGTTTTGCAAGCTTTGTATATACGGTGGCGCTGCGGTCCGGGCGGGCACCAGCCTTGCCGCCGGGGGAGTATTCATCCTCGGCGCGGGGAATTTTTGCCACAGAATAGTGGCTGACCATGCTGTCCACATTGCCGCCGCCGATGAAAAAGCCGTATTTGGGCTTGCCGAACCGCTTGAAGTCCTCGCAGTCGGTGTAGCGGGGCTGTGCAAGCACGCCCACCTTGTAGCCCTCGGCTTCCAGCAGGCGGCTGATGATGGCGGTGCCAAAGCTGGGGTGGTCCACATAGGCGTCACCGCCCACCACCACAAAGTCCAGCTGCTCCCAGCCCCGGGCTTCCATGTCCGCCCGGCTGATGGGAAGAAATTCGGTGTAGATCTGGGGAGTAGAATGTTCCATAATGCTCCTTTATTATTCCTCCGGTTGGTTCATCTGCATTTCCAGCCACTGCTGGCGGCTGATGAGCACGGCGCGGGGCTTTGCGCCCTCGTAGGGGCCGATAATGCTCTTTTGTTCCATCTCGTCCATGATGCGGGCGGCGCGGGCGTAGCCCAGCTTGCAGCGGCGCTGCAGCAGGCTGGTGGAGGCCTGACCGGCGTCGATGACCACGTCCACAGCCTGTTTGAACATGGGGTCGGAGCCTGCGTCCTCCTCGGCATCGGCACCGCCGCCGCCCTTTTTGCCGTCCTGAATGGCGTGCTTTTCCATGGCCTCGATCATGGCTTCGTCGTACTGCACGGTGGCGCTGGACTTGATGAAGTCCAGCACACGGCTGATCTCTTCATCCCGCACAAAGGTGCCCTGGATACGGGTGGGCTTGGGTGCGCCCACGGGCATAAAGAGCATATCGCCCTGACCCAGCAGCTTTTCTGCACCGGCACCGTCCAGAATGGTGCGGCTGTCCACCTGACTGGACACCGCAAAGGCGATGCGGCTGGGGATGTTGGCCTTGATCAGGCCGGTGATCACGTCCACGCTGGGGCGCTGGGTGGCAACGATCAGGTGCATACCGGCGGCACGGGCCTTCTGGGCGATGCGGCAGATGGAATCCTCCACATCCTTGCCCACCACCATCATCAGGTCGGCCAGCTCGTCGATGATAATGGCGATGTAGGGCATCTTTTCCAGCTCCGGCTGCTCGGCAGCCAGCTTGTTGAAGGACTTGATATCGCGCACATTGTTCTCCGCAAACAGGCGGTAGCGGCGCTCCATCTCCTGCACCGCGCTGCCCAGTGCACCGGCGGCCTTGCGGGGCTCGGTGACCACGGGCATCAGCAGGTGGGGGATGCCGTTATACTCGGCCAGCTCCACCACCTTGGGGTCGATGAGCAGCAGCTTTACGTCCTCCGGGCTGGAGCGGAACAGCAGACTCATGATGATGCTGTTCACACACACGGATTTACCGCTGCCGGTGCTGCCCGCGATGAGCAGATGGGGCATCTTGCACAAGTCAGTCACCTGCGCCACACCAGCAATATCCTTGCCAAGGGCAATGCCCAGCGGCGAGGTCATGCGCAGAAAGCTCTGGCTTTCAAAGATGCTGCGGATGTACACGGGGGTCTTTTTGTGGTTGGGCACCTCGATGCCCACGGCGGGCTTGCCGGGGATAGGAGCTTCCATACGCACATCTGCCACCGCGAGGTTCAGGGCGATATCGTCTGCCAGCGAGGTGATGCGGCTGATCTTCACGCCCGCCATGGGCTGCAGCTCGTACCGGGTGACAGAGGGCCCGCGGGAGATATCCAGCACCCGGGTGCGCACGCCGAAGCTTTCCAGCGTGTCCACCAGCTTCTGGGCGTTGGCCTTCAGCTCCTCCTGTGCGCCGGGGTCGCTCTCCTCCTGCGACTTTTCAAACAGCTCGATGGGCGGGTACTGATACTCGTAGCTGTCCACCGGCTCGGTCTCCTCGGCAGGGGCGGTAGCGGCTGCCTGCTCGGAGACGGCGGGCTTTTCCATGGCTGCTGCCACCAGCGAGTTGATGTCCTTTTCCTCCACCGGCTCGGCGGTGATGCTGATCCAGCCGTCCTCGTCCGGTGCAGAGCGGAACGCCACAGCGTTCTCGGCACTCACCCGGGGCACGGCGGGCTGGATGGGCGCAGCCTCCGGCGGCTGCGGCATCTGCGGCTGTACTACTGGCGCTGTCGGCTGGACGATGGGGGTATCAAAAGCAGGGGCAGGCTCTTCCGGCTGCGGGGCCTCCTTGGCAAAGAAATCTGCCGCAGCGGTGACCACCGGGTCTGCCACGATGGGCGGCGGCGTGGGCTTGGGCGCAGGGCGCAGCGGGTCCTGCCCGAAGGTGCCGCCCGGCCCGACGATCAGCGGCTCAATGGGCTCGCTGCCGCCCTCGGAGAGGGCGGTGTGGTCGGGGCCAAGGTCTACGTCAAAGGCCGCGCGGGGATGGGCAACGCTGACCCGTACCGGGGTGATGGGCGGCGCGGCGGGTTCCGGCTGGGCAGGGGCGGCGGGTGCGGCTTCGGTGTCCGCAGCGTCTGCTTCCATCTCCTGCGTTACCTTGTGTCCCCAGCGCAGCACGCCGGACATCCAGTCCGGCACCCCCAGGTGCAGCCCGGCGGGCTCGTCCTCCTCGTCCAGCGGCTCGTCCTCGGTTTCGTCGTATTCCTCGTCGATCTCCCGCTCGGCCTGCCGGATGGCGGCGCGCTCGGCGCGGCGGGCGGCGCTCTGCTCTGCAAAGGCAGCGCCGCGGGCGTGGAGGCCGCCGGTAACGGCGCACAGCCAGACCCAGACCTCGGCGGGAGTAATATCAAAAATGTACAGGCTGCCGCACAGCAAGAGCACGATCATAATGAGGTTTGCCGCCGGGCGTCCGCACAGCAAAAGTAGCACGCCGCCCAGCACAAAGCCCATTGCGCCGCCGGAGAGCCATGCATTGACGCCGTTGGCGTAGCAGGTGGAAAGCATTTGCAGCGCCGACAGTCCCTGCGGCTGGATATCGGAAAACACGATGACTGTGCCGCAGACAAAGATAAGCCCCAGCACCAGCTTGAGGATGCGGGACAGCAGCTCCTCGCCCCGGGTGTACAAAACGGCCAGACAGCACACGGCTGCACCCAGCACAAAGCTGCCGCAGCCGAACAGCCCGAACAGCACATCATGGAGCACCCGCCATGCGGAATCGCCCTGCACAAAGGCCAGCACCATCAGCAGCAGGCCGCCGAACAGGGTGCCAAGCCCTGCCGGGAGCCGCTGCTCTGCCTTTTTACGGCGGGCAGCAGTACGCCGTTTCGTTGATTTTCGTTTTTTCGTCGCCATTCTACTCTGTTCCCCAACTTCCCATAGACACAATAATTGATTCTACTATTGTACCACGCAAGGGCAAAAATGGCAAACCATAATGTTGTTTTTGTTGAGGAAAATGGAACGAACATTGACCTTGCATTTGTGCGGCAGCACCTGCCGGAGAACAAACCCTCTCAGTCACGCCTTGCAGTGAGCCTGAGAGGGTTCAAATACACACACTTTACCCCCGTTCGATCTCCCCATACAGCCACGCCAGCGCGTCCGAAAGACCGCCCAACTCGTCGATCAGCTTTTCCTTTACGGCGCGGCGTCCGTCCAGTACCGTGCCCATGTCCATCACCAGCTCCCCGGTGTGGAGCATCAGCTGGGTGTAGCGCTTTTCCGGCATGCCGCTGTGGGCGGCTACAAAGCCGGTGATGCGCTGCTGCATCTGCTCAAAGCAGTGCATGGTTTGCGGCACGCCTAAGATCAGCCCGGAGTGCCGCACCGGATGCACCGTCATGGTGGCGGTGGGCACAATAAAGCTGTGCTGCGCGCTGACCGCCAGCGGGATGCCGATGGAGTGTCCGCCGCCCAGCACCAGCGTGGCGCTGGGCTTGGAGATGCTGGCAATCAGCTCCGCCAGTGCAAGACCGGTCTCCACATCGCCGCCCACCGTATTCAGCAGCACCAGCAGTCCTTCGATGCGGGGGTCCTCCTGCACCGCCACCAGCTGCGGGATGACGTGCTCATACTTGGTGGTCTTTTGCCCTTGCGGCGCTTCGGTATGCCCTTCGATCTGGCCGATGACGGTCAGGCAGTGGATGACATGACCGCCCCGGCTCAGGGTGACCGTGCCCAGATCCTCGATATCCTCTTT
>CAKSZF010000105.1 GCA_934525405.1 uncultured Faecalibacterium sp.
AAGAGCTTCCAGAACCGCACCGTCGGCCTGATGGAAAACGGCACTTGGGCACCCATGGCTGCAAAGCTCATGCGTGCAGAGCTGGAGAGTATGAAAAATATCACCCTCTGCGAGAACGTGGTCACCATCCGTTCTGCCGCTAACGCCGCCGCCGAGGCACAGATGGACGCCCTTGCTGCAGAGCTTGTTGCAAAGTAACACGATAAAAAATCAAGTGGATGCAAACACTCCCGGACTTTCCATAAAAAGCCCGGGAGTGTTTTTTGCAGCAAAAAATAAAGCCTCCGGCGAAACCCACGTAGAATCCGAAGATTCAAGGAGTAGACAGCCGGAAGGCTTTATAGATGCCCTCCGGTGGTACCCACGCAGAATCTGAAGATTCAAGGAGTAGATTGCCGGAGGTCTCTGTTCAAAGTATAGCACAGTCTGCCGTTGAAAACAAGCAAAAATAAAAGCAGCCTTACCACGGTATTCAAGACCGAGCAGGGCAGTAACGCCCCTAAGCTGCTTTCTGCATTTTATCATAGCACAGGATGCTGCCAAAGGCAATAAAAAAGCAGAAATGCGCTGGCACGGTCTTCAAAACCGAGGAGGGCGTTAAACGCCCGGGCATTTCTGCTGATAGGAGTATAGCATGATTTGCGAACGGAAGCAAGATGAAACAAAAAAGCGGTGAAACGAACGTTTCACCGCTGTATTCTGGAGCAGGATACGGGACTCGAACCCGCCGCCTACTGCTTGGGAAGCAGTCGCTCTACCGGATGAGCTAACCCTGCAAGTGCTCCATTATTGTAACAAAGCAGGGCAGGAATGTCAAGGCTTTTCCGCACGAAATTTGCGGTCAGCTTATTTTTGTCCAAGTCAGGTCCAGCACCGGGAAAAACGGGTCGAATACCAAGTCGCGCACGCCGTTTGCCAGCAGCAGACGCTTCTGCTGTGCCATCAGAGGCACTACGGTGCAGCTTTCCAGCAGCTGCTGCTCGCACTGCGCCAGCAGGGCGCAGCGAGCTTTGCCGGTCTGCTGTGCACTCAAAGCCAGCCGGTCGGCATAAACGGTATCGGCGTAACCGGTCAAACTGCCGCCTGCGGCGGTGAATTGCTGCAGCATCTGGTACACACTGCCACCCTCGGCACGGATGGGCGCAAGGGCAATGGTGTATTTCCCGGCGGCAATGCGGGCGTCAAACTCGTCCTGTTCCACCTCTTCCACCGAGAAGAACAGGGAACACTCCTTCTGCCATGCGCTGTTGATCTGATCGGCCAACTCGCTCAGCCCAGCGTTCTTGGGCAGCAGCAGGGTCACGCCGGAAAAATCCGAGGTAGCCATGCCCTGCCGAGCAGCCAGATACAAGGCTTTCGGCTCCGGGATGGTGGGCAGGGGATTCCCGGCAGCCTCGCGGTAGTCCAACCCATCCACGGTCAACCCCTCCGGCACAAGCCCCTTTGCGGCGGCGTACAGGCCGCTGGAGGGCACATCGGCGTTTTCCCGGGCAATGCCGGCCAGCGCCTGCCGCAGCTGCTGGTTTTGGAACACCGACCCCTCCGCTACATTGAACAGCAGCGCCCATGTGGTGTCGGAATAGCTCACCGTCTGTAAGCTGGTGGCTTCGCCGCTCTCGTCCAGCGCGGCAGAGCATTTGCCGTCGGCAATAAGCTGGGCTGCGCTCTTACCGCTGCCGCTGGTGTCCTGCACCAGACGCAGACTGCCGACCAGCGGGCTTTCCACGGTGCGCCGCAAAAACAGGCCGTTCGTCGTCCAGTTATACAGGTAAAAGCTGCCGCTGGAAAGCGTGGTCTTGGCGGTCAGCCCGTAGGTGCCCCGGGTGCTCTCAAAAAAGGCTTCGTCACAGGGGGCTGCACCGGGCATGGCCAGCTTTGCTAAGAAGTTGTCGTCCCGTTCGCTCAACCGGAACACCAACGTCAGCGCCCCATTGGCCGAAACGCCCAGACTGCTTTCGTCCGCCAGTCCCGCTTGCACGGCGGCGCTGTTCTGGATGGCGGAAAACTCCACCGCATAGGGCGAGGCGGTATCGGCGCGGAAAATGCGCCGGAACGCAAACACAAAGTCCTCGGCGGTAATGTCGTACTCTGTGGCGGCACCCTTGGCGGCTGCGTAGGTCAGACCGTCCTTCAGGGTAAAGGTGTAGGTCAGCCCGTCCGGGGAGACCGTCCATTTCTCACAGAGCTCCGGCACAAGTTCACCGTCCGGGTTTTTGCGTACCAGCGTGCCGTACAGGTTTTCACAGGCGATGACATCCGACGCACCGGAAGCCACCTGCGGGTCCAGATTTGCGGGGATACTGTCCACGAACCATGTAAAGCTGGCAGAGTTTGTGGAGCTGCCACAGCCGGTCAGGGCAAAAAGAAACGCAGCAACCAGCACCGCTGCGGTAAAACGCAACCATCGTTTCAAAAAGAATAACCTCATTCCGTTCATCTTCGCGCAGAAACGGCAAAAAGCGCTCTGCAACGACAAGTGTAGCAGAAAGCAGAAGAAAAAACAATTGCCTTTTTGTGAATTTATCGGGCTTTTTGAAGCAGACTGTGCGGTTTTCCGTTGCCAATTGGGCGCAAATGGACTATAATGGTACAGCAAAGTGATCCCTGCGCTGCCCGTGCGGCGCGGTGTTGTACCATGATCCTATTAGAGGAGGAACTGTTTTTATGCAGAAAGATCAGCAGAAGCTTGCCCAGCTTATTCAGGGCAAAAAGGTCGCCTTTATCGGCGCGGGCGTCAGCCACAAGACCCTCATCAAGGAGTTTGTGGAGCTGGGCGCTCATGTGACCCTGTGCGACCAGAAAAAGAGCGTAGAGGACTTTGGCGATTACGCCGCCACCATCCGGGAGCTGGGCATTGACCTGAGCCTTGGTGAAAACTATCTGGACGGCTTCAAGGGACAGGACATCATCATGCGCACCCCGGGCTTTGTGGGTTACTTTGAAAAGCCCCTGCAGGATGCCATGGCTGCTGGTACCATGGTCACCAGTGAGGTGGAGCTGTTCTTCGACTTCTGCCCCTGCGAGATCGTGGCCGTGACTGGCTCGGACGGCAAGACCACCACCACAACCCTTATCTCCAAATTTTATGAGGCCGCAGGCCGCAAGGTGCATCTGGGCGGCAACATCGGCGCAGCGCTGCTGCCCATGCTGCCGGAGGTTTCCCCGGAGGATGTAGCTGTGGTGGAACTTTCCAGCTTCCAGCTGATCAGTATGCACGCAAGCCCCAACATTGCGGTGGTCACCAACGTGACCCCGAATCATCTGGATCACCACAAAGATATGCAGGAATACATCGATGCCAAGCGCAATATCCTGCTGTACCAGAAGCAACCCTGCCGCGCCGTGCTGGGCTATGAGAACGAGATCAGCCGCTCCATGCAGGCAGACTGCAAGGGCAAGCAGGTGTGGTTCACCCGCCTGCACGATACCGACAACGGTGCTTTCCTGCGCAAGGAGGACGGCATGCTCTGCATGGCCGAGGATGGCGTCGTGACCCCCTTCCTTGCCCAGAAGGATGTCAAGCTGCGCGGCCTGCACAACATCGAGAACCTGCTGGCTGCTGCCGCTGCCGTGTGGGGCGAGGTGCCCGTAGAAGCTATCCGTCAGGTGGGCAGCACCTTCACCGGCGTGGAGCACCGCATTGAGCCGGTGCGTACTCTGGACGGCGTGCTGTACTATAACGATTCCATCGGCACCAGCCCCACCCGCACCATCGCCGGTCTGCGCAGCTTTGACCGGAAGGTCATCCTCATCGCGGGCGGCTACGATAAGCACATCCCCTACGAGCCGCTGGCACCGGAGATCATCGCCCACGTCAAAAATCTGGTGCTGATGGGCGCGACTGGCCCCCGCATCGAGCAGGCTGTACGGGAGTGCTCCGGCTTTGACGAAGCCGCGCTGCCCATTCAGCACGCAGACAATATGCAGCACGCCGTAGAACTGGCGCGTGCCGCCGCAAAGCCGGGCGACATCATCATCCTGTCCCCGGCAAGTGCTTCTTTTGACCTGTACCCCAACTTTGAGGTGCGCGGCCGCGAGTTCAAAAAGATCGTCAACGCGCTCAAGTGATCGCACAGGTAAAGGATGCAAAGCGCCGTACCCGGTTCGCAAATGCCTGCCGGGGTCTGCCGGTGCTGGACGCTCTGCTGCCGCTGGACTGTGCGCTCTTTCGCAAAAGTCAGCCGTGGCGGTTCTACGCGGGCCCCACGCTGGCACTGGAACTTTCCGGCAGCACGGCATGGCTGGCGGGGCACGCAAACCCCGCTGAGCTGGCAAGCTTTTTGTCCTTCTGCGGGTGTGAGAGTGCCATTCTGGACGAGACCGTCTGCCCGCCACCGGATGGCTGGCGTAAGGCGGAAACCCTGACTGCGTTCGGTTTGCCGCAGGCTGGGCCGCTGCCCCTGCCCGCCGTGGACGAGGCTTTGTGGGCGCAGCTGACCCTCTGCCGGGAAGCTTCTGCCGCCCGGGTGGCGCAGGCGCTTTACCCCACAGACCTCACCCGGCAGGCAGACTTTTACTCAGAACTGTGCACAAAGCGCAGCCGGGGCAGGGCAGCGGCATGGGCGTTGGAGCGGGGAAGCGCAGTCGTCTGCACTGTGGGTGCTTACGCCCTGTGCAATGGGCAAGCCTACATGGCCTGCGGGCAGACCGCTGAGCCGCTGCGGGGCAAGGGCATCGGCGGGCGGCTCATTGTGGAAATGGCAAACAGCCTTGCTGCTGAAGGCCTGCGCCCGGTATTCCTCTGCGCACCGGAGCGAGTGCGGTTTTATACCCGTCTCGGCTTTGCAAAGTTGGCAGAGTACGCCCGCTATGTGCCCGAAAAATAATAAAGCTTTTTGCGCAAAATGCCAGTTCTCCCGAAAGGAAGAACTGGCATTGCAACACAAAGGCTCAAAGAGCCAAAAATAACAGGAAGGAACTATCACGTTATAATGTCGATTCTGAACCACTTTTTTGATTATAAGCCCGAGGTGCTGGCGCTGGACGAAAAGGC
>CAKSZF010000106.1 GCA_934525405.1 uncultured Faecalibacterium sp.
GCCAACGAGTTCCTGACCCGCTCCAACCTGATGAAGGCTTACCTGCCCACCAGCAAGACCCCCATCCGCACCGGCAAGAAGGTCGCCGTTGTGGGCGGCGGCAACGTGGCCATGGACGCTGCCCGCAGCGCCCTGCGTCTGGGTGCCGAGAGCGTGTACATCGTCTACCGCCGCGGCATGGCTGAGCTGCCCGCCCGTAAGGAAGAGGTGGAGCACGCCGAGGAAGAGGGCATCATCTTCAAGACCCTGTGCAACCCCGTTGCCATCCACCCGGACGAGGACGGCTTTGTGCACTCCATGACCTGCATTGAGATGGAACTGGGTGAGCCGGATGCTTCCGGCCGCCGCCGTCCCATTGAAAAGCAGGGCAGCGAGTTTGAGCTGGAAGTGGACACCGTGATCATGAGCCTGGGCACCAGCCCCAACCCGCTGATCCGCTCTACCACCCCGGGCTTGGAGACCAATAAGCACGGCTGCATCGTGACCGAGGGTGACGAGGGCAAGACCAGCCGCGACGGCGTGTACGCCGGTGGTGACGCCGTGACCGGCGCTGCTACCGTTATCAAGGCCATGGGTGCCGGTAAGGCAGCCGCAAAGGCCATGGATGAGTACATCCGTAACAAGTAATAAATAGCAACGAGGGCGCTGCACAGTAAATGTGCAGCGCCCTTTTTCAGCGAGAATCTTGTCTTGAACAGAGTAGGCCCGGAAAGTCTGCGGACTTTCCGGGCCTACATTTTTACGGGATGAACACTGCCGAAAACGGCATCTGCTTTAATGTACGCCAGCCAGCTCCTTTACGGGGCGGCCGGTGCGGGTCATTTCAATCTTGCGGGATTTATCGTAGCAGTAACGGATGATGGCCTGCCGCCGCACAATGCCGATGAAAATGCCCCGGTCATCCACCACCGGGACGAAGTTCTGGTTCATGGCGGCTTCCACCAGCTCATCCATGCTGGTGGTCACCGTGACCGCCTTGTAGTCCCGCTTATGCGCAAACTCTGAGATGGGGATGTCCTCGGCGGCTTCCAGATCCAGACCATGGTATTTTTTCAGTCCCCACAGGATATCACCCTCGGTCAGCGTACCCACATATTCGCCTTTGCGGTTCAGCACCGGAATGGAGGCGTAGCGGTTATTTTCCCACTTTTCCAGCGTCTGCCGGAGGGTAAAGTCATCGTAAACGTACATCAGATCCTGCTTTGGGGAAAGAAAAAAGAGAATGTTCATGCCAACAACTCCTATCGCATTTTTTATATAGGCAACGCCTGTCGGAAAGGTCTGCCTGCGCTATGTAATGTGCCGTGCGTCCGGCGTATTCCGGGAAGTATCATGGAGAAAGGGGCTGGCAGCCCCTTTCTCTCTCTAGTTCTATTTTAGCACTTTTTCATAGACAAAGAAAGCTAGACAAGGAAGCTTTTATAATTTATTCACAAATTGTTTTTCTTTATTTGTCATACTTTCCGTTTTGATGGGTTCCGCACAGCCTGCCTTCAGCATACCACGCCCGCTGCGCAAAGCAGCGCGGAAGCTGTCGAAGGAGATTGCTCTTTTTTCTTTACAAAAATCATGCAAAAAGAGCGCAAAAAGCAGTAAATCCAACAATTTGAACTGTACAACCACGGTGCAAAGTTGTATAATAGGGTGGGTGTTTATCTGAGGCAAGCTTAGTTTTGCGCAGCCAATACCCCCGACCCTTGCGTGTATTTTTATGAAAAATAACATAAAGGAGCAGAGCGACTATGATCACTTCCCGTTTCCCGCTTGGGAATGTCAGCTTTACTGATGGGTATTTTTCCACCTTGGTGGGTGAAGCCACCAAACAGTGCTACGGCGTTGCTGCCATGGCTCCCCGTGATATGACTGACGCTGTGAAAAGCATGGTATACGGTTCCGATTACCCGGAAAAGGGTGTGCGCGTGACCCAGCAGAATGGGCGTCTGGTCATCGAGCTGCACATTGCCGTCAGCTACGGTCTGAACATTTCCACCGCCGCCCGCAGCATCTCCCACCGCGTCAAGGACGAGGTGGAGCAGGCCACCGGGCTGAAGGTCGCCCGCGTGGTGGTGTCCGTGGATGACGTCATCGCCTGATTTGTCTGCAAACCCGAGCCGGGCTTTTCCGGCCAGTTACTAAGGAGTAAAAACAATGATTTCTGGTAAGATCCTGCGCGACGCCATCATTTCCGGCGCCAACAACATCAACAACCAGCGTTCCCGCGTGGACGAGCTGAACGTTTTCCCCGTGCCGGATGGCGACACCGGCACCAACATGGGCATGACCGTGGGCGCTGCTGTGCGTGAGCTGGAGGCTCTGGACGACAGCTGCACCGTGGGCGAGGCTGCCAAGACCGCTGCTTCTGCCATGCTGCGCGGTGCACGCGGCAACTCCGGCGTTATCACCAGCCTGCTGTTCCGCGGCTTCTCCAAGGCTTTGGAGGGCAAAAAAGAGGCTGACGTTGCCGATATCGTGGCTGCCCTGCAGAAGGGCGTTGAGGGTGCTTACAAGGCTGTGATGAAGCCCACCGAGGGCACCATTCTGACCGTTGCACGCGTTGCTTCTGAGGAAGCTGCCGCCAGCGATGCCGCCGATGTGCCCGCCCTGTGGGACGTGGTGCTGACTGCCGGCCAGAAGGCACTGGAGGACACCCCCAACCTGCTGCCCGTGCTGAAGAAGGCCGGTGTTGTGGACGCAGGCGGTCAGGGCATCATGGTCATCTTTGAGGGCATGGGCAAGGTGTTCCACGGCGAGGACATGATTGTCGGCGGCGAGGCTGCCCCCAACAAGGCAAAGCTGTCCACCGAAAACGCCGGTAAGGGCGTGTTCACCGACGACCTGATGAAGGTGGAGGACATTACCAACGGCTACTGCACCCAGTTCCTCATCAACAAGTACGAGGGTGCCAGCGCCGCCAAGATGCGCGCTTTTGCAGAGTCCAACGGCGACAGCGTGGTCTGCATTGAGGATGACGATGTCATCAACCTGCACGTTCACACCGCCGACCCCGGCAAGATCCTGAGCGAGGCCATCAAGTACGGCTACCTGACCAACTTCAAGATCGAGAATATGCACGAGCAGTTCCTTGCCCGCCAGAAGCAGGGCAAGAGCCTTGAAAAGCAGGCTTCTGCCGAGAAGGCCCCCTCTCAGGCCAGCGAGTTCATCTATGCTGCCGTGGACCCCAGCCGTGACTACGGCTTTGTGGCCGTTGCCGCCGGTGAGGGCCTGAAGGCTGTGTTCACCGATCTGGCAGCAGACGCTGTGGTGTCCGGCGGCCAGACCATGAACCCCTCCACCGAGGACATTCTGGCAGCCATCCAGAGCGTGCCCGCCAAGACCGTGTTCGTGCTGCCCAACAACAAGAACATCATCATGGCTGCCGAACAGGCACAGAAGCTGGCTGACCGTCAGGTGGTGGTGCTGCCCACCCGCACCGTGCCCATGGGTATTACCGCACTGCTGAACTTCGACCCCTCTGTGAACGCCGAGACCAACACCATCAACATGATGGCTGCTGCCGACAAGGTTTCCACCGGTCTGATCACCTACGCCGCCCGCGACAGCGAGTATGACGGCAAGCGCATCCGCAAGGGCGAGATCATGGCGCTGGAGAACGGCAAGATCGTTTCCACCTCCACCGATATCACCAAGGCCACCTACCGTCTGGCACGCAGTATGTGCAAGAAGGATTCCAGCTTCGTCACCATCATTTCCGGTTGTGACGTGAGCGACGAGGACGCCGAGAAGGTTACCGAGATCGTCAAGGCAAAGTGCCCCAACCATGTGGAAGTAAGCCACATCCGTGGCGGTCAGCCCGTTTACTACTATATGATCAGCGTGGAGTAAGTACTCCCCTGTTCCGGCATTGCTTTATGCAGAGCAAGGCACATCAAAACTGTGCCTTGCCCTGCTTTTTTGATGCTGTCCCTATATAATAAAACGAGAGCCATTCCCTTTATCCTGCGGAATGGCTCTCGTTTTTTGATTCAGAAAAAGCTCACCTGACTGCTCTCGGGCAGGTCGCCCAGTGCACCCACCTGACGCAGACGGTCCAGAATGCCACTGCCCACACCGGAAGCCTGCTGCAGCTCCTCCACCGAGATATATTCCTCGCCGTGGATGGTCACTCGCTCCAGTGCATCGGCGGCGGCACCGCCGAGCCCCTTCAGGGCACTGAAGGGCAGACGCACCTTGTCGTCCTCCACCACATACTTGGAACCACGACTCTTGCCCAGCTCAATGGGCAAGAACTCGTACCCACGGCTCAGCATCTCGTTGACCAGCTGCAAGCTGACCAGCACGTCCTCGTCCTTGGCGTTCTTTTCCTCCTTCAGACGGCGCTTGACCGCCTCCATGTGGGCACGCGCCACGGCAGCACCGCCAATGGCGGCTTCGTAGTCGATATCATCGCCGCGCACGGTAAAGTACACCGCATAGAACGCCTGCGGCTTGTAAATCTTGTACCACATCAGTCGGATGGCGCTCATCAGATAGGCCACGGCATGAGCCTTGGGGAACATATACTTGATCTTGCGGCAGCTCTCGATATACCAGTCCGGTACCTCATGCTCCCGCATGGCTTCCTCCCAGCCCGGCTGGAAGCCGCCCTTAGCCACCTTGCCCTTACGCACAGCCTCCATGATATCAAAGGCCATCTTGGGCTCCAGCCCCTTGCGCAGCAGGTACAGCATGATGCTGTCACGGCAGCCGATGACCTCTGCAATGGTGCAGGTGCCGCTGCGGATCAGCTCGTCCGCGTTGCCCGTCCACACGTCCGTGCCGTGGGACAGACCGGAGATCTGGATCAGCTCCGAGAAATTCTTGGGTCGTGCCTCCACCAGCATTCCGCGCACGAAGTTCGTGCCCATTTCCGGGATGCCGAAGGTGCCGGTCTGGCTGTCGATCTGCTCCGG
>CAKSZF010000107.1 GCA_934525405.1 uncultured Faecalibacterium sp.
AGCAGCTGGCTGACCCATGCCAGACGGTCGTCCAGCTTATCGTGGCCTTCGCGGCCTTCCTTGTACTTCCAGTGGGCGGCAACGCCGTACTCGGCCTGCTCGTCCATTTTGCGGGTGCGGATCTGCACCTCAAAGGGGATGCCCTCGTGCCCGATGACGGTGGTGTGCAGGCTCTGGTAGCCGTTGGGCTTGGGGGTGGAGATATAGTCCTTAAAGCGGTTGGGCAGCGGGTGGTACATATCATGGATGAGGCCAAGGGTGCTGTAACACTCGGCCAGAGAATCCAGAATGACACGGACTGCATAGATATCGTAGATCTCGTCGAAGGACTTATTCTGCATGATGGTCTTGCGGTAGATGCCGTAGATGCTCTTGACCCGGCGCTTGATGGTGGCACCCTCGATGCCGCTTTCCACCAGACGGCGCTCGATGACGCCGGAAACCTTGATCAAAAACTCCTCACCGGAGCGCTCGCTGAGCATCCGGCTGATCTCGGAGTAGCCCACAGGGTCCAGATAATGCAGGCTGCGGTCCTCCAACTCTTCCTTGACGTTCAGGATGCCAAGGCGGTTGGCGATGGGGGCGTACACCTCCATGGTCTCGCGGGCCTTATCGCGGCGCTTCTGCTCCGGCCAAGCGTCGCCGGTGCGCATATTATGCAGCCGGTCGCACAGCTTGATGATCATCACGCGGACGTCCCGGCTCATGGCCAGCAGCATCTTGCGCAGGTTCTCGGCCTGCAGTTCCTCAATATTGGAGAACTGGATCTTGGTCAGCTTGGTCACGCCGTCCACCAGCAGTGCCACTTCCTCGCCAAAGGCAGCTTTCAGGTCGTCCAGCGTGGTGGGGGTGTCCTCTACTACGTCATGCAGCAGAGCGGCGGCAATGCTCTCGGAGTCCATGCCCAGATCCAGCACCAGCCGGGCGACTGCCAGCGGATGGCAGATATAGGGCTCGCCGCTGCGGCGGCACACGCCGTTGTGGGCGTTATTCGCCAGCTCGTAGGCTTTTTGGATCATCTCCATATTGTAGGCTTTGCCGCTGGCCTGAATGGCCTCGCACAACTTTTCCCACGTTACGATCTCCGGGCGCACCTCAGAGGGCAGCGCCCCCTCCGGTGCGTCTGCCAGCAGCGCCGTAGCGGCTACGGTGGCGGTCTCCTGCACCGGCTGGTGCAGATGGGTCTTGGCAGAGTAGCCATCCTCGTCCCGTACCGGAGCCGGGACCGGGGCAGTATTTTTCTTTCCCTCAGGCATTTATAGTTCCTCCAGACATTTCAGGATGGGGGCATCGGCAAGGTTCTTTTTGCCTGCTGTCGGCACCAGCTCCCAGAACCTTGCCCCGCCTTTTTCTGCTGCGGTGATCAGCCCCACCTGCTCCAAAGCGGCAACTGCCACCAGCGTTTTGCCGGTCTGCTCCTCGCCCAGCTTTGCGCACAGGGGCTGCAAGTCCTCGGCGTGCCAGCGGCGGGACTGCAATTCCCGGTACACGGAAATGATATCCGTGCGGGCAGGGGCGATCTGTTTCTTTTGTTCTTCGGTCAGGGGGGTGCCCCGGCGCAGTGCCTGCACCAGTGCAGCCTGCCGTGCCAGCTCTGCGCCCAGCCCTGCCGGGTGCAGGTCGATGATGCGGCCGGAGAGCTGTGCACCCCGGGCAGACTCGTAGACCGAAAGGTTCAGCGCCGCGTCCACCACATCGCCCAGCGCGTAGGGCAGCTGCTCGGCGGGCATCCCGAACCAGACGGCGTACAGGCAGCTATTGCCCTGCCGCAGCCGCAGGCGGCTGTGCCGCCCCTCCGATACCGGGTATACGCCGTCCACCACGGCACTTTGCAGCAGGAAAACCGGGGTGGGGTTCTCTGCTCCGTAGGGTGCCAGCTGATCCAAGTGCCGCACGCTTTCCACCGTGATACGGTCCAGATGGATGGTCACGTCACAGGTAAGCGGCGGGGTGTGCAGCACCGGGCACTCCCGGGCCGCCCACTCGTTCAGGCGGCGGCGCAGTTCGGGCAGGTTTTCTTCCCGGACGGAAAGTCCCGCCGCCATGGCGTGGCCACCGTAGCGCACCAGAAGGTCGGCGCAGGAGCCGATGCAGGCGTGCAGGTTGAAGCCCTGCACACTGCGCCCGCTGCCCTTGCCCTCGCCATGCTCATCAATGGTGACCACGATGACCGGGCGTCCGGTGCGTTCCACCAGCCGGGACGCCACGATGCCGATGACACCGGGGTGCCAGTCCCGCCCCCACAGCAGCATGATGCGGTCGTCCAGCCGCTCAGGCTGCTGTTCCAGCAATTCCTCGGCGGCTTTGAAGATCTGCTGCTCGGTCTCCTGCCGGTGGGCGTTGATCTCGTTCAGCTTGTGCGCCAGCTCCCCGGCTCTTTCCGGGTCCTCGCAGAGCACCAGCTGCAAAGCGGTGACGGCGTTATCCATGCGGCCTGCCGCGTTGATGCGGGGTGCAATGGCATAGCTGATATTTTCGGCGGTGATAGGCTTGCCCGCAAGGCCGACTTCCTCTAAAAGTGCCCCAAAGCCGGGGCGGTCGGTCTGTTGCAGCTGCCGCAGCCCGGCTTTGACAAGGGTACGGTTCTCCCCCACCAGCGGCATCACGTCCGCTACCGTGCCCACGGCGGCAAGGTCGCCGCAGTAATCCAGCATTTCCTCCGGTGGGCAGCCGTCCAGCGCGGCGCAGAGTTTGAACGCCACGCCTGCGCCGCACAGACCCTTGAAGGGGCTGTGGTCGTCCTCCCGGCGGGGGTCCACCACGGCCACAGCCTTGGGCAAAGTCTCCGGCGGCAGATGGTGGTCGGTAATGATCAGGTCCATGCCCAGCGAAGCCGCAAAGTCGGCTTCCTCCACGGCAGAGATGCCGTTGTCCACCGTCACAATGAGAGTGCAGCCCTTGTTGTGCATGGACTGGATGGCGTTTTTGGACAGGCCGTAGCCGTCCCCCTCGCGGCTGGGCAGCATACACTTTACGGTCGCGCCCATGCCCTTGAGGTGCTGGTACAGCAGGGCGGTAGCGGTCACTCCGTCCACATCGTAATCGCCAAAAACCGCGATGGTCTCGCCGTTATCAATGGCCCGCCAGATGCGCTGACAGGCGGCGTCCATATCGGTCAGCAGGGCGGGGTCGGAAAGCTCCTCCTCCCCTGCCAGCAAGGTCAGCGCCTCAGCGGGGTCGGTGATGCCCCGGGCGGCAAGAATGCCCGCCAGCAGGGCGTTTTCCTTCTGCTGCGCAGCCAGCACGGCCTTATATTTTTCGTCTGACCACGGCGCTTCGTCCATGGCCTGTTCTTCCAGCTGTGCCGCTGCCTGCTCGGCAATGGCGGCAGTCAACTCCCGCACAGCAGTGCGGTCCAGCGGTTTTTGTTCCCAAGCACGGTAGGTCATTCAAATTCCCTCCCGGTCAGGCCGTCGTTGGCCAGCATTCCCTGCAAAGCGGCGATCTCGGAAGAAATATCCATGGCTACGTCCGAAAGCAGATTGTTATACAGGTTCTCATACGCCTGATTCAAGGTATGCAGGATGCCCGCGATATCCCGGCGGATGGTCTCGGCATTTTCGCCCTGCTGCCCCTGCACATCGTTATAGGTGT
This sequence comes from uncultured Faecalibacterium sp., assembly GCA_934525405.1. Taxonomy (GTDB): domain Bacteria; phylum Bacillota; class Clostridia; order Oscillospirales; family Ruminococcaceae; genus Faecalibacterium. Next base: position 3,595 of record CAKSZF010000107.1, read on the forward strand.
GCAGCAGCTTGAGGGTGGTGGGGATATAATATTCCGCAAAACGGCGGGTCTTGGGCTGGCTTTCCGGGTGTGCCTCCAGCCAGTCGCAGATGGCGGTAGTGGTCTTGTGCATCGCAGCCAGTTCTTCCCGCGCCTGTGCGTCCTGCATGAGCTGCTGTTCCTTTTCCAGCACGGCGGCAAAGCGGCGGGCGGTATCGAGATTGAGCGGGACATCGCCGCTCTCCGGCTGTTCCGGCTGCGGCTGCGGTTTGGGTGCAGCAGCGGCGGCCGCCTCCTTTGCGGCACGGTAATCCTCTGCCGTCAGGTAGATCGTTTCAGTCTCATCGTCCAGCCATGCGTTCAGCCAACCCTTATGGATGTAGCTGCGCAGCTTTTTCAGCGTTTTTTTCTTGGTCTGGTGGGTCAGATCTGCCAGCATCTCCACCGAAAGCCCCTTTTGCAGGTTCAGCTTTTCGGCTGCATCTGCCAGCAGGCGCAGCTTTTTGGAGGCCGACAGCCGGGAGGCACCGGCGGCGATCATCGCGCCAAAGCCGCAGGCAACAAGGGTCAACACATTGCCTGTGATCTCCAGCACCGTCGTGGCCATAGAAGCGCCGGTGGTAAAGGTATAGGTCACGCCCTCTGCGGCCGTGGCCACCGCGTCACCGATCATGGTCTCCGTAATAAGGCCGGGCAGAACGGCCTCCGCCGCCACGATGCAGCCAATGCCGCCCAGACCGAAGATTACCGCAAAGGTGATGCCCACAGCCAGCAGGGTGCAGCCTGCGCTATATCGTTTTTTGGCGCTGATACGGATATTTTCCACCGGGGTAGGCTCCGGCTTTGTAAAGATCTGCCGGAACCAGCCGGGCATCCCGGCGGGGTCGGCATCCGCAGCACCTTCGCGGAAGGGCTGCTTTGTGTCCCCATAGGAATAACCTCTGCGCCCCTGCCGGAAGGCCTTTGCCGCCTCCCCGATGCCGTAGTTGGCGGCATGGACGGCGGCTTTGCCCACATCCCACGCCCGGTCACCGATATCCATGCCCTTGCCCTCAAAGCCGTGGGCAAAAGCATCGATCATGGTGTCGCCAAAGGCGCGCAGCTGGTCTTCCAGCTCCTGCTGTACCTGTCGGCCTTCGTTATTCCGGTTATCGTTTTCACGATCGTTCATCAAAATTTTCTCACCCTTCTGCCGGTGCATACCGGCTGATGATGGCGCGGGCCACCCGCAGACCATCCACGGCGGCGCTCATAATGCCGCCCGCATATCCCGCACCCTCGCCGCAGGGGTAAAGCCCTGCCAGCTGGGT
>CAKSZF010000108.1 GCA_934525405.1 uncultured Faecalibacterium sp.
GTGTGGCAGCCCACGCTTTTGGCGTAGTCCAGACCGCCCAGCACATAGGGCGTGCGGCCGGAAGCGGCAATGCCCACCACAAGGTCATTTGCGGTCAGGCCGTGGGCTTTCAGATCCTCAACAGCCAGCTCCCGGCTGTCCTCTGCGCCCTCCACGGCCTCGATAAAGGCCTTTTCGCCGCCGGCGATCAGCCCCACCACCATCTCCTTCGGCACACCGAAGGTGGGCGGGCACTCGGCAGCATCCAGCACGCCCAAGCGGCCGGAGGTACCGGCGCCCATATAGAACAGCCGTCCGCCTTTTTCAAAGGCTTCTGCCGCCCATGTCACCGCCTGCGCGATCTGCGGCAGGCACTTGGCAATGGCCAGCGGTACCCGAGCGTCCTCCTCGTTCATGACAGTCACGATCTCCAGCGGGGACATCTGGTCCAGCTGCATCGTGCGCGGGTTGCGGGTCTCGGTGGTCATCCCACTCAGATTCAAACCCATATCCTGTACCTCCAGTTTCCGCCGCACCCCTTGCGGCGTGATTGTGACCAAAGTATAAACTTTTTCAAACAAAATGTCCACAAAAAGACTATTTTGTGGTACAATGTTTTATGCAAGCATTGTTTTTGAAATTTTTGCTTACAAGTACGACTTTTTTGTGCAGCTTGTTCAATCCATCCTGAAATACAACAGAGGTATCTATATGCAGAACGTTCTTTTACGCCTGCGGGAGGTGCAGCCCTCCCTCAGCAGCACCGAGCGGCAGATCGCGCAGTTCATTCTGGACAACCCGGACGAGACCACCACCCTTACCATCCGGGATCTGGCGCGGCGCTCTTTCTCCTCCCCTTCCAGCGTGGTGCGCATCTGCCGGGTCATCGGCTTTCAGGGCTACAAGGAGCTGCGCCACGCCCTGACGCTGGAGCTTGCCACCCTTGGCGAGAACGGCAGCCACCGGGAAAAGGACATCACCCCGCAGGACAGCCTGCAGGAGATCGTGGACAAGGTGACCCACAAGAACATCCAGAGCCTGCTGGACACCCAGCGGCTGCTGCTGCTGGACGAGCTGGAGCAATGTGTGGAGCTGATTGCCAACGCCCGCACGGTGCTGTTGTTCGGCATCGGCTCCTCGCTGTGCGTGGCCAAGGACACCTACCTGAAATTCCTGCGGCTGGACAAGCCCTGCGTGGTCAACGAGGACTCCCACTCGCAGCTTTTGCAGGCGCGCAACGCCACCGCACAGGATGTGGGCATCGTGTTCTCCTACTCCGGGCAGACCATGGAGATGATCCAGTGCATCAAGGAGATGAAGGCGGGCGGCGCACCGGTCATCGCGGTGACCCGCTACTACCCCTCCGAGGTGGCACAGCTGGCCGACCATGTGCTGTATGTCGCCGCCAACGAGAGCCTGTTCCGCAACGGTGCCATGTCCTCCCGCCTTTCCCAGCTGAACGTGATGGATATCCTGTACACCGCCTACGCCAGCCGCAACCACGAGGACACCATGCGCCGCCTGACCAAGACCCACATCTATAAGCCCGGCGAGCCGGAGGCGCTGACCCAGCCGTAAAACAAAGGCCGCCCCGCAGGGTACAATCACCAAAGCCCCCGGCCTGACAGAGCAGGCCGGGGGCTTTGAAGTATCTCCGGGAATGTCACATGGTAAACTGGATGGCGCAGAAGGCAGCGTAGATCTTTTCTCCAACCGGCATATATTCCCAACCAAACAGCATTTTCGTTCACCTCTCTATGGCTCTATTGTAGCATAGGAAACCCAAAAGCGGTTGCAGAAAATCGACTGCTTTCCTGAAGAAATCCGGCATTTATACCAGACTCTTGTAGGCTGCCAGATACCGCAAACCCAGCGTCCGCAGGCTCTCAGTGGTAAAGTGTAGACCGTCCGGGCGGGCGGTGAGCCCGGCAGCGGAGATCACCGCACAGTTCGGCAGTTGCGCGGCCAGTTCGGGCAGGCGGCGGTTGAACTCCTTCAGCAGTTCTGCCGGGGTTCCGTGGAAACCGTTTTCCGGGCAGCCCAGTTCCCCCACCACGATGGGCAAATCGCCCAGTTCTTCCCGGAAGGCTTGCATAGTGCGCAAGAACTGCTCCGGGTAGGCTTCCAGCTGCTCCGGGGCAAGGCAGTCGCTCTCGCCCTGATGCCACAAGATCGCGGTCAGCGCAGAAGTCCGCGCAGCCAATTTCGCCTGAAAAACAGCATGGTCAAACAGCACTTCGCCCGGCTGCCACTGGCTGATGCGGGTGCCGCCGTCGGCGCAGGGGATCAGGCCGATCTTTGCGCCACTCTCTTTCTGCAGCTGCGCGGCAAAGCTGGCGGCAAGGTTTGCGCCACTGCGGGGAACTGCACCCTCTGCCACCGCGCGGTCTACGTTGATGGGCTCACTCATGGGCTGCCAGCGCCCCATCCGCAGCATGAAGCAGTCCGGGGCGGTGATGGCATTCTCCGGGGTCAGGTCGCCCCGCCCTGCCATGTTAGACTGTCCCACCAGTAAAAACGAGCGAATTCCCTGCGCTGCCTCGTGCAGACCATCGTTGATCCATAGTGCCATAATAAAACGCCTCCTGCGTGTTTTTTACCCCAGTATAGCACAAAAGCAGCCGACATTCACGAACGGCTGCTTCTATGCTGTGAAAATGATGAAGAAGGAGAGATTGTTTTACATCCGCTGTTGATCGTGGACGATGAGGAGATCGAGCGCGAGGGTATGGCGCAGTTCATGGCTAATTAAAGGAACATGAGCGAATTGAAACCAAGAATAACAGAAAACGGAATTGATTATATCCTTGTCGGAGATTACTACATCCCGGATTTGAAGCTGTCGGAAGAACACCGCCCCATCGGAAAGTATGGACGGATGCACCGGGAATATTTAAGAGAAGTCCACCCAGCCAGATTGAACACATTGATACTGACCGGAGAATTGTGGACATATCTTGCAGACCTGAACGAACAGGCACAGGAACGGTTAGATACCATCATGGAGCAGATGAAAATTGCCGAGGGCGTAACCGAGAAATTAAAGTGTACCCGTCAAATGGAATGGGTACCTTCCTTATAATTAAAGGTAATGAGAACCTTATCATCGTAGAGATAGATGGCATTAATGAAGGTGTCTACCAGTGCCTGCCGCTGCTCCGGCTGGGTCATATCCAGCTTGCGGAAACGGAGCAGCCAAAACCGGACGAACTCTTCTTTCATCTTCGGCTTGGCAAGCCGTTCCTCTGCGATGCGGGCTTGCAGTTCTTTCCGCTGATCTTCCAGAGCTTCCAGCCGTTCCTTGGTAGAGCTGGTCAGAATGCCCATCTGGATGGCATTCAGCATATTGGTGATGCCGACTTCCGTTTCTTTCAACTGCTTTTCATAGATGGGCAAATCCGTGCTTTCCTGATTTTGCAATTCCATGACTTTGGCAATGATGGCATTCATGGAAGCGTCATCTTCCACCAGCTTCATGGTTTCGTTGACCACCAGATCTTCCAGCCACTGTTTCCGCACGGCCTTTTTATCGCAAGTCTTTTTCTTCTTGGCAGCAGCACACTTGTAATAGGTGTACATCTTCCCGGTGTGGCTGACACCGCTTTCTTCGAACATCAGCGCTCCGCACTTACCGCAGTACAGCTTGGTGGTGAGCAGATACGGAGCCAGCAGCGGGTCGGGCTGGTAATGTCAGGTCTCATCGATCATGTATCCGAACGGAATCGTGCCGCCATTATAAATACCCTTGAGAGCGTTCTCGGTCATGCCGCGCACGACCTTTTCAGACAGGTCAGCCGAGTAGTATTCGGCGTAGCCTTCCAGCACCGATTCCAGAATGATGCCCTCCGGGCCAGCCGAAATGACTTCCGTTGCCGATACCAGTTTCACGCCGTTTCGCTTCAGCTGAGTCTTGTACCGGGCACTGTCGTAGCGGTTCCGGGCAAAGCGGTCGAGCTTCCAGACAATGATGATGTCAAAGATGCCACGCTCACTGTCCTTGATCATCTGCTGGAACTGCGGGCGGTTGTCCGTTTTTGCAGAAACGGCACGGTCGATATAATGCTTCACCACCGTGAAGCCGTTCTTCTCCGCATAGGCGGTGCATTCCCGGATCTGACCTTCAATGGATTCTTCGCGCTGACTGTCAGTAGAATAGCGGGCATAGATCACGGCGGTCATGGCAGGCACCTCCCATTTATACATCATTGAACGGTGGAGCGTTCTTTCAAAATAGTGTTTCGTATAATGTATATACCACAGTTTTTAACTGAATGCAAGATTTTTTCCCAAATAAAAGCCGCCATCATTCTCAGATCGTCCAGTTCTGGCTTGCCGACTGCAGATCCACCATGTGGGTGTACAGTCCCTTCCGGGCGTACAGCTCTGCCGGGCTGCCCTGCTCGGCCACGATGCCACCCGACAGCACCACCACCTGATCCGCACCGGCTACGGTGCGCATCCGGTGGGCGATGATGAGGACGGTCTTGTTTTTTTATGAGCCGGGATAGTGCCTCCTGAATGGCAGTTTCGTTTTCCACATCCAAGCTGGCGGTGGCCTCGTCCAGCAGAATGATGGGCGCATCCTTCAGGAAGGCGCGGGCAATGGAAATGCGCTGACGCTCGCCGCCGGAAAGAGCGCAGCCATTCTCGCCGATGTTGGTGTTCCACTTGTCCGGCAGCTTTTCGGCAAATTCCTCGCAGTTTGCCAGCTTTGCCGCCGCCAGAACCTCCTCGTCGGTGGCCCCCTTGCGCCCCAGACGGATGTTTTCGAGGATCGTGTTGTCAAACAGGGTCACATCCTGAAAGACGATGGAATACAGGCTCATGAGCTTTTCCGGGTCGATTTG
>CAKSZF010000109.1 GCA_934525405.1 uncultured Faecalibacterium sp.
GGCATTCAAGGGTGGCGGGGGAAACCCCACCGCCTTCCCGCAGAAGAAACGCTGCAATTTGAAAAAAAGAACTCCTCCCATCTTCACAGGTGCTTTTTGGCTGTGTGCTGCCGCTGCAAGGACGGCGCATAGCCAAAGGCTGCCACCGGCGTAGCAGACTGCAAACTGCCGCAGCCGGTTTTGTGGGGATATTCTGCGGAGGCGTTTTGATTTTCCGGTCAAGACGTCTCCGCTTCTTTTTCACCTGCCTTTTTTGAAAAAAGAATACCCCCGCCGGTGTCCCCGTCTGAGCCATAGCAGAAGGGGAGAGCGGCGGGTCTATGGAGGAAGTTATAATGAACCAGCCTTTCTGCTCCCCCGTTCAGGCGCTGCGCAGCGTGCTGGACGCGGCAGCGCTTCTGCCTTCTCCGTCCCCGGAGACCATCCCGCTGGAGGCCGCCTGCGGGCGCATTGCCGCCGCTGACCTCTGCGCCCGGATGGACCAGCCCCCCTTTGACCGCAGCCCGCTGGACGGCTACGCCCTGCACAGCGCGGATACCGCCGGTGCAAGCCGGGAGACCCCGGTCACCCTGCCGGTGGTGATGAAGCTTTACGCGGGCGATGCCCCGGCTGCGGCGCTGCCCGGCTGCGGCGCTGCCCGCATCATGACCGGAGCTCCCTTGCCAGAGGGCGCGGACTGCGTTTTGATGCAGGAACTGACCGACAGCGGCGAAGAGACCGTGCAGCTCTATGCTGCCGTAAAGCCGCTGCAAAACGTAGTGTTCCGGGGGGAAGATGTAGCCGCCGGTGCGGTCATTGCGCCCGCCGGGACGGTGCTCACCCCCGCCCATCTGGGCGTGTTGGCCGGGCAGGGCTACGCCGAGGTAGCCGTCTGCCGCCCGCTGACCGTGGGTATCCTTTCCACCGGCAGCGAACTGCTGGCACCCGGCGCACCGTGGGCACCCGGTAAAATTTACGATGCCAACGGCATCCAGAACGCAGCCCGGCTGCGTCAGCTGGGCTTTGCCGTGGAACGGCAGCAGTGCTCCGATGACCCGGAGGTCATCACCGGTAAAATGCAGGAGCTGCTGACCCGCTGCGATGCCGTCATCACCAGTGGTGGCGTCTCTGTGGGGCAGAAGGACTACCTGCCCCTTGTGCTGGAAAAGCTGGGCGCACAGCTGCTGGTGGAGGGCGTAGCCCAGAAACCCGGAAGCCCCATGCTGGCGGCAACACTGGGCGGCAAGCTGGTGTTCTGCCTGTCCGGCAACCCCTTTGCCGCCGCTGCGACGCTGGAACAGTACGCCATCCCTGCGCTGCTGCGCGCCGCCGGACGCCGGGAGGAGAGCTGCATCCCCGCCCGCACCGTCTGCACCCTGACGAACGGTTTTGCCAAAGCCAGCAAGGGCAACCGCTACCTGCGGGCGACTGCCTGCGGCGGCAAGGTGACCCTGCCCGGCGCAGGCAACACCGAGGCACACTCCTCCGGTGCGCTGTCCGCCATGATGGGCTGCAACTGTCTGGTGGAGATCCCTGCCGGCAGCGGGCCGGTGGAACCCGGCATGGAAGTGGAGGTGCTTTGCTTTGTACAGTGAACAAAAACAGGCGCTGGCCGAGACACAGGCGCTCAAGCGCCCGGCGGTGCTGGCTGTCAGCGGGGGGCACAACAGCGGTAAGACCACCCTGCTGGAAAAGCTGCTGCCCGTGCTGCGCAGCCGTGGGCTGAAGGTGGGCGTCATCAAGCACGACGGCCACGATTTTACCCCGGACGTGCCCGGCACCGACAGCTACCGTCTGCGGGAAGCCGGTGCCGAGGGCGTGGCGGTCTATTCCGGCACGCGCTACCTGCTGACCGAGGAATTCCGCCTGACTGAGCAGGATCTGCTTGCCCTGTTCGAGCGTCACGGCTACGACCTTGTGCTGCTGGAGGGGTTCAAATCCAGCGGCTGGCCGAAGATCGAGGTGGTGCGCAGCGCCATCTCGGATGCGCCCGCTTCCTTCCAGCCGCTGGCGGTGGTGGGGGATATCCCCGGCGCAGATTTTGACCTGAACGATATTCCGGCACTGGCAGACTGGATCGAAGCCCAGATGCCTGCGCTGTAAGGAGAATGCCATCATGAAACTGATCCGTACTGTTGACGCTGCAGGGCAGGTGCTCTGCCATGATATCACCCAGATCATCCCGGGCGAGTACAAGGATGCCCGCTTCCGCAAGGGGCACGTCATCCAGCCCGAGGACATCCCCGTGCTGCTTTCCATCGGCAAGGAGAACCTCTACGTCTGGGAAAAGCACCCCGGCATCCTTCACGAGGACGAAGCAGCCGCCCTGCTGTACAAGGCCGCTGCGGGCAAAAATATCCACGGCACTGCGCCGAAAGAGGGTAAAATCGAGCTGATCGCGGACTGTGACGGCCTGTTGAAGATCAACCGCAAAGCGCTGATGGCTGTAAACAGCACCCCGCAGATGATGATCGCCACCATCCACGGCGACCTGCCGGTGAAAAAGGGACAGAAGCTGGCCGGTACCCGCATCATCCCGCTGGTCATTGAGCAGGAGAAGATGGACGCCATGCAGGCTGCCGCCGGGGCAGAGCCGATTTTGAACGTGCTGCCCATGCAGGCCAAAAAGGTGGGCATCATCACCACCGGCAGCGAGGTGTTCAAGGGACGTATTGAGGATAAATTCACCCCCATCCTGCAAAGCAAGCTGGCCGTCTACGGCTGTGAGATGGTTTTCCATAAGGTCTGCGATGACGACCCCGCCGGAATCACCGCCGCCATTCTGGAGGCCAAGGCCGCAGGGTGCGAACTGATCTTTACCACCGGCGGCATGAGCGTGGACCCCGATGACCGCACCCCGCTGGCCATCAAGAACACCGGGGCCGATATCATCACCTACGGCGCACCAGTGCTGCCGGGAGCCATGTTCCTTGTCAGCTATCTGGACGGTGTGCCGGTGTGCGGCCTGCCCGGCTGCGTGATGTACGCCAAGCGCACCATTTTTGACCTGCTGCTGCCCCGTCTGCTGGCGGATGACCCCATCACCGCCGAGGATATCGCCCGCTTGGGTGAGGGCGGCTTGTGCCTGAACTGCGAAGTGTGCCACTGGCCGAACTGCGGCTTTGGGCACTGCTGAAACCCTTTCAGTCAAAGCCTTTCGGCTTTGCCAGCTCCCCCGAAGGGGGAGCTTTACTAAGGTGAAAAAATATGAATGATAATAATCTGACACATTTTGATGCCGCCGGCAACGCCGTGATGGTGGACGTGAGCGCAAAGCCCGTCACCACCCGGGAAGCCACTGCACACGGCATTATTACCATGAACGCCGAAGCCTTTGCCGCCGTACAGAGCGGCACGGTGAAAAAGGGCGATGTACTGGGCGTGGCGCGCATTGCGGGCATTATGGCCACCAAGCGCACCAGTGAGCTGATCCCCCTGTGCCATCCGCTGCCGCTGACTAAGGTGGGCATCGAGTTCCGTCTGCTGCCCGAGCGGCAGGCTGTGGAAGCCCTGTGCACTGTAAAAACCAGCGGTGTGACCGGCGTGGAGATGGAAGCGCTGACCGGCGTTTCCACCGCGCTGCTGACCATCTATGATATGTGCAAGGCCGTGGATAAGGGCATGGAGCTGGGCGAGATCCATCTGGTGGAAAAGACCGGCGGCAAGAGCGGCCACTACATCCGGGCGGAGGGCGGCTATGTTTGATCGTTACCAGCGCGAGATCCATTATCTGCGCCTGTCGGTGACCGACCTGTGCAACCTGCGCTGCCGCTACTGTATGCCAGACGGTGTGGAAAAGCTGGAGCGGGAAGCCGTGCTGACCTACGAAGAGTTTCTACGCTTGGCTGCACTGTTTGCCCAGTGCGGCATCGACACCGTGCGGGTGACCGGCGGCGAGCCGCTGGTGCGCAAGAACGTGGCGCAGCTGGTGGCAGGGCTTAAAGCGACCCCCGGCATCCGCCGGGTTACCCTGACCACCAACGCGGTGCTGCTGGCAGAGCAGCTGCCCGCCCTGCTGGACGCCGGGCTGGACAGCGTGAACATCAGCCTTGACACCCTGCGCCCGGAGGTGTTCCGGCAGATCACCGCCCGGGACGATTTTGCCGCTGTGCAGACGGGCTTGCAGGCGGCGCTGGAAAGCGGCCTGCCCGTCAAGCTGAACTGCGTGCCGCAGGCGGGCGTCAACGAGGGCGAGCTGGAACAGCTCGCCGCGCTGGCAAAGGACAACGCCATGCAGGTACGGTTCATCGAGATGATGCCCATCGGCTACGGCGCTGCCATGCCCTGCATCTCCGGCCCGGAGCTGAGGGCGCGGTTTGCCCGGCGCTGGCCGGAACTTGCGCCCCTTTCCCCGGCGCAGGAGCACGCCTTGGGCGACGGCCCGGCGGTGTACTACACCGTGCCGGGCTGGCAGGGCAGCATCGGCTTTATTGCAGCGGTGCACGGCAAGTTCTGCGCTTCCTGTAACCGGGTACGGCTGACCAGTCAGGGCTTTTTACGCCCCTGCCTTGCCAGCGAGACCGGGTGCGACCTGCGCGCACTGCTGCGCAGCGGCGCGGACGATGCGCAGCTTCTGGCCGCTATCCGGGAGACCATCTGGGCAAAGCCCCGGGAACACCATTTTAACGATAGTTCCATGCCCGCTACCCGCGGGATGTATCGCATTGGAGGATAAATAACTATGGGTAAGCTTCTGGCAATCTGCACCAGCCCCAAGCGGGGCACTGTAAAAACTGAGGTGCCCAGCGCCGTCCTGACCCCGGAGTGGGGCATCGTGGAGGACGCCCACGGCGGCAACTGGCACCGTCAGGTCAGTATGCTCAGCGCCGAAAA
>CAKSZF010000110.1 GCA_934525405.1 uncultured Faecalibacterium sp.
GCGATCATATCAATGCCCACCTTGCCGAACACCTTGCGCTTGGCGGTGGCAACGTAGATGTTGCCGGGGCCTACGATTTTGTCCACAGCCGGGATGCTCTGGGTGCCGTAGGCCAGCGCCGCCACAGCCTGTGCGCCGCCGGTCTTGAAAATTTTGGTCACCCCGGCGGTGGCGGCAGCGGCCAGAATGACCGGGTTCACCTTGCCGTCCTTCCCGGCGGGGGTGGTCATGACGATCTCGGACACCCCTGCCACCTTGGCGGGAATGACGTCCATGAGCACGGTGGAAGGGTACGCCGCCGTGCCGCCGGGCACATAGACGCCCGCTTTTTCAATGGGGGTATATTTCTGCCCCAGTACGATGCCGGGGCGGTCGTTCATCACAAAATTCTTGTGCACCTGCTGACGGTGGAACTGCTCGATGTTCTCTGCCGCCTGCCGCAGGGTCTCGAGAAAATAGGGGTCCATGCCCGCAAAGGCTTCGTCGATCTCGGACTGCGTTACCTGTAAATTTTCGATTGTTGCACCGTCAAATTTCAGGGCGTAGTCTTTCAGGGCGTCGTCGCCCCGGGTGCGCACGTCCGCAATGATGGCGTCCACCACGTCCTCTACGTTCTTTTCGGCGCGGATGTCCCGGTTCAGAATTTCCTCCGGTTTCAGCTCGTCAAAATTATATAGCTTTATCATTTCTCTTCCTCCTGCTTGTGCAAGGTGTCGCGCAGCTTTTCCAGCATGGTGTCCATCTGCCGGTGCTTGAACTGGTAGCTGGCCTTGTTGGCGATGAACCGCGCCGAGATGGGCATGAACTCGGTGACCACCTGCAGGCCGTTCTCCCGCAGGGTGGTGCCGGTCTCCACGATGTCCACAATGACATCCGAAAGCCCAAGGATGGGTGCCAGCTCAATGGAGCCGTTCAGCTTGATGATATCGATATCCCGCCCCATGGAGGCGTAGTAGCGCTTTGCGATGTTGACGAACTTGGTGGCCACCCGCACCGGGCGGCTGGGGTCGTCCCGGTAGCCCGCCGGGGCGGCTACGCACATCCGGCAGCGGCCAAGGCCGGTGTCCAGCAGCTCGTACACGTCTGCGGCGGCCTCGGTCAGGATATCCTTGCCCACGATGCCTACATCGGCAGCGCCGTGCTCCACATAGATGGCCACGTCGCTGGGCTTGACCAGAAAATACCGGATGCCCGCCGCCGGGTTCTCCACCACCAGCTTGCGGGTGGCGTTGTAGTCCTCCGGGCAGCCGTAGCCGATGCCCGCCAGTAAGTTGTACACCTTGTCGCCCAGCCGCCCCTTGGGCAGCGCCACGTTCAGCATCACCTTGCCGGTGTCCTGATGCTGCACCGGCGGCATCGCGTTCAGCCGGTCCAGCTCGTCCAGATACACCGCAAAGCCGATGGCGCCCGCCCCGGGGGTGAATTTCTGCAGCAGCAGGTCGTACCGCCCGCCCTTCAGCAGCGGGCGGGGCAGGGCTTTGAGGTAGCCCTGAAACACAAGGCCGTTGTAGTACTCCATCTCACCGGCTAAAGTTAAATCCAGCCGGATGCTGCCGCCCGCCTGTCCCAGCGTGGGCGCTAAGGCGGTCAGCTCTGCCACTGCGGCGGTCATGGCGGGGTTGCGGCAGAGCGCTGCCACCTTGGAAAGGGTAGCGGCGTAGCCGCCGGAAAGCTCCAGCACCCCGCACAAAGCGTCTGCCGCCGTTTCGGAAAGCCCCGCAGCCAGCGCTGCGGCGCGCAGCTCGTGGGCGTTTTTCTGCCGCAGCTTTTCCAGCAGCTGCGCCCGGGCGGCCTCCGGCACGCCCAGCGCATCGAACAGGCCGAACAGGTAGCCCATGTGGCTGACTTCCAGCACCCACTCTGCGCCCAGCGCCGCCAGCGACTGCGCCGCCAGACACACCGCCTGCTGCACCTCGGCTTCGCCCACAGCGCCCAGCAGTTCCAGACCCATCTGGGAGATCTCTTTAAAGGTGTGGCTCTCGGCAGAGGGACGGTAGACGTTTTCGTGGTAGTAGTACCGCAGCGTCTCGCCCGGCGCGGGCTGCGCCGTCTTGGCGATGGACAGGGTCACATCCGGCTTGAGCGCCAGCAGACGGCCATCAAAGTCGGTAAAGGTGATGACCTGCTCCGACGACAGAAAGCTGCGGTTCTCCTGATACAGGCTGTACTCCTCGAACCGTCCCATGTGGTACTTGCGGCAGCCTGCCGTCTCGTACAGGCTGCGCAGCGCAAAGGAGGCGCGCTCCTTTGGCTGCAAATGCTCCAGACTGAACTCCATTTCGCTCCCTCGTTTCTTTCCCTGCACCGGCACAATTCCGGCGTCTCTATACACAAAAACATCCGGCGCGGCATCCTCCGCGCCCATAGCATGAAAGGCTTCTGTTTTTATTTTACTTTATCTAGGTAAAGTTGTAAAGCATAAAAGTGACGTCTTTTCCATTCTTATCCTACAATTTTTCAGTGCGTTTGTACAGAAAGGCGAAAATTTTTCAACCCATCAGCCGGAAAGGTGATGGGTTGAAAAAACAGAGAGGGAGCGAACCCTCTCCGTCATCGCTGCGCGATGCCACCTCCCCCGAAGGGGGGGAGGTTTTGTGCGGCGGCGGGCACTTTCTCATTGCACCTGATACGTTGGCAACGAGGGTAACGGTGTACGCCCTCTCAGTCAAAGCCTTGCGGCTTTGCCAGCTCTCCCAAAGGGAGAGCCAAGTCCACTGCCGAAAAGTTCCTCTTTGCACTTAATACTTTAGCAACGGACTTCACGGCTTGGCTCTCCCTTCGGGAGAGCTGGCGCGGGAGCGCCTGAGAGGGCGCGTCCCGCCTGCCCGCAGCCTTGTATTCCGCCGCGCAAAGGCGTATACTGAGGCAAAAAGGAGGCGTTTGCCATGTGGTTCGTTTACGCGCTGGGGTCTGCGGTGTTTGCTGCCCTTACCTCGATTCTGGCAAAAATCGGCATCGAGGGGGTCAACTCCACCCTTGCCACCGCCATCCGCACGGCGGTGGTGCTGCTGATGAGCTGGGGCATGGTGTTCCTCACCGGCACCCAGACCGGCATTGCGGAGATCTCCCGCCGCAGCTGGCTGTTTCTGGTGCTGTCCGGCCTTGCCACCGGCGCAAGCTGGCTGTGCTACTACCACGCGTTGCAGGTGGGTGCAGCGTCCAAGGTAGTGCCCATTGATAAGCTCAGCGTGGTCATCACTCTTGCACTGGCCTTTGTGGTGCTGCACGAGCCCTTTACCGCCAAAAGCCTCATCGGCTGCGCCCTCATCACCGCCGGTACGCTGTTTATGGTTTTATAACTCCCTCAGTCTTTGCTACGCAAAGCCAGCTCCCTCAAGGAGGGAGCCTCTGGCGCGCCCGCAAGCGTTGCACTTTAGCCGGAAACTTTCCCGCCGTGCCAAAGGCCCCATCTCAGAGGGGGCTGGCATCGAGCAAAGCGAGATGACTGGGGGAGTTTCCTCCAACGCAAAACGGCTGCTGCACGTTTTTGTGCAGCAGCCGTTTTATCGTTTTTATTCCTCGCCTTTTTTCGGCATATCCAGTTCCGGCATCAGCTCGGTGCTCACGATGTTCAGCATTTCTTCCAGCTTTGCGCATTCCTCGGGGGTAAAGCGCTGCCGGGCACGCTCCACTACGGTGTGCAGGTAAGAGTAGCTGATGCTGTAGTAGTCGATATACTTCTGGGTGGGGCGCAGGTGGTACTCCCGCCGGTCGGTGGTGGACTGGATCTTTTCCACATAGCCCTTTTTCACCAGACTGCCGATCTTGTATGCCGCATTGGGGGTGGAGATCTGCATCATGCGGGAAAACTCCGCAATGGTGGGCTCGCCCATGGCCATGATGCCCTCCATGCAGAAGGACTCCACCGTGGTCAGGGTAGCCTCACGGGTGGCAAAACGCTGGAACACGTTCTGATAAAAATGCAGCTTGAATTTGGTGTAGACGTCCTGAAAAGCTTTTTCCAGCATGGGTCATGCGCCTCCAATGGTTCAACTTTTTTACTATACGTTCAGTATACCACGAAAATGCCCCGCTGCATAGCGGAATTTTTACACAGCATCCCCGGAAGTTTTTGCCCGGGTGCGGGCGCGGATGACGCTGAGCACCGCCAGTTCCAGCACGATGGCTACCACCAGCAGCACCAGCGAGGTGAGCAGGCTTGCGCGGCTGCCCAGCACTGCCTGTGCAAGGCCGGTGATGACGTAGCACACCGCCGAGCAGGCTGCCGCCGTAATGGCGTAAGGCAGCTGGGTGGAAACGTGGTTCACATGGCTGCAATGCGCGCCCGCCGAGGCCATGATGGTGGTATCCGAGATGGGGGAGCAGTGGTCGCCGCACACCGCGCCGGACAGGCAGGCGGCAATGGACACCACCAGCATCTCGCCGTTCGGGAAGGCCTGACAGACGATGGGGATCAGAATGGAGAAGGTGCCCCAGGAAGTGCCGGTGGCAAAAGCAAGGAACACTGCCACAAGGAAGATGATGAACGGCAGCAGATACTGCAAAGCCGCCGCAGAGCTGCCCAGCAGGTTTGCCACATAATACTTTGCGCCCAGCAGACCGGTCATGCCGGACAGCGTCCATGCAAGGGACAAAATCAGCATGGGGCTGACCATGGCCTTGAAGCCCTCGGGGATGCAGGCGGCAAAGTCCTGAAAGGTCATCACGCCGCGCACCCGGTAAAATACAAAGGTGAACAGCAAAGCGATGCTGCTGCCCAGCACCAGACCCGCCGAGGCGTTGCAGTCCGCAAAGGCGGTGATGAAGTCCACGCCCTCAAAGAAGCCGCCGGTGTACACCATGCCGAAGAT